>DATLXP010000065.1:0-4981 GCA_035575695.1 Vicinamibacterales bacterium
GTTGTTTCTCCTCGAGGGACCGGACCCCTTCGTCCCAACGCGCGATGAGCTGGCGCACCTCGGCGTTCAACTCATCGATCGAGGCCGTCGTGACGTCGGGGTTGATGCCGGCGTGCATGAAGAGCGAATCGTTGACGCGGACCAGTGGCGACTTGGCGCGCAGCCATCTACCATAGCGCCCGGCAGGGCCGAAGGCCTCCCGGTATGCCGGCTCGCCACCGAACGACGCGAAGATCTCCGGCGTGACATCCCTGGTCTCGCCGAGCATGTTCATGATCTCGTGGTTGCCGAGGAGCGCGTGCACCCGGCCTCCCGCCGCAGCCGCTTGCGGTTCGAGGGCCATCAGGAGGTCGAGTGCGGCGCGAACCCCCGGGCCGCGGTCCGTCACGTCCCCGGTCTGAACGAGAATGGCGTTCCCCCCGATCCATTTCTGCTGCCGGTCGATGAGTTCCGCCCGCTGCAGGATGGCGGCGAACGCGTCCGCTGCCCCATGGACGTCGCCGACGGCCACGACCCGGCCTCGAGGCGCGGCGGGCCTGCCGTAGTCCAGCCCTTCAGGGCTGGCGGCGTGAGGTCGTCCGTAGTTCAGCCCTTCAGGGCTGGTGACAAGAATGACGACAACGAGGAGGAGGGGGAGACGCAGGCGCATTACTTCACGTACACCAGCGACTCGGGGCTGTTTTTCAACAGGCCGTCGATGACCGTCTGCATCTTGTCGCGGCGCGCGAGCAGCGCGCGGATACTGCGCCGGTCCACCCACTTGCCGAGCGCCGTCGTCAGCGTCGGCTCGTCGAGCGCCCGCATGCGGTCCCACAGTTCCCTGTCGATGCGCACCATGGCGACGGGCAGTCTCCTCTCGTCGATGAACGCGCGCGTGTGGTCGATGAGAAAAAGATTCCACTCGGCGTCGACGAGCAGATTCCCGGCGTTGCGGTCGATGTTGCAGATCAGGTTGTCGAACATCTTCATCCGGACGACCTGTTTCATCCATCCAGCCGGCTTCGGGAGGGGCTCGACCTCCTTCCACTGGCGTATGGGCTTGAGCCACAGGACGGCTGCCCCGAGCTCGCCTTTCCACCGCTTCTCGACCGTGGGGGGCACCATGTGCATGCCGAGGAGCTTGTCCAGCTCGTACCCGGCGATCTCGGACTTGTAGCTTTCCCAGTAGCCATGCGGGCGTCCTGGCGGCAGTACTTTCCATGCGATGCTCGGCACGAGACCTCCCATCGTCAGATACGCGCGCTTGGGTTTGGTCACCCCTATCGGCACGTCTTCCATGCGCACGATCGGCGCCTCGCGAATGTACGCTTCGAACTCGGCGTTGCGACCCTCCCAGACCCGTGCGGAGGTGATGACCGGGGCAACCGGGGGTGCCTGGGTCTGTGGCACGGCCACGGCGCCGGCCTGGGCGTGGACGCGGTCCGGCGGGAGGCCGACTGTCGAAAGCAGAATCAGAAGCAGGACACGGACACGCATACGCGACACCTCCAGCAAGCGCGTCAGTATAGCGCCGCGGGCGGGAAGTTCCCACGCTTCGTCAGGAAAGGTTGGGGGTCGGGTGGTACGACTCATGCGTGACTGACCGATGGAGGATTTCACCATGCGATCTGGTGTGTTTGCAGTAGTTGTCTGTGCAGCCTTGCCCCTGGGGGCAGCTGAAGCAATAGCCCAGCAGTTGACGGCCGCCCCGGCCCAGGCCCAACAGCGTCAGAGGATGCGGTTTGAAGGAATGGATCGAAATAGGGATGGCGTGATCACCCGCCAGGAATGGCAGGGGAGCGCCGAGTCGTTTCGCGTCCACGACTGGAACGGTGACGGGAGGCTGTCGGGCGACGAAGTGCGACCGGGTGGGCGGCGCCAGCAACGGAACCGCGATGAGGACGATTACGAGGCGGCACGGGGCCGTGAGTTCGACGACTGGACCCAGGAAGGCTTCACGGCCCTCGATCACAACCGCGACGGACGGCTGACCCGTGATGAATGGCACTACGACAATGAAGGATGGGTGCGTGCCGACCGCAACCGCGACAACGTGTTGAGTCGAGCGGAGTTCATGGGTGGCGAAGGTGACGACGCCGATGACGATGACGATACCGATCGCGAGGATCGGTTCGACTACCTCGACGCGAACAACAACGGCCGGATCGAGCGCCGCGAGTGGCATGGCGACCGCGACACATTTGACTGGCTGGACCAGAACGACGACGGCGCCCTGAGCAAGACGGAGATGAGAGGGGAGGAGACGCCCGACACACGAGAGTCGGACCTTTTTGCGAGCCTCGACTACAACCGTGACAACCGCCTGTCCCAGGACGAGTGGCACTGGTCGCGACGCAGCTTCCTTCAGCAGGACGTCAATCGCGACGGCACCGTGTCTCGTCAGGAATTCTCGGAACCTTCAGGTTCCGGATCGGCGCCGGTGCCAGGCGTGACACCTCCGAGCAACCCCACGCAGCCCATGGAGGTCATCGTCAGTGCACGAGCCGGCTGGGTTGACACCGGCATCGACGTGCGCGCCGGAGATGTGCTGGTCATTCGGGCCGACGGTACGGTCCGATTGAGCGGCAACTCGAACGACTCGGCCGGCCCCGGTGGGGGCAATCGCCGGGCAGATAATGCATCGATGCCGAACCATCCGTCGGGTGCCCTCATCGCCCGGGTTGCGAATGGCGCGGCGATCTTCGTTGGCGACGGACGGGCGATGAACCGCCTCGCGACGGGTGGACGGCTCTATCTCGCTGTCAATGACGACTACTCGGCCGACAACTCCGGCCAGTTCCGCGCCACGGTGACGGTGCGGCGCGACCGCTAACTTCTTCCTATCACCCAGCCCCCCGTGGGGCTGGGTGTAGGATCGTTGCCGCCGGCGCGGCCTTCCTGAGACCCTGGCTCTGGCCAGGGTCAGCGCACGTCGAAATTTTTCGTCTCCACCGACTGGTCGTTGAGAAAGACCTCGAGCTTGTACTTCCCTGCAGGCCAGCCGTTCGGCTTGGAGATGTGAAACTCCGTCCGCTCGCGGTTGTTCGCCGCGATCGCGTGCGTCGATTCGTCGACGACCTGACCGTCTTCGAACAACCACTTCGCGCGAAGGGTGGCGCTCGAGGCTCCGTCGGTCGCGACCGATGCATAGATGGTGTCGTTGGGCTTGAAGTTCTCGGTCCGGTCGCTGATCGACTTGTCCCCTCCGATGGACCTGCCCAGCGTGACGTCAGTGACTCGGACACCCGGCGCCGAGTTCGTTTCATTCGGCGTCTTGGCCTTACAGGCGGCCGCGAGCACCAGCAGGGCGAGGCAGATCGACAGGGACACTTTCTGTGATTGGCGCATAGTCATTCTCTCCTCACGCGCCCGGAATCTTGAGGCGTTGACCAGGGTGGATCAGGTCGGGATCCTTGATCTGGTCGCGGTTTGCCTCGTGAATCCGGGGCCATTTGTTGGCGTCACCGTAATAGCGCTTGGCGATCTTGGAGAGGCTGTCCCCCGAGACCACCACGTACGTCTGGTCCTGTCCACTCGTGCCGGTGGTGGCCGAACCGGTGGTGCCCGCGGAGGGGCCGAATCCGATGTCGGGGAGCGGCGACGTTTTCGGTGGCTCAGCCGCTGTGGACGAGCTGCCCGCCTGGACATTCGAAAAGTCCGCCCTCGGCTTGGGCTCTTTCTTCCCTCGAAGCTTGTCGAAAATACCCACGTGACTCTCCTTACTTTGTACACAACCCGCACCGGATGGTCCGATTAGGCGGGCTCGGCCGGGGTTGCAGCACCTTCCGTGCCGACGGTCGGGCCGGAGTCGATATAATCCGCGGACGATGAATCCACGGCGTGTCATTGACGACCTCCGCGCGCTCGCCGAGCGCACCGGCTCGGTCGATGGGGCACAACGCGTTGCGTGGGGGCCTGTCTGGCGGGACGCCCGGCAATGGTTCGCCGGCAGGGTCGCCGAGCTCGGCCTCGTCATGACCACCGATCCGGCCGGCAACAACTGGGTCACGCGGCCGGGAGACTCCGACGAGACCGTGATTATCGGCGGACACCTGGACTCGGTGCCGAACGGCGGCTGGCTCGACGGGGCCCTCGGTGTCATGGCAGGCCTGGAGGCGCTCCGTATGTGGCAGGGCTCGCGTCCGCCGGTCTCGATCGCGGTCGTGGACTGGGCTGACGAGGAAGGCGCACGGTTCGGGCGCAGCCTTCTCGGATCGTCGGCGGCCAGCGGCAGTCTCGATGTCGACGCTGTGCGCGAGCTCGTCGACTCACAGGGGACGCGGCTCGTGGACGCCTTGAGGGACAACGGCGTCGAGCTCGATCGCATGGCAGAGGCCCATCAGCATCTCAGGGGCATCCGCGCGCGGGGTTATCTGGAGCTGCACATCGAGCAGGGGCCCGTGCTCGAGGCACTGAACAAGCCCACCGGCGTCGTCCTCGGCACGTTCGGCGTGGAGCGGCACATGGTCCGCTTCGTAGGCCAGGCGGCGCATTCGGGATCGACGCCCATCCCGATGCGGCGCGACGCGTTCCTTGCCGCCGCGCAGACCGCGCTCGACTGCCGCGACATTGCCAGGCGTCATTCCACACCGTCGTCCGGCGTCGTCTGCACGGTCGGCGTCGTGAAGACCGAACCCGGCATCGTCACCGCCGTGCCTGGCGTGTGCGAGATGTCGCTCGATCAGCGGGCGCTCGACGCCGGCGTGCTGGCGCGGATGCTGGCTGACGCGCGGGGCGCCTCGGAACGCGCGGCGACGGAGAACGACGTCAGCGTGGAGTGGCGGACACTGTGGCGGATCGAGCCGCGCCTCTTCGATCCCCATCTGCTTTCGCTTTGCGAGGAGGCCGTTCGCGAGGTGACCGGGGACGCGCCGATGCTGCCGTCGGGCCCGCTGCACGACGCGGCGGAGATGGTGCCGCACATGCCGGTCGTGATGATGTTCGCGTATTCCTCGCGTGGGCTGTCCCACTGCAAGGAAGAGGATACGCCGGAGCCCTACCT
>DATLXP010000066.1:0-10850 GCA_035575695.1 Vicinamibacterales bacterium
GCTGGGACTCGAATGCCACGTCTACATGGGCGCCGACGATATGGAGCGACAGTCCCTGAACGTCTTTCGCATGCGACTGCTCGGCGCGACGGTGCGGCAGGTGGACAGCGGCAGCCGCACCTTGAAGGACGCCATCAACGAGGCGATGCGCGACTGGGTCACCAACGTCGCCGACACCTACTATCTGCTGGGTTCTGTTCTCGGGCCGCACCCGTATCCGCTGATGGTGCGCGAGTTTCAATCGGTCATCGGCCAGGAGGCGCGATCACAGGTGCTCGAGGCCGTCGGGCGTCTGCCGGACGCCATCGTCGCCTGCATCGGCGGCGGCAGTAACGCCATGGGGATCTTCGATGCGTTTGTCGCCGACCCGGCTGTCCGCCTGATCGGTGTCGAGGCGGGCGGGCGAGGGATCACACAGGGGCAGCACGCCGCTCGGTTTGCCGGCGGCAGTGCGGGCGTCCTGCAGGGCACGCGGAGCTACGTGCTGCAGGACGAGCATGGGAACATCGAATCGACACACTCGATCTCCGCGGGCCTCGATTACGCGGCGATCGGGCCGGAGCACGCAGCCCTCTACGAGCAGGGGCGGGCGGAATACACCTGGATTGATGACACCGACGCGCTGGAGGCCTTCCGGCGGCTCGGGCGCGAGGAGGGCATCCTGCCGGCGCTGGAGTCGTCGCACGCGATCGCCCACGCCTGCCGCCTGGCGCCGACGATGCCTGACGACGCCGTCCTGGTGGTCAATTTGTCTGGCCGAGGCGACAAAGACGTGCTGAGCGTGCAGAAAGCCCTGGAGGCGATGTGACCTCGCGCATCACGACCACATTCGATCGGTTGCGCGCGGAGAAGCGCGGCGGACTCGTCACCTATGTCACGGCCGGCGACCCTGACCGCGACACCTCCGCGCAGATCCTGATCGCGCTGGCGCGCGCCGGGGCTGACGTGCTGGAGGTTGGCGTGCCATTTTCGGATCCCCTGGCGGACGGGCCGGTCATCCAGCGGGCGAGCGAACGCGCGCTGGCAGCAGGCATGACGCTCCGTGGCACGCTCGATCTCGTCCGGGACGTTCGGGCGCATGTTGACACGCCGATCGTGCTCTTCACCTACGCGAACCCGGTGGTGCGCATGGATGCGGCCACGTTCGCCACCACGGCCAAGGCCGCCGGCGTCGATGGGGTACTGATTCTCGACTATCCGATCGAGGAGGCCGAACCTCTGCGACACACACTGGTGAGCGCGGACCTCGACCCCATCTTTCTCATCAGCCCGACGACGACCGACGAGCGAATCCTGAAATCGTCTGCGCTCGGACGGGGATTCCTCTACGTGATCTCGCGTCTCGGCGTGACCGGCGCGCGCGACGACATGTCGCACGCTGCAGACGATGTGCTCGGACGGGTGCGGCGGCAGTCGGATCTGCCGGTGGCGATCGGATTCGGTATCTCTCGTCCGGAGCACGTCGCCGAGGCCTGCCGCACCGCCGACGCGGCCGTCGTCGGGAGTGCGCTCGTCGATGTGATCGCCGCGCAGGGCAGGGATGGGGCCGCGGAGCGGGCCGGCGAGTACGTCCGCTGGCTGAAAAGCAGCTTATGAAGGACATCGACGACCTCCGCCAGCGTATCGATTGGATCGACGAACAGATCGTCCGGCTGCTCAACGCGCGGGCGCAGTGCGCGCTCGAAGTTGGGCGGTGCAAAAAGGTTGAAGGGCTCGAGATCTACCAGCCGTTACGCGAACAGGAGGTGCTCGAGCACGTCCAGCGGATCAATACCGGGCCGCTCGACGACGCAGCGATCAAGCGCCTCTTCGAGCGGGTCATCGACGAGGCCAGACGGCTCGAGCGGCTCGCGGACGTACAATCAGGTGCTTAGTGGTGTTTCTCTGTTCTGAGTTCTTTGTTCTGACTTCTTTGTTCTGAGTTCCTTTTATGGTTGTTGTGATGCGGGAGAAGGCGACCGACGAACAGGTCGCTAGGGTAATCGCCCAGCTGGTGGAGATGGGCTTCGACGTGCACCGCTCGACGGGAGCTCTGAAGACGGTGATCGGGGCCGTCGGCGGTAATCGCCAGGGGGATCCGCGGTTGCTGGAAGTGCTCGACGGGGTCCAGGAAGTCCTCAGGATCACCGAGCCCTACAAACTGGCCAGCCGTACGTTCAAGCAGGAGAACACGGCCATCACGATCGGCGATCTCCGGATCGGCGGTGATGAGGTCATCGTGATGGCAGGGCCCTGCTCGGCCGAAACCGAAGAGCAGGTGGAGGCGTCGGCGGCCGCCGTCAAGCGCGCGGGAGCGAAGGTCCTGCGCGGTGGGGCGTTCAAGCCCCGCAGCTCGCCGTACAGCTTCCAGGGCCTCGGCGAAGAGGGGCTGCGCATGCTGCGCGCGGCAGCCGACCGTCACAACCTGGCGCTCGTGACCGAGATCATGGAGGTCAGCCAGCTGCAGGTTATCGAGAAGTACGCGCATATCCTGCAGGTCGGCGCGCGCAACATGCAGAACTATTCCTTGTTGCGAGACCTCGGCAAGTGCCGCACCCCCGTGCTGCTGAAACGAGGCATTTCGGCGACGATCGAGGAGTGGCTGCTGTCGGCGGAATACATCCTCGCGGGTGGCAACATGGACGTGATGCTCTGCGAGCGCGGCATCCGGACGTTCGAAAGCTACACACGCAACACGCTCGACATTTCGGCGATCCCCGTCGTGAAGCACCTGAGCCACCTGCCGATCCTGGCGGATCCGAGTCACGGCACCGGACGCCGGGACAAAGTGGCGCCCATGGCGCGCGCGGCCGTCGCGGCGGGGGTGGACGGGCTCCTGATCGAAGTACACAACGATCCCGACCATGCCTTCAGCGATGGCGCGCAGTCTCTGTTCCCGGCGCAGTTCGATCGGCTGATGGCCGAGCTGAGGATCATCGCCCCGGCGATCGGACGCAGCATCTGCGTCGAGCCGGCCGCCCGACGAGGATGGAGCCGCTAATCGAGTTCCGGCGCGTTGCCATCATCGGGCACGGCTTGATCGGCGGGTCGATCGAGCTCGCGCTGCGTGGCCTGGATGATCCGCCGCTCATCACCGCGCTCGACAGGGGAGACAGCCTCGATGCCGTGGATGGGGCTGACCTGATCATCCTCGCGGCGTCGGTCTCCCAGAATATCCAGATCCTGTCTCAGCTCGGCGCATGCCTCTCTGGAGAAGCCGTCATCACGGACACCGGCAGCACCAAGCGGACCCTCCACGCGGCGGCCACAGCCTTGCCGTCTCGTCTGCGGTTCATCGGCGGCCACCCGATGGCTGGCGCGGCGGGGAGCGGCCTGGCGGCTGCGCGAGGTGACCTGTTCTCAGGCAGGCCATGGATCCTGACGCCAGCCTCCGGAGCCACGCCCCCCCTCGCGGAGCTCTTCGCGTTCGTCAGCGCGCTCGGCGCGACGCCGTGTGTCATGAGCCCGGACGAGCACGATCGCCTCGTGGCGTACGTCAGCCACCTTCCCCAGCTTGTCGTCAGCGCGCTCATGCACACGGTCGGCACGGAGACAGGCGATCAGGCCCTGTCGCTGGCGGGAACCGGTCTCCGAGATTCGGCTCGACTCTCGGCAAGCCCTCCCGCGATGTGGCGCGACATCGTCGCATCCAACCGCGACCATGTGAACGCGGCGCTCGACGACCTGATCCACTCCCTGCGTCGCATGCGCGACGATGAGGGGACCGACGCGCTGGCCGAGGTGTTCGAGAGTGCATCGCACTGGAAGGCACATCTGGACAAGAGCTCGCCGCCATGACGGCTCCGATCTGGACACCATCGGCCGGCCGAATCTCCGAGGCGCGCATCACGCAGTTCGTGCGGCACGTCGAGTCCAGGTGGCTGATCGACGTCCCGGATTACGACGCGCTGTTCCGCTTCTCGATCGAGCGACCGGCAGACTTCTGGCGGTCCACCTGGGACTTCTGCGGCGTCGTGGGCGACCCTGGCGAGCGGGTCGTGATCGACCTCGACAAGATGCCCGGCGCCAGGTTCTTTCCTGACGCGCGGCTGAATTTTACCGAGAACGTCCTGCGTCAGGAGGGGAGCGGCCCCGCCCTCATCTTCAATGGCGAGGGGCAGCGCCACCAGACCGTGAGTCATGCGGCACTGCGCGCGGACGTCGGACGTTTTGCCGACGCCTTGCGCGCAGAAGGCGTGCGACCCGGCGATCGCGTGGCCGGATACGTCCCCAACATGCCCCACGCGATCATCGCCGCCCTCGGCGCCGCCGCCGTGGGCGCGGTGTGGTCATCCTGCTCCCCGGACTTCGGCATCGAGGGCGTCCTGGATCGCTTCGGGCAGATCGAGCCGAGAGTGCTCGTCGCGTCCGACGGCTACTTCTACGCCGGCAAGACGCATGACCTGCGAGAGAAGCTCGGGGCCGTCCTGGAGCAACTCCCGAGCGTCCAACGGGTCGTGGTGATTCCGTACGTCGATGAGACGCCTGCTCTCGTCGGTCTGCGCGATGCCGTCCTGTGGCCGGCGTTTCTCGAGGGCCACAACGAATCGCTCCAGTGCGAGCGTCTTCCGTTCGACCATCCGCTCTACATCCTGTACTCGTCGGGCACCACCGGCGTTCCCAAGTGCATCGTCCATGGCGCCGGCGGCACGCTCATCCAGCATCTGAAGGAACACCAGCTCCACTGTGACATTCGGCCGGGGGATCGCGTGTTCTACTTCACGACCTGCGGCTGGATGATGTGGAACTGGCTGGTGACCGCCCTGGCGTCCGAGGCGACGCTCCTGTTGTATGACGGCTCGCCGTTCCATCCGGATGGCAACGTGCTGTTCGACTTCGCGGATGAGACGGGGATGACGTTGTTCGGCACGTCAGCGCGGTTCATTGACGCCGTCAACAAGGCTGGACTCGCGCCGATCGAGACGCATGACTTCGCGTCGGTCCGCACCCTGACGTCCACCGGCTCGCCGCTCGTGGCCGAGAGCTTCGACTTCGTCTACAGCAGAATCAAGAACGACATTCACCTGGCCTCGATCTCGGGCGGTACCGACATCATCAGTTGCTTTGTCGGTGGCAACCCCATCGGCTCCGTGTGGCGAGGCGAGATCCAGGCCCGGGCGCTCGGGATGAAGGTGGAGGTGTTCGATGAGGCCGGACGGTCGATCGGCGAGGAGAAAGGGGAACTGGTGTGCACGATGCCGTTTCCCTCGATGCCGGTCGGTTTCTGGAACGATCCCGACGGCTCGAAGTATCACGCGGCGTATTTCGACAAGTACCCCGGGGTCTGGCGCCATGGCGACTGGGTCGAGTTCACCGAGCACGGAGGGTGCATCATCTACGGGCGCTCGGATGCCGTCCTCAACCCGGGAGGTGTTCGTATCGGCACGGCTGAGATCTACCGCCAGGTGGAGCAGCTCGACGAGGTCGTCGAGAGCCTCGTCATCGGACAGCAGTGGGAGCATGACGAGCGGATCGTGCTGTTCGTACGGCTTCGCGACGACGCGTCGCTTTCGCGCGAGCTCGAGGAGCGGATCCGCCGGCACATCCGCCAGAATGCAACACCCCGTCACGTCCCGTCGCGCATCGTGCAAGTCTCAGAGATCCCGCGCACGAAGAGCGGCAAGATCGTCGAGCTGGCCGTGCGCGACGTCGTGCATGGCCGCGAGGTCAAGAACAGGGAAGCGCTGGCAAACCCCGAAGCTCTCGAACAGTTCCGCAATCGTCCCGAGCTTACCCACTAAGCACTAAGAACGGAGCCCTATGATCCCCGTCATCCTGTCTGCATGCCGCACCCCGATCGGATCGTTCGGTGGCGCCCTGAAAGATCTGTCCGCCGCCGATCTCGGGGCGATCGTGATCCGGGAAGCTGTCGCACGCGCCGGGATCGACCCGGCCGATATTGGCGACGTGATCATGGGGTGCGTCCTGCAGGCGGGGGCCGGGATGAACGTGGCCCGTCAAGCTGCTCTCAAGGCCGCGGTGCCGGTCGAAGTTCCAGCCGAAACCGTGAACCGGGTCTGTGGCTCAGGGTTGACGGCCGTCGTGCATGCTGTCGAAGCGGTGAAGGCGGGCTACGTGGACATCGTGGTGGCGGGTGGGACCGAGTCCATGAGCAACGCGCCCTACTTGCTCAAAGGGGCGCGATGGGGATACCGCATGGGCAACGGCGAGGCCGTGGACTCGCTGCTCGCCGAAGGGCTGACGTGTGCGATCAACGGGTGCCACATGGGCAACACGGCCGAGGAGATCGTCACACGGTTCCACGTCTCGCGCGAAGACCAGGATCGCTTCGCGGCCGAGAGCCAACGGCGCGCTGAAGAGGCGATCAATGCCGGTGTCTTCGTGCAGGAGACCGTTCCCGTCGAGATCCCGCAGCGGAAGGGCGCTCCCGTCCGCGTGGAGCGTGATGAGTACCCGCGCGCGGGCACGACGGTCGAGAAGCTCGCCGCCCTTCGTGCCGCGTTCGCCAAAGATGGCTCGGTCACCGCGGGTAACTCGTCGGGTATCAACGACGGCGCGGCTGCCCTCGTCATCTCGACCGACGAGCGCGCGAAGAGCCTCGGCATCCGCCCGCTTGCCCGGATCCTCTCGTACAGCACCACGGGAGTGGACCCGATGATCATGGGCATGGGGCCCGTGGAGGCGCTCCGGAAGGCCGCGACGCGAGCCGGTCTCTCGCTGGATGATCTCGACCTGTTCGAGCTGAATGAGGCGTTTGCGTCCCAGTCACTCGCGGTCGTGCGGGCATTGAACCTGGACCCGGGCAAGGTCAACGTGCACGGCGGCGCAATCGCGCTCGGGCATCCCATCGGCGCCAGCGGCGCCAGGATCCTGACGACGCTCGTGCATAGTCTTCGGGCGCGTGGAGGCGGCCGTGGCGCCGCAGCGTTGTGCGTCGGCGGCGGCATGGGTACCGCGATGATTATTGAGGCGTAAGACTTCCGCCGTCGTCGCGGAGACCCGGCCGGATCCTGACCGTCGTCGAGCCCGCGCCGACGACCTTGTCTTTCTGCTTGAGCCGGAACTCGACCCGGTATTCCCCCGGCGACTGGAACACGCGGTCGAACACGTAGCGGCGCTTGATCTCGCTCTTGCCAGCTTGGTACGGCTCGCAGTCGGCTGTGGACTCCGCCCGCGTGTCGTCTCCCCACTTCCACTCGATCGCCGGGCAGTAGTAGTCGGCGTAGTCGTTGACCCCGCCCTTCAATTCGGCGGTCAGCACGATGCGGGTGGGCGCAAAGCCCACGGCGGGATTCGCCTTCACCGACACCGACGGCCTGGGTTTATCGTCAAGGGCACGTGGTGACGCGGCGGTCATCACCAGCGCAACCGCGAACACCAGCGCATGGCTTACTGTGACGGTCGGGATGCTCATTCGTTCTCCCCGTTGGCAGGTGTCGCCATTATAATCCGCACCAGATGCTGCCACGTGCCGACTCGCCGACCATTTCCGTCACCACACTCAGCCCACGCGCAGTCCAGAGCGACCTCCTGCTCTTACCGGTTTTCGAAGCCGACTCCTTACCCGACGTCTCCGGACTCGACGAGGCATCAGGGCTGGCCATCGGCCGCGCCATGGCGGCGGGCGAGATCAAGGGAAAGCCGTACGACCTCTTCATCACGCCGCTGACAGGATGGGGCGCCCCTCGCGTCGCTCTCGTCGGCGCCGGTGCGCGCAGCGCCTTCACGACCGAACGCCTGCGCAAGGTGGCGACAGCCGCGGCCCTCTCGGCCAAGCAACGCGGCGTTCGGCGGATGGCCTGGCTCGTCCGTGGCGAGAACACGGACGCCTCTGCCGTTCAGGCGTCAGCTGAAGGATTGATGCTGGCGGCATTCAACGGTGACGGCTACAAGAGCGGGGAGAAGTGCGGACCACCGCCGGCCGAGATGGTCATCGTCGCACCAGGGGGCGATCCGGCCTCGGTGGGCGCGGCCGCACGCCGCGGGCAGATTCTCGGCGAGTCCTGCAATCTGTCGCGTGACCTGGTGAACGAGCCCTCCAACATTCTGACGCCGACCGTCTTCGCAGACCGTGCCGCCGACGTCGGCCGCGCCGCGGGTCTGTCGGTTGAGATCCTGAACGAGAAGCAGATCGCGAAACTGGGCATGGGCTTGTTGCTGGGCATCGCGAAGGGGAGCGCCGAGCCGCCGCGCGTCATCGTGCTGACGCACGAGCCCCCCGGCGCGCCCGATTCACCAGTGCTCGGCCTTGTCGGCAAGGGGGTCACGTTTGATACCGGGGGCATTTCCATCAAGCCGGCCGACGGCATGGAGCGGATGAAGGGGGATATGTGCGGCGGCGCCGCGGTGATCGCCGCGATGCGCGCCATCGCGATGCTGAAGGCGCCGATCAAGGTCATCGGCATCGTCCCGACCACCGAGAACATGCCCGGAGGGCGCGCCGTCAAGCCTGGCGACGTGCTGACGGGCGCGAGCGGCAAGACGATCGAAGTCATCAACACGGACGCCGAAGGCCGGCTCGTACTCGGAGATGGTCTCTGGTACGCGCAACAGCTCGGTGCGACACACCTGGTCGACGTCGCCACCCTGACCGGCGCGTGCGTCGTCGCCCTTGGCAAGGTGGCGTCCGGACTGTTCGGCCAGCCAGAGGCATGGACCGACATCGTCGGGCGCACCGCCCTGAAGGCCGGAGACCGCGTGTGGCCGATGCCGCTCTTCGAGGAATACGCCGAACAGCTCCGCAGCGAAGTCGCCGACATGACCAACACCGGCGGGCGCCCGGCGGGCGCGTGTACCGCGGCGATGTTCGTGAAGGAGTTCACCGGCGGGCTTCCGTGGGTGCACCTCGACATTGCGGGTACCTCCTGGGTGGACGAGGCCCGGCCGTGGCAGGCGAAGGGGGCCACGGGCGTGGCCGTTCGGACCCTGGCCGAGCTGGCGTTCACGAGCAGCGAATGGTAGGCGCCAGCCATCGTAGTGCAGCCCTTCAGGGCTGCCGACAGACGTAGCGCAGCCCTTCAGGGCTGCCCAGCAGGAACCTCAAGACCGCAAATGAGTCTAAGTAATCAATGATCTTTGCCCTTCGGTCCCAACCCGTCATGGTCCGGGTCGTCGAGCTACCGGTCGAGACGGCGAGTGTGGCCGACGTGCTCCTCGGTGCCATCGGGCTGACTGGTGTGCTCGTCCTCCTCGCGGTGCTGCTCGGCATCACCCTCGGCGGCGTGCTGATCGGCGTCAAGAAGCTGCGCGCGCGCTACGACCTCGATCCGGTCCCCGATTCGGAAGCCTTCAGGATCACCTAGAATGCGGCCATGCGTACGCGCCTGCCTCTGCTTCTCACCGCCACCACCCTCGTTGCGCTGTCGTACACGCCCGACCTGAAGGTCGAGCCTACTTTCTCCATCGGGGCGCTGTTCGCCGCTGGCCCGTCGGCCAACTGGCCGGGCTTCCGTGGAGAGTCCGCAGCGGGCGTGGCTGCCGACACGCGGCTCCCCGACGTTTGGGACGGCACGACGGGGCAGAACGTCGCATGGAAGGTCGCCGTCCCCGGGCTCGCGCACTCGAGCCCGATCGTGTGGGGCCACACCGTGTTCGTCACCTCCGCGGTCAGCAGCCTCGGGACCGCCACATTCAAGCCGGGCCTCTACGGGGCGGGCACGGCTGCGGAGGATCGTTCCTCGCACCGGTGGGTCGTGCTTGCGTACGACCGGGCAACCGGAAAACGACTGTGGGAGCGCACGGCGTACGAGGGCCTGCCTCGCGAGAAGCGCCACATCAAATCCACGTGCGCGAGCTCGACTCCCGCGACCGATGGACGCCGCGTGGTGGCGTTCTTCGGATCACAGGGCCTCTACGCCTACGACATGGCGGGCAAGCTCCTGTGGAAGAAGGACCTGGGGGTCCTGAACACCGGCGCGTATAACGACGCCTCCTACGAATGGGGCACGGCCAGCTCGCCGACGATCTTCGAAAACATGGTCTTCGTGCAGTGCGACATGCAGACGGATTCCTTCCTGATGGCGGTAGACATCCGGACGGGCGACACCGTCTGGAAGGCACCCCGCAAGGAGCTCTCCTCGTGGGGCACGCCCACCGTGTACGTGCCTGCACGGTGCGGCCGGCCGGAGCTCGTCACGAACTCGCCCTATTTCATTCGCGGGTACGACCCCGCAACGGGGAGAGAGCTATGGCGTCTCGGGGGCAGCTCGATGATCACCGCCCCGACGCCGGTCTTCGCCGATGACCTCATCGTCGTCGCGAGCGGCCGCGCGCCGGAGCGCCCCATCTTCGCGATACGTCCTGGCGCGGTGGGGGACATCACGCTGAAGGAGGGACAGGAGAGCAGTGACGCCATCGCCTGGCGCAGGACCGGCCGCGGATCCTACATGCCGACGCCCATCATTCACGAGGGACGGCTCTATGTGCTCGGGAACGCCGGGCTCCTCGACGCGTACGAGCTCAAGACCGGCAAGGAGATTTACCGGCAGCGCATCCCGCACAAGGGCAGCGGATTCAGCGCGTCTCCGGTGCTCGCCGGAGGTCGAATCTACCTGTCGAGTGAGGATGGGGAGGTCTGGGTGGTGAAGGCCGGCGACAGATTCGAGGTGCTCGGCACGCTTCCCATGGGAGAGCCGCTCATGGCGACACCGGCACTGGCGGGCGGCATGATGTTGATCCGCGGCGAGCGGCATCTCTTCGCGATCAAACGCAAGTAACTCCAGCCGCGGGTTGGACGCTATTTCGTGGTGGCCTGCGTCGACGTGCCACGGCGCAATTGCTTCAAGGACTGCTGATATCGCAGCACCGCGTCCAGGAGTGACTCGGCGATCTGCTGCCGATAGGCGCCGGTTTTCAACAGCGTCCCCTCCTGCTTGTGGGTGACGAAGGCCATCTCGGCGAGCACGCTCGGC
>DATLXP010000067.1:0-1863 GCA_035575695.1 Vicinamibacterales bacterium
ACGTATGCGCTGACCTGGCGCCGGTGGTTCATCGGGGCACTCGCGACACTGCCCCTCTTCACCGCGCTCGGTATCGCGCGACTACTCGTCGTCGCGATCCCGGGGGCCTCCCCGGAATTCCTGGTCCACGCGTTCTATCAGTTGCTCGCCGGCGTTGTGGTCGTGTTCGCCGCGGCCCTGTGGCGCCACGGGAGCCGGAGCGCGCTCGGCCACGCGCTGGTGGGGCTCGCCGTCGGTATCCTGTTCGTCTATCTGCTGGGCCCGGTCTACACCCACGTGATCACCACCAGGGCCGGTGGGTCGCTCGATGATCCGCAGGGAGCGCTCGCGCTCCTCCCCGCATTCCAGGCAGGCCTCTATCTCGCGCTCTGGGCGGCGGCCTTCGTCGCTGGAGCCTGGAAGCGCGTCCTCGGCGGGCTCGCAGTCCTCGGGCTCACGCAGACGGCCGGTCTTCTGGCGCTGCATGCGCTGGCCAGCTATGCCGGTCTGACGGCGCACGTGCGCGACGTGCGTGGCTGGGCTGTCGCGGGCCCCGTCTTGATTTTCGCCGCGGTCGTCAACCTTGACCGGGCGCGTCGCTGAATTTTTTGCCGTCTCGGTGCTCGCCGTGCTCACCACGGCAGTGATGGCCGCGCCCGTCCTTCGCGCGCCGTCCGACCGGGTCTTCGGCAAAGAGATCGTAGGGCGCCACCACGATCCGTTCACGGTGATGCAGCAGTTCGACCAGCCGATCAGCCTCGGTGTCTACTCACAGCCCGTCACTGACATCACGGGCGCGTTGATTGCGCGGATCGCGGGCCCGGTCGCCGCGTACAACTGGCTCGTGCTGCTCACGTTTCCGCTGGCGGCTACCGCCGCGTACCTGCTGGCGCGCCACCTGTCGCTGTCGCCTGCGGGAGCGGCGCTGGCGGCCATGGCCTACGCCTTCTCTCCTTTTCACGTGGCCCAGGCCGCCTATCACCCGCACGTCGCACAGGTCCAGTGGATCCCCGTGTACTTACTCGCGCTGTGGCGGTGCCTCGATGACGCCTCGCCGTTGCGGGTCGCCTGCCTGGGCGCCGCGACCGCTGCCGTGGCCCTCTCGAATTTCTACGGCGGACTGATCGCGGCCGTCATCACCCCGGTCGCCGTCGTCGCGTACTGGGCGGTCACGCGCCACGCCCACTCACGATCGACCCGCTCGCTGTGTCTCACCGTGGGCAGTCTGGGGCTCCTTGCGGCATCGGGGATCGGGTACGCCTGGTACGCCGCCGGCCCGGTCCTCGTGAATCGCGCGGCGTTCGCGTTCCCCCGGCAGGACCTGTTTCGCTACAGCGCGACATGGTCGAGCTACGTCGTCCCGCCGGTCGCGCACCCATGGCTCGGCGCGAATAGCTACCGGGCCTGGACCGCGGCCGGCGTCCGAGAGGGCTTGCTCGAACAGCAGGTGAGCCTTGGCTGGGCGATCCTGGCACTCGGAGCGATCGCGCTCGCATGGTGGCTGCGACGTGATCGTCAGACGTCGTCATGCTCGCGCGTGCCGGTGCTTGTCGCTGTCGCCGTGTGTGCGTTCGTCTGCTCGCTGTCGCCGCAGGCGACGATCGGAACGTTCACCTTCGCGCGTCCCGCCTCGCTCTTCTACGACGTCGTGCCCATGTTCCGCTCGTACGGACGTTTCGGTGTCGTCGTGCAGCTCATGGCGGCACTGCTGGCCGGCATCGGCCTCGATCGGCTTCGCCGTGCCGGCACCAGGGGCGCGCAGGTCATGTGCGGCGCGCTCGTGGCTATCACGGGTGCTGAGTACGCGGTGTCCCCTTCCGCCATGTGGCGGGACGTCCTTCCGACGAGGGCCCACCGCTGGGTCATGCAACAGAACGCGCCTGT
>DATLXP010000068.1:0-9857 GCA_035575695.1 Vicinamibacterales bacterium
CGCGGCGGCCGGGATCGCGCACCTGGCACTGCTCCGCGAGACACGGCTGCTCGGCGCCGCGCTGTGCGGCGCGATGCTGATCGCGACCGGTGCCGCCCACTTGTGGATCGCCTACAGCATTCCGAAGCCGGACGCGGACGCCGCGGCACGCGTCATGTTCCTCATTACGGTGCTCTTCATCCTCACCGCCCTCGGCATGCAGCTCATGACCTTCGAAGACATGACCTACGAATTGCGCGCGACGAACCGTCGGCTCGAAGCGGCCCAGGGGGAGTTGCGGCAGATGGTGACGACCGACCCGCTGACCGGCTGCAGAAACCGGCGGTATTTCGACGACATCATCCGACGCGAGGTGCAGCGGCATCGCCGCTACCGCATCCCCCTGTCGATCCTGTTTATCGACGTGGACAAATTCAAAGTCGTGAACGACACGCTCGGACACGAAGCAGGCGACAAGGTGCTCCAGTTGGTGGCAGGGTTCCTCGTTCGCAACGTACGTGAAGCCGACTACGTGTTCCGCTGGGGTGGTGACGAATTCGTGGTCCTGATCTCGTGTCACGAGGCGCAGGCGCAGCGAAAGGGGGCCGACCTGCGCGCAGCGTTCGCCTCGTCTCCCGACACAGCGGGTCTGCCTCGAGGCGTGGGCCTCAGCGTGGGATGTGTCGAAGTACCGCCTGAGATAGACGACGTAATGGCGCTCGTGAGCGCCGCCGACGAGCGGATGTACGCGAGTAAGCCCAAAACACTGCGAGAATAGTCGGACCTCCCATGCCCCGGCATCCACAGAAGCGCAGGCCGCCTGAACGAGAGTCGCCGGCACCGACGCCGCGCGCGAGGTTGGCGCCCACCGCCCTCGCCATAGCCGCCCTGTGCGCGGCGGCGGCGGGGATCTGGTGGGTGCAGACGCGCCAGGACGCACCGATGCTCCTCTCGACACCCGCGCAGAACGTGCTCCTCATCACGATCGACACGCTGCGGGCCGATGCGCTCGGCAGCTATGGCGGCCGGGCGGCTACGCCCAACCTCGATCGGCTGGCGCTCGACGGGATGCGGTTCACGTTCGCGCACGCCCACGCGGTGGTCACGCTCCCCTCTCACGCGAGCATCCTCACCGGGCGTTACCCCTTCGATCACGGCGTCCGCGACAACGCCGGGTTCCGGCTGGACGACAAGGCCGAGACGCTCGCCGAGGCGGCACGGGCCAGCGGATTTGCGACGGGCGCGTTCGTCGGCGCCTTCCCGCTCGACCGGCAGTTCGGCCTCGCGCAGGGGTTCGACGTCTACGGCGATCTCGGAGGGCGCGACGTCGCACCGTCAGATTTTGCGTTCAGTGAACGTCCCGCGTCCGAAGTAGTCGCCGACGCGCGCGCGTGGATCGCGCAGCAGCAGAAGCCGTGGCTCGCGTGGGTGCACGTCTTCGATCCGCACTCGCCGTACGCCCCGCCGGCCCCGTTCGCGCAGCAATACGCCGGTGATCTGTACGCCGGAGAAGTTGCCTTCACCGACCAAGCGCTTGCGCCGCTGTTGGACATGGCCCGCGCGGGCGCCCGGCCGACGACGGTCATTGTCACGGCGGACCATGGCGAGGGGCTCGGCGAGCATGGCGAGACGACGCACGGGGTATTCGCCTACGAATCGACGCTCAGGGTACCGCTCATCGTCGCGCAGGTCGGCGCCGGCACGGCGTCGAAGCGCCGGCCGGTGGTGAGCGATGTGCCGGTTCGCCACGTGGACATCCTTCCGACGATCGCGGGGCTGACCGGCATCGCGGCTCCCGCGAATCTGCCGGGCCGGAGCCTCGTGACCGCCGTGGACGGCGAGCGCGAGGAGCGAACGAGCTATTTCGAGGCGATGACGGCGACGTTGAAGCGCGGCTGGGCGCCGCTGCGTGGTGTGCTCGCCGGCCGCGACAAGTACATCGACCTCCCGCTCGAGGAGGCGTACGACCTTGCCTCGGATCCGCGGGAGGAGAAGAACATCGCTGCGGGACAGCCGGACCGCGTGCGCGTGCTTGCCGCGCAGCTGAAAGGATTCAACGCGGCGCTGCCGGGGAACCAGGCGGACGAGAACGCCGAGGTTCGGGCACGGCTGCAGTCGCTCGGATATCTCTCAGGATCATCGCCGCGCAAGGCGCTGTACACGGAAGACGATGATCCGAAGCGCCTGATCGACGTCGATCGGCTGATGATGGAGGGGATCGAGCTGCATCGCGCCGGACGCAGCCGGGAAGCCGCCGACGCGTACCGCCGCGTCCTCGTCCGTCGCCCGGACATGTCGCTCGCGTATCGCCGGCTCGCCTACATCCAGTGGGAGGCCGGCGCGACGGGGGACGCGATCGGCACGCTTCGCGATGCGCTGGCGAAGACCGGTCGCGATCTCGATATCGAGATCCGCCTGGGCACCTACCTGGCCGAAACCGGCGCGGCGGCAGAAGCGGTCCCCATGCTGGAGCGGACGGTCAAGGCCGCGCCGGGCAATGTGGAGGCTGCCAACGGGCTGGGGATTGCGTATGCACGCGCCTCGCGCCCGGGCGATGCGCTCCGGACCTTCGAAAGGGTCCTGGCGACGGACCCGCGGAACGCCTTCGCTCTCGAGAATCTCGGTACCGTGCAGCTGCAGCGCGGCGACCTGCGCGCCGCGCAGGATGCGTTCGCGCGCGCGGTGACAACCGCGCCGACGTCATCGCGCGCGCACGCGGGTCTCGGCGTTATCGCCAGCCAGCAGCAGCGCAACGACGAAGCCATCGTGCATTGGAGGCGCGCCGTGGAGCTGGACCCCCGGAACTTCGATGCACTCTTCAATCTCACGAGCGCGTTGATTCGCGCGGGGCGCGTCGCCGACGCACGGCCCTACGCCAGCCAGTTTGTCAGGACCGCGCCGGGTGCCTTTTACGCGAGGGACATCGAACGGTTCCGGGGATGGCTCGAGACGAGGTAGCGGAGCGGGCGGACTCCGATGCCTCCACGGGACCAGAAATGTCTATGCGAAACACAATAGTGGGTGTCGCGCTCGTCCTCGTTGCGGCCGGTGCGTGCTGGATGCTCGGGCGTCCGGGCACATCCGTTCGCTCCGGCGGCCCCGTCATCCTCATCTCCATCGACACGCTCCGCGCCGATCGCCTCCCCCTCTACGGCAGCACGCGCATCAAGACCCCGCACATCGACCGGCTCGCGGCTGATGGCGTCGTGTTCGACAACGCCTACGCGCATTCCCCGCAGACGCTGCCGTCACATGCGTCAATCCTCTCCGGTGATCTGCCGTTCACCCATGGCGTGCGCGACAACATCGGCTACACCGTCAGGGCCGATCAGCGCTTTCTGCAGCACACGTTGAAGGAGCGTGGCTATGCGACGGCAGCCTTTGTTTCATCGTACGTCCTTCGACGGCAGACTGGCGTCGGCAGCGGGTTCGATGCGTACGACGACGAGCTGCCGCCGGTTTCGCCGGACCAGCCGTCTGGCCAGGTGCAGCGACGCGGCGAGGACACGGTCACCCGCGCGATCCGATGGCTCGACTCGCAGACATCGAACAACGTGTTTCTGTTCGCGCATATCTACGAACCGCACACGCCGTACACCCCCCCGGAGAGGTTCGCCGGCCACGACCCCTACGATGGCGAGGTGGCGTATTCGGACGAAATCATCGGCGCGCTGCTGGACCACCTGCGCCAGAAGGATATGTACGACGCCGCCACCATCATCCTGCTCTCAGATCACGGCGAAGGACTGGGCGATCATGGCGAGACCGAGCACGGCCTGTTCCTGTACCGCGAGACGACGCGAGTGCCGTTGATCGTGAAACTTCCGGGGGCACGAGGCGGCGGACGACGCATCGCGTTGCCCGTGCAGCACGTGGACGTGATGCCAACGATCCTGGAGCTGACCGGCGAACGAGAACCGGCGGGCCGGCCGGGGCGTTCGCTGCTGCCCGTCCTGCTCGACGGCAACAGCGCTCTTCAGGCCGCGAATATCTATACCGAGTCGCTGTCCCCGCGCCTTCACTACGGGTGGAGCGCGCTCTACGCCTTGAGCGACGACAGGTACCGCTACATCCGCGCTCCGCGCGACGAGTTGTACGATCTGACCCAGGATCCCAGGGAGCTGACGTCGATCGCCGAGGGTCGTCCCCAGGTCCGCGCCGCGATGCGCACGGCGCTTGAGGGCATGACGACGACGACTGCCGCGGCTCCTTCAGCCGTCTCTGATGAAGACCGCCGGAAGCTGGCTGCGCTCGGGTACGTCGGCACGCAGACGGGCTCGGCCGTGCAACAGCCTGACGACAAGCTGCCGGATCCAAAAGACAAGATCCACGTGCTGCAGGCATACCGCCGCGCCACGCAGCTGCTCGCCACGCGGAAGTTCGCGGAGGCCGCCGCGATGTACCAGGAGCTGCTTCGTGACGACCCCGGGATGATCGACGTCCGGCTGCGGCTCGGCGATGCATTCGAGCGTGACGGCAAGACCGCCGAAGCGATCGCGGCCTTCAGGCAGGTGATCGAGCGGGATCCCCGGAACACCGCCGCGCTGACCGGCGTCGCCGGAGCGCTGCTCCGCACGGGACGGATCGAGGAAGCGAAAGCCCATGTCGAATTGGCGGCGGATGCGGCGCCGGCGACCGCCCACGAAATGCTCGCCCGCATCGCGGTTCAACAGCGCGACGAAGCCGCCGCGCGGCGGCATGCGAAACTCGCGCAGGAGGCCGACCCCACCTTGCCGATGACGGCGTTCATCGAGGGGGTGATCCTGCACGGACAGGGGCAGTTCGCGGGCGCGGCCGAATCATTCACGGTGGCGAAGCGCGCGGTGGCGACACGCACCGCACAAGTGGCGGACCTGAACTACTACACCGCCGACACCTTCGCCCGCCTGGAACGCTATCCGGAGGCCGAGGGGCTCTTCAAAGCGGAGCTCGCCCTCTTCCCCGCCCACGCACGCTCGCACGCCGGGCTGGCGATGCTGTATCGCGCCACCGGCCGGACCGCCGAGTCTGACAACGCCGTCGCGCAGCTGACGTCACGCAATCCCACGCGCGAGGGCTACACGCTTGCGGCGCAGCTCTGGACGATGTTCGGGGAACCTGGCCGGGCCGCCGCGGCTCGAGCGGCATCCCCCCGTCTCCCGAGGTAAAATCACCTGGTACACCGATCTTTCAGAGGAGGCACCTCGTGCCGTTCCGCCTGTCCCTGCTTTTCGTCTTTACCGTCTGGTCCGGCATCGGTGTCGCCCAGACCTTCAAGTCCGGCGTAGACCTCGTCCGTTTCGACGTACGTATCGTGGACGATGCCGGGCGCCCCATCACGGACCTGCGCCCGGAAGAAGTCGTCATCGAGGAGAACGGACGTGCGCTGCCGGTGATGCTCTTCCAGCGCGTCACCGAACCGGCCGAGTCGTACGTCGATGCGGCCCTGCGAGCGGTCACGGCGCAGGTGTCGTCCAACGAAGCCTTCCCTCGCGGCCACCTCTACATCCTGATCTTCGACCAGCAGCACATCACGCCGGGCAACGAGCAGCGCGCGCGGATGGCGGCGGAGCAATTCATCCGCCGGCGTGTGCGCCCCTCGGACCGCATCGCGTTGTACAGCGTGCCAGGGCCGGGCCCCCAGATCGGGTTCACCGCCGACAAGACCCGGGCACTGAAGGAGCTGGTCTCCGTCCGGGGCTCGTATGAACGCAATGTGTCCACGGCCTTCGGCACGATGGGGATCTACGAAGCCCACCGCGTCGTTCAGGGGGACGAAAGGCTCACCCAGCTGCTGCTCGAGCGGATGGCGACCGAGACAGGAGCCGATATCGCCGCGGGCGGTGGCGACATAGCGAACGCGAGACGCGCGGGTGGCTCGGACGAGCCCGCCGTTCTGCGAAGGCTCCTGATCGAGAACGCACGCACGGTGGTGAATCAGACCGACAGCGCATCGCGGCAGTTTCTCCAGCGGCTCGCTGACGTCATCTCGCAGTTCCGTGACATCGAAGGGCGCAAGACGGTCGTGCTGTTTTCGGAGGGATTTTTTCAGGACAATCTCTCACGGGAACTGGAGACGGTCGCCGCCGCCGCCGCGCAGAGCTATTGCGTCTTCTATTCGTTCGATCTCAATCAGCGCAACAATTCGCTGACCGAAACGAGCGTGTCCGAGACGACGCTGTCGACAGAGGTCCAGGCACGGATCGCTCCGCTGTCGACGCTCGCGGTCGAGACCGACGGCATGATGGTGATCGACGCCGCCAACAGGACCGCGCAGGCGCTCGACCGCATCGCCGAGCAGGCGCAGGATTATTACCTTCTCGGGTTCGCGCCCTCTGACGAGGCAAAGGTCAATCGGGGCAAGTACCGCCGGGTCACGGTGAAGGTGAAGCGGCCGGGCGCGCGGGTCAGCGCGAGGACCGGGTATGCGATGGCGCCGACGCAGACCGCTGCGGACAAGAAACGATCGATCAACAGCGTGCTCGGCGCACCGTTCGTGCAGCAGGGGCTGAAGCTGGATTACACGACCTACGTGATGAAAGCACCCCAGGCAGGCAGCCACCGGGTTGTGCTGAGCCTGAACGCCGATCTGCCGGTGCGGGCGAACCCCGGCGACGTGGCGGACGTCATGTTCGTGGCTCGTGACGTGCGCGATGGACGCGTCGTCGCCAGTGGGTCTGACACCATCCCTCTTCCGGCATCGGCACGCCCCGGCGCGCCGCTCGGCACCGGCACGTGGGGTGTCCACTTCAACGTGCCGGCCGGCTCGTACATGATGCGCACCGTCATCAGGGAACCCGGCGGCCTCGTCGGCAGCGCCGATCGCAGGCTCGACGTGCGACCGCTCGACGGCCCGGACGTCTCGGCGAGCGACCTGGTCCTGGGGTCCGCGATCGGGGGCCTGGCCGTGCGTGCGCGTGCCTACTCGGCCGACGGCCTGACCGGCGCGCTCGAAACATACGGTCGCACGAAGGAGCAACTCGGGTCCCTCGACGTCAAGCTGGAGTTGCGACGAGCGGGTGACAACTCGGCCGTCACCAGCATCGTCGGAGACATGAAGGACGTCGAGCAGGACGGCGGCAGCGGCTTCAACCGGCGCGTCGGCTTCGCGCTGCCGTTGACGGCCGTGGCGCCTGGCGAATACCTGGCACACGCGGTGGTCACGTCGCGGGGAGAGGTGGTCGCGGAGCGGACACGGCACGTGGACGTGCTGGCGGGCGCAGCGCCCGGCGTGGCGTCCGTGCCGGTGGCCGCGGTGTCAGCCGTTGAAGTCACGAGGGGCGACCTCGCGAAGCGGTACCTTGCCGACATCCAGACACGGACGCAGGGTTCGGTGTCGGCTGATGCGGCACGCCGTGCCATCGAGGGGCGGTGGGAAGAGACCGAGGTCTCGCTTCGGCGTGTGACGACCGACACGGCCGCGACGCACGCGTTGCGCGGGTTCGCGCTGTTCGCGCGCGAGGACTATGCAGGGGCCGCCGCCGCATTGCAGCGGTCGATGGGGCTCGAACAACGCGCGCTCACGGCGTTCTTCCTCGGCTGGGCGCAGGATGGCGCGGGGGACGCACGGGCCGCATTGTCCGCCTGGCGCAGCGCGGCGCATCTCGATCCGTCGCTCGTATCCGCGCACCTCGCCCTGGCGGACGGCTACCTGAAGTTATCGCAGCCCGCGCTCGCGGTGCAGGCGCTCCGCGCCGGGCTCGTGGCGCTTCCGACGTCGGTGGAACTGCAATCCCGTTTGCAGCAGCTCGATCGAATCAAACAATAGATCGAATCAAGCAATAAATGGATCCCAGGAGGATTGGCATCATGCGCATCCGGATCGTCACCGCCGCACTCGTCGTGCTCCCCGCCATCCTTGTCGCGCAGTCGCCGATGCGGGTCGCGACGGTCAAGTTCTCACAGCCGGCGAAGGTCGCGGAACTCGACATCGACAAGCTGAAGGGGCAACCGTCACGGCTCGCGTGGTCCGCCGACGGCACGCAGGTATACCTGCAGACCCTCGAGGGCAGATTCGGACAGGCCGACGCGAAACTCCGCCATTACAGCGTGACACTCGCCGACGGGGCGCGGCAGGACATGCCGGCGGAACCGGCCTGGGCATCGGCTTACTGGACGGACAAGAGCGCCCAGACATCTCCTGACAATCCGGCATTCAAGATCGACGTGAAAACCGAGACGCGAACCGCCAAGACGGTGTCTGCGCCGATGGGCGGGGAGATGGCGCGGGGGGGCAGCAGCGGCGGCGACGACACCACCACGGGTGGCGGCACGTCGTCCGGCGACGCCATGGCGGCTGCCTACAATAACCAACCGGTCCCGGTGAACATGATGATGGTTGGCGGTGCGACCATCGGCGAGTTCGTGAATTCCGTCATCGTGCCGGGCATGACGTTCGGGTGGGGCCCCAGGGGGACCAAGGTGATTGCGTTCGCCGAGCCTAAGAACGGGCGTATCACCATCATGGACACGCAGGGTGAGAAGCGCGAGGTCCAGGGATCGAAGAACGCCATCCTGCCCGCCTGGTCCCCCGACGGTACGCGGATCGCCTGGCTCCAGAAGGACGGGAAGAAGAAGTTCACGCTGCAGGTCGCCCGCGTGGAATCAGGTTCGTAGGCTTCGTCCCCTATGAAATCGCATCTCCTCTTTCCACTCGCGTTCGCGTTGCTGGTTGGCGGATCCGTCGCCGGAGGGCAGGCCCCCGTGCCGGCGCCGCCGACGCAGAAGCCACCGGCGCCAGCGCCGACATTTCGGTCGACCGTGCAGGTGATCGAGGTCGATGCGCGCGTGTTCGACAAAGACGGGCGCTTCGTGACCGGCCTCACACGTGACGACTTCGAGGTCGTCGAGCAGGGCGTCCCGCAGCAGATCGACGCCATATATCTGGTTGGGGATCTCCAGACGCAGACTGGTGGGGCTGGGGCCAGCCCGACCTCAGATGCGCCAAACGTCGGCCCGACCTCGGGCGGTCCACCCTCGCCGCCCGTCGCGCCGCAGACGTGGATTTTCTTTTTCGATCTCAACCATCTCACGCCGGGGGGCGGGTTCGACCGCGCGCGGAAGGCGGTCGAAGAGTTCATCGCCGGGCGGTTCAAGGATGGCGACCTCGCTGGCGTCCTGGCGGGCGACAAGATGGTGAACAACCGGCTCACCAGCGTTCGTTCGGAGTTGCTCGATGCCATCAAGCAGGTCAAGCCGCGCACCGATTCGCACAACCGTAAACTAGAGCTGATCCGCGACTGGCCACGGCTGCTGAATGAGGACGAAGCCCTTCGCATCGCGCGCAGTGAGCGCGACATCATTCAGCGCGCGGTGACTCGGGCCTGCAGCGACGATCCGGATGCTTGTGTCATCCCTGGGTTTGCCGAATCGTCGGTCCGCCAGAAAGGGGTACGCCTGGCGACGGATATCCAGCGCGCATCGCAACTGACCATGTCGTCGCTGAATGGCCTGGCGGCAGGGCTCGCGCGGATCCCGGGTCCGAAGACCGTGGTGTTCCTGAGCGACGGGTTCGTCGTCCAGAACATGGAGACCACGCTGCGTTCGGTCGTGGGCCAGACGGCGCGCTCAGGGGCGCGCGTCTACGCGATCGACGTGCGCGGGCTGAACCGGGGGGCCTTGGGGGGGTCGATTGAACAACTCCAGGCAGAGGATCTCGCAGGCGCCGTCACGAAGTTCGACGCCGTCGCCGACGGCCCGAACAGCCTGGCGATCGACACCGGCGGCATGATGATCCGCAACGAGAACAACATCGGCCGCGCGCTCACTCGGATTGCCGACGACGCGGGACGGTACTACGTGCTGGCCTACCGGCCGGCGAACACCACGTTCGACGGAAAGTTCCGCGCGATCCAGGTGCGCGTGAAGCGCGACGGCCTGCGCGTACGGGCGCGGCGTGG
>DATLXP010000069.1:0-3546 GCA_035575695.1 Vicinamibacterales bacterium
CCGGGCCTCGCGACCGGTCGCGTGCAGGACATCGAGATCGATCCGAAGAACCCGAGCGTCTGGTACGTGGCCAGTGCCTTCGGAGGACTCTGGAAGACCGAGAACCGCGGGATCACCTTCGCCCCGATCTTCGACGATGGCGGCTCGTTCACGCTGTGCTGCGTGGCCATCGATCCCCGGGATTCGAACGTCGTGTGGCTGGGCACCGGTGAGAACACGAGCCAGCGCGCCGCCCATTTTGGCGACGGCGTCTACAAGTCGATCGATGCGGGGAAGACGTGGAAGCGCGTGGGTCTCGAGAAGTCCGAGCACCTCGGCGAGATCCTCATCGATCCGCGCAACTTCAGTGTCGTCTACGTGTCATCGCAGGGACCGTTATGGTCGGCGGGCGGAGACCGCGGCCTGTACAAGACGACAGACGGTGGCGCGACATGGACGCGCGTGCTGCACGTCAGCGAGGACACCGGCATCAGCGACATCGTCTTCCAGCCCGGCAAGCCAGACGTCATCTATGCCTCGGCATACCAGCGTCGGCGCGCCGTGGGCCAGATGATCGGCGGGGGGCCCGAGGGGGGCATCTACAAGACGACCGACGGCGGGAAGAAATGGACCAGGCTGACCAGGGGGCTTCCGACCGGCGACACCGGACGCGCTGCCCCAGGGTGGCCGCGGAAATCCAGTGCCCCAGGACGACTGTTATCGCGGCGGCGGCGCGCAGTATTACCACGAGCTCTACGCGGATCCTTACCGTCCCGACTGGATCTGGTCGATGAACGTCAGCGTCGAGCTCAGTAAAGACGGCGGCAGGACGTGGGGTACGACTGGGATCGAGAGCTACGGCGTTCACGTGGACCATCACGCGTTGGAGTTCGATCCTGTCGATCCCAAACACATCCTGCTGGGCAACGACGGCGGCGTGTACGAGACCTACGATGAAGGTAAGACGTGGCGGTTCTTCACGAATCTCCCGATCACGCAGTTCTATCGCGTCTCGGTCGACAACGCGAAGCCGTTCTACAACGTCTGCGGCGGCACGCAGGACAACTGGTCCTTCTGCGGGCCCTCGCGCTCGCTGGCCCCATGGGGCGTCCGCACGAGCGACTGGTTCGTCGTGAACGGCGGCGACGGTTTCCAGACGCGCAGCGACCCGGAGGATCCCACCATCGTCTACGCGCAGTCGCAGGACGGCGGGATCCGCCGATACAACACACGGACGGGCCAGGCCCGCAGCATCCGTCCACCGCAGTCGCAAGCGGGTCGGGGAGTCCTGGCGCCAGGAGCGCAGGGTGCACCGCAGCAAGGGGGCCGCGGCGCCGGTGCGCCCGGCGATCGCGCCAACTGGGACGCGCTCTACATCATCAGCCCGCATTCGCCGTCGCGTCTCTACTGGGCGACGCAGTATCTCTATCGATCCGATGATCGCGGCGATACGTGGACGCGCGTCAGCCCCGACCTTTCGCGACAGCTCGACGCATTCGCCATCCCGATCATGGGCAAGGTGTGGCCCCGCGACTCTGTCGCGCTCAACACATCGTCCACGGCGCTCAGCAACGTGGTGTCGCTCGACGAATCACCGCTTCTTGAAGGGCTGATCTACGCCGGCACCGACGACGGCCTGCTGCAGGTGACAGAGGACGCCGGGAAGAACTGGCGCAAGATCGAGGACTTCCCGAACGTGCCGAAGTGGACGTACGTGTCGGACGTGTTCGCATCGCCGCGTGACGCCAACACCGTGTTCCTCACGCTCAACAACTGGCAGCGCGGCGACTACAAGCCCTACATCGTCAAGAGCACGGACCGGGGCAGGACCTGGACGAACATCACGAGCGACCTGCCGGACCGCCACGACGTGTGGACGATGGTGCAGGACCACATCAATGGTCAGTTGCTGTTTGCCGGCACGGAGTTCGGGTTGTTCGTGAGCCTGGACGGCGGCGGACGCTGGGTGAAGATGCGCGGCGGGATGCCCGTGATCCAGGTGCGCGACATCGCCGTCCAGAAGCGGGAGCACGACCTCGTGCTCGCGACGTTCGGTCGCGGCTTCTACATCCTCGACGATTATAGCGCGTTGCGCGAGCTCACGCCGCAGTCGCTCACCGAAGAGGCGCGCCTCTTCCCGCTGCGGGACGCGTATCTCTTCACGCAGGTCGGCATGGCGCCCGACGGCACTGCGGGTATCGGCTCGCTCTCGGGCAATACGACGATGCCCAATCCACCCATGGGGGCGACCTTCACCTACAGCGTCGGGCAGGCGCTCGCGGCCGACGCGAAGCTCGTGCTGACGATCACAGACGATGCCAATCGTCAGGTGCGAAAGATGGACGCCGACAAGGCGCCTGGCTTAAGGCGCGTGACGTGGAACCTTCGGGGGGACCCGACGGCTGCCGCGGCCGGTGCCGGCCGCGGTGCGGCACCGGCGCCGCCGCAGACGTTCTTTGGACGTGGCGGCAACCTCCCGCCGCTGGCAACGCCCGGTCGGTACACGGCCACGCTGGGCAAGCAGGTCGGTGATGTGGTGACGCCGGTCGGGCCGCCACAGGTGTTCCGCGTGACGCAGATTCCGCAGTAGCCTTCGTAGGCCCGACCTTCAGGTCGGGCGGAGTGCGGCGCGCCCGTGACCGTCACCACGTCGACGGCGTCGAGGCGCAGCCCGTCCCCTTCCCCTCCACCCCATTGGATCCTCCATCCAAGATTCGTGAAGTTCTCGCGTGCCACCGGCCCTAAGTCGTTGACAGGGCGACGGATGCCGTGGCGCAGATTTCGCTAGGGAAGTGTGCGGCAAGAGAAATTTTCGAAGTGGACTTGCGGACGACTGCAAGGTAGCTTTAGAAGTTCCGGTAATTCCCCGTCGTCAGTCGGTCGGTTGTTTCTCGTTCTGGAGGATAGATGAAGATCAGATCAGCTTGGGCCTCAGTGCTCCTTCTGCTGGCGGCCCTGATGCTGCCCGCATTCGCCGGCGCTCAGACGACGCTCGGTCGTGTCGCGGGCACGGTACTCGACGAATCCGGCGGCGTGTTGCCGGGTGCAACGGTCACGCTGACCAACCTCGGCACGGCCCAGGTGCTGACGGACGTTTCGGGAGGCAACGGCGCGTTCCTGTTCCCGCAGGTGCCTGTCGGTAAGTACAAAGTCACGGTCAACCTCGAAGGCTTCAAAGCCGCCGAATACACCGACGTCGAGGTCGCCGTCGGCCAGGAATATTCACTCACCTCGAAGCTGGCCGTGGGCGCGATGACCGAACTGGTGACGGTGACCGCAGGCTCCTCGCTCATCCAGACGACGAGTCCCGAAGTCACCAGCACCGTCATGCAGCGGCAGGTGCTCGACATCCCGCTCCAGAATCGCGACATCACCAACCTGATCAAGCTGCAGCCCGGCGTCGCCGGGATCTCCAACCGGACGAACACCGTCATCAACGGCGGTCGCCCGACGTGGACGCAGGTCACGCTCGACGGCATCAACATTCAGGACAACTTCATCCGCACCAACTCGCTGGACTTCCTGCCCAACCGGCCGACGTCCGACAACGTGGCGGAATTCTCGATC
>DATLXP010000070.1:0-10550 GCA_035575695.1 Vicinamibacterales bacterium
GCGGGGGATGTCGGCGGCGCTGAGGTGCTGCGCGTGCTCGACGCGCCACCGCAGATCCGTCTTCGACGGGTTCGCCTTGAACGCGGCTTCGAAGATGTCCAGCGTCTCCCGGTTCGCCTTGTCGCCGATGGCGTGGACGGCGAGTTGATAGCCGTGCTGCATCGCCAGCCGCGCCGTCTCCTTGATCGACGCGACGGTCGAGGTATTGAGGCCGGTGCTGTCCGCCTTGTCGGCGTAGGGCTCGAGGAGCCATGCGCCGCGCGATCCGAGCGCGCCGTCGATCGAGCGCTTGATCGCACGAACGGTCAGGTGCCCCTGGCCGTAGTCGATCGTGCGGTATTTCGCGAGCCCCTGGGCAAGGGTTTCGTTGGCGTCTCGCAGCATGATCCACAGGCGAACGCCGAGCTTGCCCTCGTCGATGACCTTCTTCATCAGATCGACGGTCGCAAAGGTCGATCCGGCATCGTGGAAGGAGGTGATCCCCTTCGACAGGACCTCCCTGTCGGCAAGCTCCAGGATCTTCCGCTCCCGCGCGACCAGCTCGTCCCTCGTCGGCTTCGGTTCTCCCGCGCCGCGCCTGATCAGGCCCGACGCCGTCTCGCGGAGCAGGCCTGTCGGGTCTCCCGAGGCGTCCTTCAGGATCTCGCCGCCGAGCGGGTGCTCCGTCCGTCGCGTGATGTTCGAGAGCTCCATCGCCTTGGCGTTCGCGAAGCTGGCGTGGCCGCTGGCGTGCGTCAGCAGCACGGGATTGTTCGGCGACACGGCATCGAGAGACTTGTGGAGCGGAAAGCCCTCGACGTTCTCCTTCGGCTTCGCGTCCCACTTCTCCTGGTGCCAGCCGCGGCCATAAATCCACTGGCCTGGCTTCGCGCTCTTCGCCGCGTCCGCCACCATCGCGACGATCTCATCCCACGTCTTCGTCGGCATGAGCTTCAGGTTCAACTCACCCTGCCCGATGCTGGTGAAATGGCCGTGCGACTCGGTGAAACCAGGGATCACCAGCTGCCCCTGAAGATCGATGACCTGCGTCGATGCGGCGCTGTGCCTCTGGATCTCGGCGTTCGAACCAACCGCAATGATCCGGTCGCCGCGGAGGGCGATCGCCTGGGCGTCCGGGGCTCCATCCTCGACGGTGACGATCTTGCCGTTGGTGAGAATGAGATCCGCCGCCTGGAGCGGCGGCTGCTGGGCAACGGCTGTCGTGCGTGCGGCGAACGACAGGGTCCCGACGGCAAGAGCGAATATCGACGCGGCCGCTACGCCGCGGAGGTTGTTGTGCATGGAAAGATCCTCGCGAAGTTTCCGCCGAACACGAGCTCGCGATCTGCGTGAGATGCGCCGGCGCCCTGGAGGGCCGCCGACTGTGCGTCGTAGATGCCCTTCTGCCACCCACGCGGGAAGAACGACGAATCCGTTCCGAAGAGCAGGCGTTCCGGCCCCACGGCCAGAAGGGCTTGCCGGAAGACGGCCTCGAGCGTGAGACCGGGATAGTACTTCATCCACCCGTTCGAGCTGGAGGTGTCGAGGTGAATGTTGCGGCACTGCCCTGCCGCCATCAGCGCCTCCCGGAAGAAGCCGGCACCGAAATGCGGAACGATGACGGGCACGGACGGAAACGCCGCCGCTGTCACGGCCAGCGCCAGCGGGTCACCAAGGCGCAGGTCGAAGACGGACGGCAACCCGAGCTTCGTTCGCACGCCAACGGTCAGAACACCGCAGTGCACGAACACAGAGCCGCCGTGCCGGGCCACGGTTTCGAAGACCCGACCGACACGCTCGTCATCCAGCCGATATCGATGCATCGCCGGAAAAAGACACGCGCATCGAAGCGCCTGCCCGGTCAGCGCGCGCTCGAGCCGTTCCCCGGCATCCGGCGCCCAGGGATTGACCATGAAGAAGCCGACGAAGCGAGAGGGATGGCGCGACACGGCCGACGCGACAGACGACTCGTCGCCGGGGATGCTCGCGATGAGGGCCGCGCGTGTGACGCCGTTGCGATCGAGCTCCTCGACCCACCGGTCAGCCAGCTGTTCCGGCGTGCCCGGGTCGGACCATCCGACTCGGGCCGCCACCGCAGCCGCACGCCCGAGATCCGGCAGGTCGGCCATGCCGCTGGTCAGGATGTCGAGAAAACCGGAAGAGAAGAAGTGACAATGCGCGTCGTTCGTCATCGATCATTCACCCGCGAACTTATACCCCATTCCGTGCCCACCCTCCCGTAGGCCCGACCTTCAGGTCGGGCCTACTCCGTACGGTATGCCCTATCCACCACCAGGAAGTACGGCAGCGCCAGGGCGGCCAGCGCGGCCGCGACACCAAACGCCGTGCCGAATCCGTAGCGCTGAATGAGCCATCCCATCGACGTGGATCCCGTGCCGATGCCGGTGTCGAATGCGGCGAGGAGCGCGCCGAACGCCGCGCCGCGCCGTTCGGCACTCACGCCCTGCATCACGTATCCGACATAGGTCGGATAGGCGGTGCCGAAACCGATCCCGAAGATGATCGCGGACGCCACGACCCAGCTGCGCGACCCGCCCATGGCCAGGCACGCCATCCCGACCGCAATGAAGGTCAGGCACGGGATGAAGACCTGCTTGTACCCGATCCTGTCTCCCAGCCGCCCAAGCACCGGGCGCGTCAGCAGAATGACAATCGCGAACACAGTGAGATAGAGCCCCTGCGGCGTCACACCGTTCGCGTCGGCGTACATCGCGGCAAAACTCGTGATGCCTCCGTAGCCGAACGAATAGAGCGCGAGCGTTCCAGAAATGATCAGCACGCGCCAGTCGACGAAGCTGCGCCGCGCCTTCGCGACCGGCTCAGGGCGCGGGTTTTCTTTCAGGTTCCACGCGATCACCGCCATCGCCAGGTTCAGCACGGCCCCAAGCAGGCAGAGCCAGACCCATCCGCGCCTGAACATCCAGAAGCCGACGGTCGGGGCAACCGCCACAGCGGCGAGCGTCGACAGGCCCCAGTAGCCGATCCCCTCCGCGCGGCGATGCTCGGGGAGGATCCCTGTCATGTACGAGGCGGACGCCGACAGCAGGCCCGACCAGAACACACCGTGCAGCAGCACGAGCCCGAGCAGGACACGCACGTCGGTGATCACGGCATACGCCACCGAAAACAGGACGAGTGCCAGGCTCGAGATGATGAGCACGCGCCGCGGGCCGATCCGATCCGCCATGGCGCCCGTCGCGGGGGCGGACAGTGCGGACGCGTAGGTCAGAAATCCCAGAAACAGGCCGGAGGCGAACGTCGAGCCGCCCAGGTCCAGGATGTGAAACGGGGCGGTCGGGAGCAGCTGAAACGCGGACAGGAAGACGGTAAAACTGAAGCCGCACATCACGAAGAAGCGCGGTGTGAACAGACGATCCGGCACGCTTCATGGTACTTGCGCGAATAGGGGACAGCCACCTTTTCGTGCCTACACCTGAAAAGGTGGCTGTCCCCTACGTTAAAATATTTTCCATGGAACAGGATCTCAGCGGGTTTCGGCCGTCACGGCTGTGGAAGCAGATGTCGACGGACAAGCGGCTCGACGCGGCGGAGCTGTTCTGGTCGGACGAACATTCGACCGAACAGCAGATCGAGGCCATCGGCTCGCTGGCCGGGCACATGAAATTCCGCACGAAAAGCGTGGTCGCGCTGCCGGTGGATCGGAAGGCGAAGTATCTCGTCGCGCTTCCGAACGTATCGGACAGCATTGCCGCCCGCGCGCTCGTCAACTATCACCTCGCACGACAGCGCCCCATGATGGCCGCGTTTCTCGACGCGCTCGGTATCACGCACGAGGAAGGCCTGATCGCCGAAGAGAACGTGACGGCACCCGGCCTCGACAAGATGCGTGACGCCGCGACGGAGCTGGCGTCGAAGTACCCGGCGGATGATGTGTCGCTCTACTTCAGCACGCTCGTGTCGCAGGACCCGGACACCTGGTCCACCCTCGTCGACCTGCCGCAGACCGCCGGCGGCGGATCGCCGGCGGTAGCCTAAGGGGACCGCATGCCATTCCTGCTGCTCCTCACCTGCCTGTTCGCACAGGATCTCGAATCACGGATCCGCTCGATCATCGCGTCGAGCGGAGCCGAAGTGGCCGTCGCGTTCCGCATGCTCGACGGCACGTCCGAATTGCTGATCGATCCCGACAAGAGCTTCCACGCCGCGAGCACGATGAAGGTGCCCGTCATGATCGAGCTCTTTCGACAGGCCGAGGCAGGCACGCTCAAGCTCGACGACGGGCTCCCCATCGTCAACGAGTTCAAGAGCATCGTTGATGGAAGTCCCTACAAGCTGAGCGACGGTGACGACTCAGACCTCGAGGTCTACGCGCGTGTCGGCAAGACGATGACCTTGCGGGAACTCGATGAATTGATGATCACCGTCAGCAGCAATTTCGCGACGAACCTGCTCATCGAAAAGCTCGGCGTCGAGAACATCAGGAAGACCGTGACCGGGCTCGGCGCTGGTGGCATGAAGGTGCTGCGGGGGGTCGAAGATCAGAAGGCGTTCGACAAGGGGCTCAGTAACGCCACAACGGCGCGCGGACTCCTGGTGCTGCTCGAGAAGCTCGCGCACGGCAAGGCGGTCAGCGCGTCTGCGGATGCTGAGATGATCGCGGTCCTGAAACGCCAGAAGTTCAACGCCGCGATCCCGGCCGGCGTCCCGGCCGGAACGCCGGTTGCGCACAAGACCGGCAACATCACGCGCATTCATCACGACGCCGCGATCGTCTATGGCCCCAGGCCCTATGTGCTCGTCGTGCTCGTTCGCGGTATCGAGGACCAGAAGCAGAGCGCGGCTTTGATGGCGTCGATCTCGAAGGCGATCTGGGACCACGTGCCGCCCGCCAGGTGAACGGGACGCGGTTCCATGCGGATCTCACCACGATCCCGCGATTATTTGAAAACGTAGACGAAGTTCACGACCGGAAAGACGATGAGGTCGCCAAGTCCTACCGGGGCCGCGAGCGCAAGATCCGCAGACAAGCGGTCGCCGATGAACCGGACGCCCCCGGACACGATCCCGTTGCCACTCTTGGTGATGTAGTTCTCGCTGATCAGCTTCAGGTTCTGCCGGACGCGGCGCTCGCCTCCCACCATGAAGAGCCCGCCCTTCTCATCGCCGGCATACGCGATCCCCGCTCCAACGGTCACGGCATTGTCAGTGGTGCCGAACGTCGTGACGCCGTAGCCGATCCCTGCGCTCTCCCCCTCGATCCCGAACACGTGCAGCACGCCGACCGACGCCTGCGTATTCGGCGCGTTGTAGACCTGCATCTTCGGCGTTACCCAGAAGGGTCTCTCGAAGTCTTCGATGCCGAAGAAGAGCGGCGTGCCACCCCCGATCGAGAAACGGTCGGTGATGCCGACCTGCACGAACGGCGCGATGAACTGGAAGACGCCGACCGAGACCTGGCCCTTCTCGAGCGCGCGGCCCGTGGGCGCAAATAGCAAGCGGCTCCGATGCATGTCCGTCCGGAGGAACTGACCTGCCTCGATTCGTCCTTTCACCCTGCGCAACGACACGATGTCGGAACGCCGGGCCGTCACCGTCGCGCCTGCATGCGACTTGAACACGACCTCCTGGTCGTCTTCGCGTTCGACGGTCCCGTAGACCCGCGAACCATCTTTCAACACAAGCTCGAAGACGTCACTCGCCCTTCCCGACGGCGCCGGCTGTGCCGACGGCGGGCTCTGCGCCGAAACCGCCGGAGCCGCCGCAAGCACGGTGAGAACAAACAGGGTGATGGTCAAAAGGCTCTTGGTCATACATGTCATAAGGCGCAGGATACGCACGGGATGGCTCAGAAGTCCTGAGCGGACGCTGAATAAGGCTGAAATCACCGGGCTTTGGAGGCCAGGAGCCGAAGAATATCCTGGAACTCCCGGGTCTGGCGGAGTGGATCGAGCAGCGGCTCGATGGGCAGCGTCCACCCGCTGAATGGGAGGTCCGCCCGGTCCAGGAGCTCCCGCAGGCAGGTGATGGCGTCTTCCGGCCTGTCCAACGTCGAGTGCAGAAAGGCCTGCGCCAGCGTACCTTCGGTGCCGCGGCTGCCACGGCGCAGCGCCTCGATGGCGGTCGCGGCACGGGCAAAGGCAGCGTCCGACTTCTTCTTCTCGCCGCCGGCACGAAGCGCGGCGCCGAGCCCGACGAGTGATCGTGCGTGATCGGGAAACAACTCGAGGCCCTGGCGAAACCAGTCGGCCGCCCCCGCATGATCGCCAGCGCGAAGCCTCGAAAACCCTGCGCCGTCGCAGGCGTTCATGGCGAACTCCGCTCCGTACAGCTGCCCGCGGCCGAACGCGCGCTCCTTCTTGAACTCCGCGTCCGCTTCGGCCACGTCGTTCTGCGCGAGGCGGACGAGTCCGAGCAGCCAGTGGAGTCCACGCGCCGGGTACCACTGGCGCAGGTCGGCCTGCCGGTCCTGGACGATCGTCCCTTCGCGAAGGACGGACTCCGCGCGATCGAGCGAACCCCGCGCGATGTGGACCATCGCGGCCTCGAAATGCGCAAACGGGAAGTCCGGATACAGATCGGTGACGCGTTCCAGTGCGCGGAGCCGCTCCTCACCCCACGCCGCGTGAGCGACGCGGAAATGATGGCCCCAGTGGCCAGGTTCGAGCGCGACAGCACGCCGAGCCGCCGCAAGCGCTTCTGGCGCCCGCCCGGCGCTGACCAGGATGAAGGCGAGCGTGGCGTGCGCTTCGGCGAGGTCCCGTTCGAGGTCGATCGCGCGGCGCACGTGGTCGATCGAGCGCGCGAGGAGCGCCGCGTCAGGGTGGTGCTGCGCCCTCGACATCTCGTACTGCCAGAACCGTGCGTTGCCCACACCGACGTGCGCAGCCGCGTAACGCGGGTCCAGCGCGATCGCGCGTTCGAAATCTTCGATGGCGCGCGCCACCTGCGTGGCCTCGAGCGCTTCGAGGCGGACGCGACCTTCGGTGAAGGCCTGGTACGCCTCGAGGCTGCTCGTCTCTCGCAAGGGGCGCCTGGGCGCCACCCCGGGCGCCGTGCCCAGCGTCTCGGACAGTTGCGCGACGATCCGATCCTGAAGGTCGAACACGTGATCGAGCGGACCGTCGGCTTTGCTGTCCGCAACGGCCTCACCCGAGCCGGCATCCACGGCCCTCGCGGTGATCCGCAGCTTCTGCCCGGCCCGCTGAAAGCTTCCAACAATCGCCAGGTCGATGTGCAGCTCCCTGCGAAGCGCACCGAGATCGGTCCCGACGCGGCGGACGGCTTCAACGACCCGCGTACGGTCGATGATGCGGAGCTGCAATGCGGAGCGCAGGTCGTTGGTGAGCGTCTCGGCTATGCCGGAAGACAGCCAGGCGAGCGACGCGTCACTGCTGACGTTCGAAAAATCGAGGACGCCGACCGACGGCACACGTGACCCGCGCGACGGCAGTTCCCCGTCGTCCGTCCCCAGCTTCGCCGGCGCCGCCGACACGCTCGCAATGAAACGATACCCTCGCCTCGCAACCGTCTGGACGAGGTGGGATTCGATGGATCGTCGCCGAGCGCCTGGCGCAGCTCGGACACGGCTTGCGTCAGCGCGTTGTCGGTCACGGCGACATCCGGCCAGAGCGCGCGAAACAGCTCGTCCTTCGGGATCAGTGCCGACGGTTGCCTCACGAGGTACAAAAGCAGGTCGATGATCTTCGGGGAGACCGGCACGATGACGCCGTCGCGAAGCAGCCGGTAGGCGCTCGTGTCGAGCGTGAAAGGACCGAAGGCGAACACCCCCAGGGGCGCCGAATGCATGCGCGGATTGTAACTGGGTTATGCGGTTACGCCCGGCAGGTCGCCCCGGTATGTTCGATAGCGGTCACGTCCAGAACGGGCAGGGGCTCCTGCGCGAGGGACCCCGGCCGCGGGGGCTGGCCCACACCGATCGTGATCCTCGTCTTCCCGACGCGCTTCTCCTGCCGCCCGTCACGCGCCAGCAGGTCCGACTTCAGCGTTCCTGTCAGCACGTCGGCATGGCCGTCATGCTCCTTCTTGATCGGGTTGACCAGCTTCCGGTTCCCGGCGATCCGGTACGTGATGAATCCGGGGTACGTGCCGGAGAGGTCCTGCATTTCTGTCTCCGAACTCTGGATCGTGCCTCCGGTGATGCAGCCCCTCACCGAGACCGCATCGCCGCGCTTTGGAACAACGTCCGACGTCTTGCTCTGCCCTGTCACCACGAGCGCCACCGACAGCGCCATCACGAGTGCCTGCATGGAACCCTCCTGCTCAAAACAGTGTGGCACAATGCCGCTCCATGCATCGTCGAGCTTTCGTTGGAACACTGGCCAGCCTGCCGCTCGGCGCCGCGCTGGCGGCGCGGCAGCAATCCGGCAGCCCTGAAGGGCTGCGCTACGGGGGTTCACTGCACCCCCCGGGCAGCCCTGAAGGGCTGCGCTACGGGGAGTCGTCCAAGACCATCCGACCGAGGCGCCTGGCGGCTGGCGACACGGTCGGCCTGGTGGCGCCCGCGAGCGCCACCTTTCAGTCGGTTGACCTCGACATCGCACGCGAGTCCCTCCAGGCTCTTGGATTGAAGGTCAAGGTCGGACGCCATCTCCTGGGGCGTCATGGGTACCTGGCAGGCGCCGACAAAGACCGCGCAGAGGACATCAACGGCTTCTTCAAGGACGACGATGTCCGCGCGGTGCTGCCGATCCGCGGCGGCTGGGGCAGCGCGCGTGTCCTGCCGTATCTCGACTTCGACGCGATCCGCAAGCATCCGAAAATTCTCCTTGGATACAGCGACATCACGGCGCTGCTCCTCAGCGTTCATGCCAGGACCGGCCTCGTGACGTTTCATGGTCCAAACGGTCTGGGTCGCTGGGACGCCTGGTCGGTCGAGTATCTGAAGCGCGTCCTGTTCGGCGCTGAGGCCGTGACGATGGAGAATCCGCGGTCGATGTCGGACCGTAACAGCCTCGTCCAGATCGAGAACCGCGTGCGCACGGTCACGCCCGGGAAGGCCCGCGGACGGCTCCTTGGCGGAAACCTCACGGTGCTGACCGCGATCCTCGGCTCGCCGTACGTGCCGTCATGGGACGGCGCGATCCTGTTCTGTGAGGATGTCGGCGAAGATCTCTACCGCATCGATCGCATGTTCACGCAGCTGAAGCTGGCCGGGGCGCTCGCGAAGATCCGCGGCTTCGTGTTCGGCACCTGTTCCGAGTGCGGCCCCGGGGACGGTTACGCGTCGCTGACGCTCGAAGAGATTCTCGCAGACCACATCAAGCCGCTCGGCGTGCCGGCGTGGTCCGGCGCCATGATCGGCCACGCGACGCCCCAGTGGACGGTGCCTGTCGGTGCTGACGTCGACATCGACGCGACCTCCGGCACGATCACGATGGTCGCGCCGGCCGTTCAGTAATGTCCGACGCCCTGCGCCCCGCTCGTGAGGCGCTCCTCGCGGAGTTGGGTGCGATCCCGGGTGCGCACGCGTCGACGGCCGCTGCCGTACGCGAGCATCACGCGCGTGGCGAGTCCCACCACGCCCCCGGCCTGCCAGACGCCGTGGTCTTTCCTGACACGAATGCGGACGTTCAGGCGATCGTCTCCGCGTGCGCGAGACACCGCTGCCCCATCGTGCCGTTCGGAGCCGGGTCCTCACTCGAAGGCCATGTGAACGCGCTTCATGGCGGCGTGTCGATCGACATGACGCGGATGAACCGCGTGCTCCGGGTGAGCGCCGACGACCTGGACGCCTCCGTCCAGGCGGGGGTGACGCGCAAGCAGTTCGAGAAGCACCTCCGCGCGACCGGGCTCGTGTTCCACCTCGATCCAGGCGCCGACGCCACACTGGGCGGGATGGCCGCGACGCGCGCCTCTGGCACGACCGCCGTCCGTTACGGCACGATGCGCGACGCCGTCCTCGGGCTCACGGTGGTACTCGCCGACGGACGGCTGATCACGACCGGGGGCCGCGCGCGAAAATCGTCGTCTGGATACGACCTCACGAAACTGTTCGTCGGTTCCGAAGGCACACTGGGCGTGATCACCGAGCTGACGGTGCGCCTGCACGGACGCCCTGAGGCGCTCGCGGCCGCGACCTGTCATTTCCCGGACGTGCAGAGCGCCGTCCAGGCCGTCATCACGACGATCCAGCTCGGGATTCCGGTGGCGCGGATCGAGCTTCTCGACGAGGTACAGGTGGAGGCGATCAACCGCTTCTCGCGACTCGCGTATCCGGTCTTCCCTACGCTGTTCTTCGAGTTCCACGGACTCAGCGAGCGTGACGTCACGGAACAGGCCGACCTTGTCGGAGAGATTGCCGGCGAACATGGCGGCCGGGACTTTGCGCGCGCCGTGACACCCGAGGCGCGCGCCCTGATGTGGCAGGCCCGGCACGACGCGTATTACGCAGCCCTCGCGATGCGGCCTGGATGCCGCGGCTGGACGACCGATGCCTGCGTGCCGATCTCACGCCTCGCCGAATGCATCGTCGAGACGAAGCAGGACATCGCCGCCTCTCATCTCGTCGCGGCGCTCGTCGGCCACGTGGGGGATGGCAACTTCCACATGATCTTTCCCGTGAATCCCGA
>DATLXP010000071.1:0-21946 GCA_035575695.1 Vicinamibacterales bacterium
GCGCACGGCCGCTCGCGAGGGTCATTCAGACGGAGGTCCGGGATCCGCTGACCGATGAGATCCTCTTCGGGCAGCTCGAGCAGGGCGGCACGGTCACGATAGCCATCGTGGACGGCAAGCTTTCATTCACGTACGAGCAAAAACAGGCGTAGCGCAGAGCCGTCGCACGGCCCTTCAGGGCTGCCTTTTTCGTGACACCCGTAGCGCAGCCCTTCAGGGCTGCCTTTTCGTGACAGCCGTAGCGCAGCCCTTCAGGGCTGCCTTGAAGAACATGACCGACAAAGAACACCCAGCTCCCGTGAAGGTCGTCGACCGCCGCCGGTGGGCGAACCCGGACGCCGACGGCCAGAGCCCGGACGCCCAGGTCTCCAGCAAACCAACCTACGTCGAGGAGCTGGAACGGCAGATCGCGGAGAAAGACGGCCAGATCCAGGAAGACCTCACGAAATACCGCCAGGCGGATAAAGAGTTCGAGGAGGCGCGTCTGCGGCTCCGGCGCGAAATCTCCAAGGACGTCGAGCGATCACGGCGCGAGATCCTGAGTGACCTGCTGGAGGTTCTCGACAATCTCGAGCGGGCGCTGGATTCTGCCAGTGGGTCGGCGTCGTACGACGCGCTCCTGCAGGGCGTCGAGATGGTGCGACGGCAGTTTCTCGGAAAGCTCGAAAGCTTCGGCGTGAAACGCATCGACACCGACCATCAGCCGTTCGATCCGACGCTGCACGAAGCCATCAGCAGCGTGCCCGCCGCCTCCCCCGAACAGGACGGCATCGTCGTCGGCACGGTACGCAGCGGCTACCGCATCGGCGACGATGTGCTGAGACCGGCGGCCGTGGCGGTGGCGAAAGCGTAGGACCGGGACGCCCCAAACACGCCCGACCTGAAGGTCGGGCCTACCTGAGCGTGCCCTTCGGGATCGTCCACTCGTAGAGTTCCGACGCGAGGCGTCCGGCCTTGATCATCGGATCCGCGGACGCGCGTTCCAGAGCCTCGGCCAGCGTTGGTACACGGTAGGCAATCAGCCCCCGGCGCCGGCCGCCATCGAGCAGCGGGCCTGCCAGCACAAGCTTCCCGATTTTTGCCTGCCCGCCCATGTAATCAAGATGGCCGCGCTGCAGCGCCTGCGCGGTCACCTGGTCCTGCGTGCGGTCGGGACCCTCCACGAGGAAGCCGAAATAGATCTTCTCCATCTGCGACAGATCCCCATGTTTCTGGAACCAGCCTTCCGGTCCCATCCACTTGAGCACCTCGACGACGTAGCGTCCGTCAGCGACGCCGGGCAGCGCCTCGGCCAGCGCCCTGGCATCCTCGGGTGAACCGGGTGCGATGAGGAGCCCGCGAAGTGGGCCGTCGCCGTCGAACGGTCCGGCGATGGAAACTTTGCCGGCGGCCATCAGCGCGCCGACATGTTCACGCGAGGCGAGGTGGGCGGCCTTGCTCTCTGGGGTTGACGCCGAGGTCCATTTGGGTCCCTTCGAGATGAAGACAGCCTGGTAGGTCATCATCGACATCTTCGTGACGGTGTCCGGTGCGCCCGCGGGCTTCGCCGGATCGGGCGGCGCTGGAGTTGCGGGCGGTTGCTGCGCGTGTAATGTGAATGTCACTGTGAGGGCGGAAGCGAGCGAGAGCAGCCGGAGCGTGCGAGTCCGAACCATTTGAAATCCTCCATGGAGGAGAGGATTCTACAACGGTGGTCACCACTGCCTGAAGGTCAGGTTGAAGCGGCCGGGGCCCGTGCCTTCCGGCGCGGTGCCTGGCAGGATGCGGGTCACACCGTGATAGCGCAGCCGCGATGGTCCGCCCATCACCAGCACGTCGCCTGACCTGAGGATCAACGGGCGGGTCGGGTCCTTTCGCGCCAGTCCACCGATGACGAAGCGCGCCGCATCGCCGAGCGACACCGAGACGATCGGAATCCCCGCTGACAATGTCTCCGGACGCTCGTCCTTGTCCTGGTGCACGCCCATCTTCGCGTCACCCGTGTAGTGGTTCATGATGCACAGGTCAGGGCTCATCGTGAACCCGGCCTCTGTGGCAGCCGCGCGGGCGATGTCGGCAAACGCCGGCGGGATCCCGGGCACGGCCAGGCCGTCGAAATCGGATCGGCGATCCTCGTACGTGTAGGTCAGCCCGTTCCAATGCCTGCCGAGACAGAGCATGCCGACGCTCATCTTGCGTCCGCCGCGCACGGTCGGCGTATACATCGGCACCGGGCCATCAGACAGCACCCGGCACGTGTGCCACAGATCCCGCTGCACGCTGGCCGACAGATGCGACTGAAAGAGCACGACCCCGTCCTCGAGCGGCAGCTTCACGACCGGTCGCTCCGCTTCAACACGCCACCCTCTGCATGGCTCCCGAGTGCGTGCAGTGCGATCCCGGCCGCTACGACGACGTTCAGGGAATCGACGTCGTCGCAGATCGGGATCCGCACCTGGTGGTCGCAGGCCGCGAGCGCCGCGGCGCCGAGCCCCTTTCCCTCTGATCCCAGCATGAGAATGAGCCTTCCGGTCGGGCGCGAGCCGAAGTCTGCGAGTGGAACGGCGGTCACGCTCGGCGTGAGCGCTGCGACGTCGAGGCCTGTCGCCTGCAAGCGTTGAAGGCCCGAGGGCCAGTCGTGCAGCCGCGCGAACGGCACGGTGAACACCGACCCCATCGACGTGCGTATGGCCTTGCGATACAAAGGATCGGCGGTCGAGGGATCGAGCAACACGGCCCGGACCCCGAAGGCCGCCGCGACGCGGAAGATGCCGCCGAGGTTGTCGGGATTCGCGATACCTTCGAGGGCGATGAGCCGCTCCGAGGCGAGCAACGACCCGGGGTCGATCTCCTGCGGACGGCGCGCCAGCGCCAGGCACCCTCGATGGAAGTCGATGCCCGTCAGCGATTGAAGGACGGACGCCTCGGCGACGTAGACAGGTGTGGCGGTCGCGGAAACAGCCGGTAAGGCGGCGTGTGCGGTGGTGGTGACGAGGATGGACTCGATGGCCGACGGCCATGCCTCGAGCAGCCGGGAGACGACGAGGCGGCCTTCGGCGACGAACAGACCACGGTCGCGCAGCCAGCCGTGATCGCCGACGCGCGCATAGCCCGCAATCCTTGGGTCGTCCGGGCGATCTATCTGGTGGATCACAACTACACCCGTAGCGCCGCGCTTCACCCCACCCGTAGCGCAGCCCTTCAGGGCTGCCTGCGGTGACCGCGGCTCAACGCGATTCAACACGGACGGCACCTCGCGGCGGCGGCGCCACGGCAGCCCACCGGCGCCTCGGCCGGACGCGCGGAAAAACGACCCTCCGGCGTTCGCCCTTGCGATGCCCGCATCCGCCGGGGTTTACCGATCCCCTGTGAACGATCACTTCACCGCCCGGGTGCTCCGTGGGGACGGTGGCGAATCAACGCGGATGCGGCCGGCCACGCCTGCGGATCGTTTTTCGAACTGACGCCCCGCGCTGGCCGCATCGCGCCGGTGGCCTGCCATGGCGCCGCCGCCGGAAGCGCCAGGCGCGGCCGACTGTCAGGGTCTGCCTATCCATTCAAGCCCGCCTCTGGTGGATCACAGAATGACGCGCTGGATCACCGGTGACCTGGGGGCTCAGTCGGACGTGCGGACGACCGAACGACGGCTGCGGTGCGAGTCGAGGACGTGCTGCCCCAGCCGCTTGCTCATGAAGACCTTCGACTCCCCATTATCGATGGGGTGCGGCACGTATCTGATGACGTTGAACTGCAACTGGGCGAGCGCGCTTCGCATCTCGTAGAACCGGTTCTTCGTTTTCGCGATGATCTCGTCGAACCCGTTGTCGATCGCCCAGACTTCCTGCTCTTCGGTCAGCGCGCGGAAGTGCCCCTGTCCGCGCCAGTCGCTGCGGGTCCCGCCAATCCACTGGTACAGGACGCGACGTCCCTCGAAGGTCACCACGTCCTCGAGCTGCATGACGAGGTCGGCGAGCTGCGGGTCGGATTCGCCGGCCCTGAGCTCGTGCGCCACCTTGAACGACACCGGCACGAAGGTCCCAGGCTCCTCGGGCAGCGGCGCCTCCGCCATCAGAATCTGGTGGTCCCGGTTACGCAGCCGCTGGATGACATCCCCGGCGCTTTTCTTCCTGGGAAAGTCGAGAAAGTAGTCCTCGATGTACTGGATCTCGAGGGCACCCTGCTGAAGGCCGTACTGCTTGAGGAGGTGTTCGCTCACGGAAGGCTGAGTATAACAAGCCGGGCGCCGGGGTGCCGACGGGATGCCTGGCGCCGCTCAGGGGCGGTAGGTCCTTTGGGTGTGGGCACGGATGTCGGACTCCGAGAACCACACCGGCCTCAGTTTGTGATCGGCGAACAGCTGGAGCTGGTCGCTGCTGTGCGGAGAGTCCCGCTTTGTCGTCTGGCCGTAGGCGAGCACGGACCAGGCGGTGCCCGGTCTGGAGAAGTCGACGAGAAGAATCCAGGCATCACCGAATCCCACAGGCGCGCTGCGGCCGGGGACGTATCCCGCGACGCGAACGGGCTTTCGGAAGGCGTTCGCGGGAGCGCCGCCGGCACCGGTGCCCGTCGCCGGCTCGAACGTCATCACGCGATACGTGCCATAGGCGCCCGATGCACCGTCGCCCGGAAGGTCGAGCGCGCCTGCGCGAAATCGATGCACGTCTCCCCACGCGACTCTTTCCGATCCATGCTCCTCACGGACGCCCCGAACGGCTGTTGCGAGATGCGTGACTGCCGCTGCGCGGTCGGAGAGACCAGCCGGCGTCTTCAGAGGATTGGCCTCGTCCCACGGTGTGAGGAACGGCGCGCGTACGGCCGCGGTGTAGAGCTCCCAGAATCGTTGGAACAGGACCGCTCCGCGACTGCCGGCCGAGACCATGTCGTCCCACGCCTCCAGCGCGTCCGCACCCGCACGCGCATCGTCACCTGCCCCAGGCGTGGCGCGCACGGCAGCGATGACGTCCGCCTTGATGCGCTCGGCGAGGAGCATGCGGTTCGAATATTTCAGACGCATCACGTCGTCGACCGAGAAGGTCCGCCGCGATTCGAGCATGTCGAGCGAGAGTTGGGGACGGAGCGCGAGCTGCCCTCGCTCGACATGCGCCGGATACCGCGACATGTCGATGGGGTCGGCGGTCGACACGAACCTGGGCGGATTGTTCGCGTTCTGGACGTATCCGCCCGGAGGGTTCAGCAGCCGCGGAAAGTCGTCGATGCCATGCAGCCGAGACCAGACGTCTCCTGTCGACGCCGCCGGCGTATCGAGCCGATAGTCCACTCCATCCTTCCGGACCGGTAGCCGGCTGTTCCAGAAATACAGGATGTTGCCGTCCACATCGGCGTACGTGAAGTTCGACGTCGGCACGTAATTCAACCGCAGCGCGGCCATCCAGTTCTTGAGGGTCCTCGCTTTGCTCAGCTCGTAGAAGCCGCCGAAATACTGAAGGGCATCCAGCCGCGAAGACTTCACCACGAACGCACGGTTCGCGGTGCGATAAATGACTTCGCCGATGTGCGAGGACCAGAAGACCCTGCTTTCCGCGCGCATCGAGCCATCGGGGTTCCGCACTTGCACGACCGTGTTGCGCGCGCGAAGCGGCATCGACGAGCCGTCGAACAGGTAATGGTCCGGCCGCTGCGGGTCCATCGAGAGCGCAAACACGTCGTCGAGGTCCGGTGCGTTGTTCGTCGTGACGAACCCGAGTCGGTCGTTGAAGCCGGCACGCAGCACCGGGATGCCAGGCAGCGATGAGCCGTAGAAGTCGATCTTCCCAGGCACCCGCACGTGGGCTTCCCAGTAGAGTGAGGACCATTGCAGGTGAGGATTCCCGAGCAGGATCGGCTTGCCGGTGGACGTTCTCGAGCCTGCGAGCGCCAGGGCGTTCGAGCCTGGCTGGTCGATCCACGCGTTCTCCTCGTCTTCGCCGCCGCGTGCGGGGACGCCTTCATACTTTTCGCGGAGTCGTCTTAGGAGTGCCGCGCCGCCCAGTGATTCCGCGGCGCTGGCGCGGGTGCTGGCGAGGACGTCCGCCGCCGTGATCGTCGGCATCCAGTCCGGAAGCTCGGTGCGATGTCGGGTGACGTATCGATTCACGCCTGCCGCGTAGGCCGCGATTACTCGTCGATAGAGGGGCGTGATCCGGTCGAGGCCGCGCCGGGCCTCCGCGAGGTTGTCGAACTGCGCCATGGCGATGTCGCCGGCAAGCCCAGAGTCGCCAAAGTAACGGGCCCCTTCACCGCGCGCGCTGATGTAGCGTCGACCGATCTCTTCGGCGTGGTCCTCTGCCTGCGCGTACCCGAAACCGAACGCCGCAGCCTCTTCCGAGTCCGCAAGGATGTGCGGGATCCCGTACGTGTCGCGCCGGATCGTCACGTGCTGGGCGAGCGCGTCGGGCTCAGGGAACGCAAGCTGCCGGTTGCAGCCGACCACGCCCGTCGCGGTGAGGGTTGTGGCGAGAAGCAAAAGGATCGAACGGCGAGGCATGCAGCACAGTCTAATCGCTCTCCCGGCATACCAGCGCAGCGGATATGCTGTCGCGATGCGCTATCCCATGCTGACGGCTATCGTGCTCGCACAGTTTCTTCTTGTTCAGACTCCCGCGGCTCAGTCGCCCGCGCCGCTGGGTTTTACATCAGGCTCAGCGGAGACCCACGTCAAGGCGGAAAAAGTTTTCCTCGACACCGTCACTCCAGCCTCCGCGCGGCGATGGCTGGCGGCACTGACCGAAGAGCCTCACGTCGCCGGTACTCCTGCGGAAAAGAAGCTCGCCGACTATGTGCTCGCGCGCTTCCACGAGTTCGGCCTGACGGCGGAGCTCGTGCGCTACGACGTCTTCCTCAATCATCCGAAGCATGTCTCGCTCAAGCTCGTCTCCCCTGTCGAGGAGGAATTGAAGCTCCGCGAAGATGCGTATGACGTCGACAAGGACTCGACGCAGGAGGGCATGTTCCCGGCCTTTCACGGCTATGGCGCGTCGGGCAGGGCCGACGGGCAGGTCGTGTATGTGAATTACGGATCACCGGGCGACTTCGCGGCTCTCACCGCCATGGGCATCTCGGTCGAGGGCAAGATTGCGCTCGTGCGCTACGGCGGCGCGTTCCGCGGTCTCAAGGTCAAGGAGGCGCAGGACCGCGGCGCACTCGGCGTCCTTATTTACTCCGATCCACGAGACGACGGCTACATGGCGGGGGATGTGTATCCCGATGGTCCGATGCGACCCCCGTCGGCCATCCAGCGGGGTTCGGTCCTGTTTCTGTCGCATATGCCTGGCGATCCCTCGACGCCCGGTTGGCCGTCGACCACCGGCGCGAAGCGTCTGACGCGCGCGCAGATGACCAACGTTCCGAAGATTCCGTCGCTACCCATCGCGTATGCCGAAGCCGAAAAGATCCTCCGTCGTCTGGGCGGGCCGCTGGTGCCGCGCGACTGGCAGGGGGGGCTGCCGTTTGCGTACCACATCGGGCCCGGCGCGGCTCGCGTGGCCATGGATGTTCAGATGGACGAGGGCCTCAAACCGATCTACAACGTCATCGCCACGATCCCGGGCAGCGTCGAGCCGGAGAAAAAGGTGATTCTCGGCAATCACCGCGATGCGTGGACGCACGGCGCTGTCAATCCGAATTCCGGCACCGCGGCGCAGCTCGAAACAGCGCGTGCGCTGGGGGCGGCGTTGAAAACCGGGTGGCGGCCGAAGCGCACCATCGTGCTGGCCAGCTGGGACGCGGAGGAGTACGGCCTGGTCGGCTCTACCGAGTGGGCGGAAGCGCATGCGGCAGACCTCCAGAAGAATGCGGTCGCGTATCTCAATTGTGATGTCGCCGTCAGCGGCGCGGATCTCACCATGAGCGGCTCGCCGTCGCTGCGTGCGCTGGCGATGGAATCCGCGCGCGACGTGCCCGATCCCCGGCGTGGCGAATCGATTGGCGCCGGATGGGAAGCGCGCCAGCGCTCGGCGTGGGCGCAGCAGGCGCCGGTCGATCTCGACGACAAAGACGACGCGCGGTTCTTCGCGCGTTTGCCGCCACTCGGGTCGGGATCCGACTACACGGTCTTCCTGGACCACCTCGGCATCCCGTCAGTGGACTTCGGATTTTCGGGCGGGTACGGCGTCTACCACTCGGTCTACGACAACTTCCGGTGGATGGAAAAGTACGGTGATCCGGAATTTCTCTATCACGCCGCCGCGGCGAAACTGTGGGGCCTGATGGCGATGCGCCTGGCGGATGCGGACATCCTCCCGCTGCGCCATGCCACCTACGCGCGGGATCTGCAGGTGGATCTCGACGGCCTCAGGCGTGACGCCATTCGCCGCGCCCGCACACAGGGAGCACCAGGGTCCGGCGCGAAGCCGTTCGTCGCACCGGACTTCACCCCCGTTCTCGCGGCGCTGGAGGACCTGCGGGCCGCCGGCGAGTCCGCCGATCGCGCAGCCGACGCCGCCATGAAGAGCGGCGACGCCGGCGCCATGCGCCACGTCAACGAAGCGCTGAGCTCCGTCGAATCTGCATTCCTGGATACGAAAGGACTGCCGAATCGACCGTGGTTCCGTCACATGCTGATCGGGCCCGGCCTGACGACGGGGTATGCACCGTGGCCGTTCCCGGCACTGCAGGAGGCGGTCGAGAAGAAGGACGCGGCGATGTGGGCGACCGAGGTCACGCGGGTCGTGACGGCGATCAGGGCCGGGGCGAACCGTTTGCGGGCAGTCGGAAAGCAGTAGGATGCTGAGCACCCTGCCTGAGGATCTGCAGACGATCGTATCGGATGTAGACGCGGCGGACCGCGCGGCCGAAGCCATCGCTGCCCGGGTCACCGATGAGGCATTTCAGTGGCAGCCGGATGGCGGCCGCCGCTGGAGCATCGCGCAATGTCTCGATCACCTGGCAGCCGTCAACGGGCTCTACACCGCTGCGATCCGGGTGGGCGTGAAGAACGCGCAGGCCCTGGGTTGGACGCGAACGGGGCCCGCGGTGCCTGGCTTCCTGGGCAGGAGATTCATCGCCTTACAGGAGCCGCCGGTCACGAGGCGGGTGCGCGCGCCGGAGAAAGTGCAGCCGAGACCGCGCCGCTCGCGCGAGGAGATCATGAAGGCGTACCGGGATGCGCACGACGACTTCCGGCAGCTCGTCTCGGAGTGCGCCCAACTCGACGTGAACCGCGCGACATTTCCGAATCCGTTCTTCAGCCTTGTGCGCGTGAAAGTCTCCACCGGTCTGCTTGTCCTGCCCGCGCACAACCGGAGGCACCTCTGGCAGGCCGAACAGGTCGAGAAGGACTTCCGGCGGCGAGCTCTCCCGCGCGAACGGTAACGCGGCTGGCGTGATACATCCATTTGTGTTATATCTAAATTTGTTACAACGGAGTCTGATATGACACGAGACATTGACGCCGAGATTCACGCGCTGCTGCCGCTGGCCCCCGCTTTTTTCCAGATCCTCATCGCGCTCGGCGACGGTGAGCGTCACGGGTACAGCGTCATGCAGGACGTCGCCGACCGGACCGGGGGGCGCGTCCGGATGAGTCCGGGCACGCTCTATGGCTCCATCAAGCGGATGCTCGCCGAGGGGCTGATCGAGGAGCTCACGACAGGCGCCGCGGGCGCCGACGAACGGCGGCGATACTACAGGACGACGAAGTTCGGCCGTCGGGTCGCGGCGGCCGAAGCCGCGCGCATCTCATCCCTGCTGCTGCAGGCGCACGAGTCCGGTCTCGTGCCGAGGCCGTCATAGTCATGGCACGCCTCACGCTCGCCGAACGTCTCTACCGCCTGCTCCTGCGTTGCTACCCGGGGGAGTTCCGGGATGACTACGAAGGAGAGATGCTGCTCGCGTTCCGCGAACGGCTGGCCCACGATCAGGGCATCGGCATGGGGGCCGTCCTTCGCCTCTGGGGACAACTGCTCGCCGACTCGATCGTCCGGGCGCCAGGAGAACATCTCGACGTCCTGCGACAGGACCTGCGCTACGCGTTCCGGTCTCTGCGGGGAGCCCCGGTCTTTGCCTTCACCGCCATCGCCACGCTCGCGCTCGGCGTCGGCGCTAACACCGCCATCTTCAGCGTCGTGCATGCCGTCGCCCTCAGACCGTTGCCGTACGAAACGGCGGACCGCCTCGTGCGGATCTGGGAGAAGAACGATTCGCTCGCGATCGATGGATTCGCCGTGTCGCTGCCCAACTACATCTCGTGGCGCGAGCGGCTGCGCACGATGGACGTCGCCGCCTGGCGCGGCGGCAGCGTCACCCTGCGATCGACAGGGGATCCCATCCGTGTCGCATCGGTCGCCTTTGGCGTTGATTTCTTCCGGATGCTCGGTGCACAGCCTGTGCTCGGGCGGACCTTTGCACCGTCGGACGAAGCGGCCGGTGCCGAGCGCGTGGCACTCGTGCGCGACTCGCTCTGGCGCAGCCACTTCGGCGCTGGTCCGCGCATCGTCGGCACGGCGGTCACGGTCGCCGGGCAGTCGCACACCATCGTGGGCGTCATTCCTGAGAGCAGCGTGCCGCTGACGGCGGAGTTCTTCACGCCGATGCGCATCGATCCCGCGGCCGAACAGCGCGACAACCACACGGCAAGCGTCATCGGGCTCCTGAGGCCTGGCGTCACGTACGAGCAAGCCAAACAGGACATTGACGCGGTTGCGCGACAGCTCGAAGCGGAGTTCCCTGCCTCGAACAAAGGCTGGGGCATCGACATGTCGACCGTGTACGACTGGATCGTTCCTGAACCGACGCGACGCGCGTTGTTCGTGCTGCTTGGCGCGGTCGGCTGCGTGCTGCTCATCGCGTGCGCCAATGTCGCCAACCTGATGCTCGCCCGAGCCGCGTCCCGCAAGCGCGAGATGGCCGTTCGGATGGCGATCGGCGCGGCGCGCCGGCGCCTCGTCCGGCAGGTGCTGACCGAGGGCTTGCTGCTTGCGGTCCTCGGTGGGACCGCCGGAATTCTCATCGCCTACTGGTCCGTTCCATTGATGCGCGAGTGGCTGCCGACCAATCTGCCGCGTGGAGACGAGGCGACGGTCAGCGCGCCCGTCCTGCTCTTCTCGCTTGGCGTGTGCCTCATCACGGGCCTGGCGTTCGCGGTGTTTCCGGCGATGGCCACTTCCGGCAGCGACGTGATCACGTCGCTCAAGGACGGCAGCCGGGGGAGCTCGACCGCCGCCACGCGATCGCGCCACGTGCTGGCGGCCGCGCAGGTCGCGCTCGCGACGATCCTGCTCGTCGGCGCCGGGCTGCTCGTGCAGAGCCTCCGGCACCTTCAGCGCGTGGAACTGGGCTTCCGAGGCTGCGGATATCACCACCGCGATGATGGGGTTACCACCGGACCGCTACGACAAACCGGGCGCAGGCTGGAGCCTCTACGACAGGCTCTTGCAGCGGATCGCCGCCTCGCCGGGCGTTCAGGCAGTGGCCTTGTCGAGCGGCGCGCCGTTTGGCGGGGGCAACACCGGGATGCCGATCAATGCCGTTGGCGACACCCGTCTCGGATCCGCATCGCTGCAAAGTGACTGGCGGATGGTCAGTCCTGATTATTTCCGCGCCATGCGGATTCCGCTCCTCAAGGGGCGTTATTTTTCGTCGTCTACAGGAGGCGAAGACGACAAGGCGCTCATCGTCAGCGCCGAAATGGCGCGTCGGATCTGGGGGGATGACGATCCGGTCGGACGGCAGGTCAAGGCCGGACCAAACGGTGTCTACACGATCGTTGGCGTCGTCGGCAACGTCAGGAATCTCGACCTCTCCCTCACGCCGGCTCCCACGATGTACCTCCCGGCGACGAAGTATCTCTGGTCGTCGATGACGGTCATCGTGCGGGCGCCGGAGAGCGCGCAGCCCGCCGTCGCGATGCGATCCGCGCTGCGCGAGCTCGATCCGCAACTGGCGCTGTTCAACGTCCGTCAGATGGAGGACCTCATCAGTCAGAGCGCGGCGCAGCCACGGCTCAACGCGTCCCTCGTCGCCCTGTTCGCCGTCGTCGCGGCGCTGCTCGCGGCCATCGGTATTTATGGCGTGCTGGCGTATCTCGTCTCGCAGCGCACGCAGGAAATCGGTATCCGGATGGCGCTCGGCGCCAGCCGTCCGGCTGTGCTGCGCCTCTTCCTCGCTCGAGGCCTGTGGCTGGCGGTCGGGGGGTTGGTCGTGGGGGTGGCCGGCTCGATCGCGGTGGGACGCTGGGTGGGCTCGATGCTCTTCGAGATGCGCGCCAGGGACCCCTGGACCATCGGGGCAGCCGTCGCAACCGTCGCCGTGGTCGCCATCGTCGCGAGCTACATTCCGGCTCGGCGCGCGACGAGAGTGGATCCTCTGACCGCGCTGCGTTCGGAATAACGCCCGACCTGAAGGTCGGGCCTACGGCCGATCAACCCCTGTAGGCCCGGCCTTCAGGCCGGGCGTCCGGTCGATCAACCCCAGGTAGGCCCGGCCTTCAGGCCGGGCGTGCCCTGATCACGTGACCGGTCGCCACGCGGCGTTGATCCTCGCGTAGAGGAACTGGTCCTTCGACTCGCCGTACTTCACGCTGCTCGAGCGCAGTCTGCCCTCCTGCGTGTAGCCGGCCTTCTCGAGCACGCGAGCGGAGCCCCGGTTATCGGCGAAGGGCAGCGCGAACAGGCGCAGGAAATTGAGATCCGTGAATGCGTGAGCGGTTGCGAGCGTCAGCGCTTCGGTCACGATGCCGCGTCCCCACAGCTCCTCTCCCAGCCAGTAACCGATCTCCGCTGAAAAACGCTCGACGTCACGACCCGGGACATACCCGATGGCGCCGACCGCCTCACCCTCGACGTCGATCGCCATGTTGGTCGGATCATCGGCACTGGTCGCCCGCTTCAGGAAAGCCCTGGCGTCAGACTTCGTGTACGGGTGCGGAAAGGCGTCACGCAGGCATCGCGCGACGTTGATGTTGTCGGCATGACGGATGAGGGAGGCCGCGTCCGACTTCTTCCACGCGCGGACCGAGCAGCGCATACCAGGTAGATGCAGCAACGTCGAGTCCGTCAGAACAGGGAGCGCCCGGTCGTGCGCAGCCACCGCTCCGATTCTCTGAAGGACGGGCATGCCTGCTCGACGAGCGTCCAGAACCGCGGACCGTGGTTCTGCTGTTTCAGGTGCATCAGTTCGTGGATCAGCACGTAATCGCAGACCGATGGTGGCATCTGCACGAGCCTGAAGTTCAGCGCAATCGCGCCAGCACGCGAGCACGACCCCCAGCGCGATCGCTGGTTACGGATCGTCACCCTCGTGACCGCCAGGTCGAGCTCCGCCGCGAGCGCCCGCAGCCTGGGAATTAGGCGTTCGCGGGCAAGATCGCGCAGATCGTTCTCGACGCAGGGGCGCACATCGGTGGCGTCCTTCACGGGGACCGCGCGTCCACCGTAGGTCGCGAGGAGAGGCTCGCCCGTGCGCTGCACGGCGATGGTGGTTGCCTCGCCGCCGAGCAGGATGCTGCTGCCGTGAGTCCAGCGGACCGGCGCCTGGTCCCGGCGGACACGGACACGCTCCTTCGCGATCCACGCGAGGTGCCGCTGCATGAAGCTGATGGCCTCGGACCGCGAGCCGCTCCGCGGAATGGTGACGCGAAGCGTGCCGTCAGGCTTGACGCGCAGAATGTAGCGCCGGGCGCGCCGCGTTCGAACGAACTCCACGCCGAGGTCCGGCAGGGGTCCGGGGCGTGTGGCTCTGAGAAATGGAAGGTCGAGTTGCACCGGAGGCGTGATGATAACACCCGGACGCCGGGGGATTCATTCGTAGGCCGGGCCTTCAGGCCCGGCGGATTCACTCGTAGGCCGGGCCTTCAGGCCCGGCGAATCATCAGGACATCAATCGTTGCGGAGCGCGACGATGGGATCGACAGCCATCGCACGTCGGGCAGGGATGTAGCTGGCGAGCATCGCGACGAGCGTCAGGAACACGGCCACGCCGGCGAAACTCAGCGGATCGGTCGGCGTCACGTTGAAGAGGAGCGTGCGGATCACGGGCGTGACGGCGGCCGCGCCGACGAGACCGCCTATGACACCCATGCCTGCCAGCTTCACTCCCTGGCCGACGATCAACTTCAACACGTGGCTGCGCTCGGAGCCGAGCGCGAGGCGAACACCGATCTCCTGCACGCGCTGGGACACCGAGTACGACAGCACGCCGTAGACACCGATCGATGCCAGGATGAGCGCGATGAATCCAAACGTCGAGAACATCGAGCTGAAGAGACGGAACTGCCAGTAACTGAGCTCCCGCAACCGCTCCATGGTCTCTACCTGAAACACCGGGAGGAGTGGATCGGCCAGCCGGATCTGCTCGCGGACGGCCGGCGTGATCAACGTTGGATCGCCAGACACGCGGATGGTGATCCCCGTGTTCAGGGATGCCTGGTAGGGATATGCCACGTACGCCGCCGGATCTTCGGGGTCGGAGCTGTCACCCTGCCCATGCCGGAAGTCAGCCAGGATGCCGATGATCGAGAACGATTCTTCCTTGGTGTCACCTGCGAGCCTGAATCGGCGTCCGACAGGGTCCTGGTCGGGCCAGAGTTTTCGCGCCATCTCCTGGTTGATCATGGCGACGGACGATCGGCTGGCCCCTTCGGCGTCGGTGAAGTCTCGTCCTTTGACGAGTTCCAGGCCGAGCGTGCGACGCAGATGCGGTGTAACGGCAACAAATGAGATGAGTGGCTCCTTGCCGCGCTCGACGGCCCGCCCCTCGATGAGCGCCCGTCGCTCGCCACCGCCACCGCCCATCGGCACGAGGTTCGACGAGAACGCCGCCTCGACACCCGGCAGCGACTCCACGCGGCGGACGATATCTTCGACGCGCCGCGCCCTGGCATCATCCATCTCGTAGGCCGATCCAGGCAGATAGAACCGCATCGTCATCAGTCTCGCGGTGTCGAAGCCCACGCTGGACGACTGGATGTTCAGGAAGCTGCGCACGAACAGCGACGCGCCTACGAGGAGCACGAGTGACAGCGCGATCTCCACGACGACCAGCGTGTTGCGGAGAAGTGCGCGGGACCCGCCGGCGTGGCCGCGCCCGCCTTCCTTCAGACTGCTCTGCAGGTTCGTGCGGACGGCCTGAAGCGCCGGGGCGAGGCCAAAGACGATGCCTGTCAGGATCGAGATCGCTATCGTGTAGGCGAGCGATCGGCCATCGACGCTCCACTGGATGAAGTACGGGACCTCGCCCGGCGGCATCGAGCTGTCGAGCAGCTTGATCCCGATCACCGCGATCGCGACACCGAGGGGAGCGGCGATCAGGCCGATCATCACGGCCTCCGTCAGGAGCTGCCGCACGATCCGCCAGCGCCCTGCACCGAGAGCGGCGCGGATCGAAATCTCACGCTGTCGAACGGACGCACGGGCGAGCAGGAGATTGGCCACGTTCGAACAGGCGATCAACAGCACCAGCGTGGCGGCGCCCATCATGGTGAGGACCACCAGCTTGACGTCGGCCGGCAGCATCCATTCCCCGAGGGAACGCACCATGACGCTCCAGTTCTCGTTCTCGATGGGATACGAGGCCGCCAGGCGCGTCGCCAGGCCGCGAAGGTCCGTCTGTGCCTGCTCCTGGGTGACACCGGGCTTCATCCGCGCAAACACCTGGGTGCCGCGATCGGGGCGCGGCAACGCGTCGGAGTACCGCGAGATCGGCACCCACATGTACTGGTTTTCAGGAAACAGGAAGCGGGGCGGCATCACACCGATCACCGTGTGCGGACGGCCGTTGATCGTGATCGCACGGTTGATGACGCCAGGGTCCTTCTGGTATCGGCGCTCCCAGATGTCGTAACTCAGGAGGACGACGGGTTCGGCCCCAGGGAGGTCGTCTTGCGCAATGAAGTTGCGGCCAGCGATCGGCTGCATGCCAAGCAGGTGAAAGAGCGTCCAGCTCACCGTCGCTCCGGAGTAGCGCTCCGGCTCGCCGCTGCCGTCCGCAATCGTCAGGCTCCGCTGCGTGAAGGCCGCAAGCGTCTGGATCGTCGACGAGGAGTCACGAAAATCCTTGAAATCCGCGTAGGAGATCCCTCCGCGCTCGACCCCTTCCTTCTGATTCATGGAGTGAACCACGACGATGCGGTCCGGATCCGGGTAGGGGAAGGGCCTGAGAATCACCCCGTCGACCACGCTGAAAATCGTGGAGTTGACGCCAATGCCGAGCGCCAGGCAGGCGACCGCGATGGCCGTAAAACCGGGGTTCTTCAGCAGGGAACGGAACGCGTAGCGGATGTCCTGCATAAGCATGCGAGTGGTTAGACGTCCGGAGGCCCCTGATGTTCCTCAGGATGATGTGGTGAAATAACCGGGTGCTGCAGCAATTCATTCACCTTTTCGCGCCATTGACCGCAAACTGCAAGGATTTCACACAGAGGTGGGACAGCGCTGCCGGGCTCGATCCGGGTGGTATCAGCGGACGTTGGGAGGGGGAATGGGCCAGCGATGCCACGGGGCACCGGGGCCCGCTCCGCTGCGTGGTCAGCGTCGTAGCCCCCGGATTGTGGCACGTCAGCTTTCGGGCGAGCTACTCGCGGATGTTACGAGCGTGCTATACGACCGACTTCAATGTCGCGCAGCACGACGGCCGGTGGACGTTCAGCGGCGGATCCGATCTCGGCGCCATCGCCGGAGGACGGTACGATTATGCGGGGACCGCAACCCTGACCGAGATGATCTGCACCTACACGTCAGCCAGGGATCGGGGAGAGTTTCGCCTGCGCCGCTCCCCCACGTACGCCTGAACTGATCCAGACACCTACCAGCAGAAGAGCGGGCGTCCTGACGGCATGCCCGGCCACGGGATCGAGGCCAGGATCGCCAGCAGCGCCAGCCCAAAGAAGATCATGGCCAGGCGATGCTTGCGGTCCGCGGACGCCTTTCGGATCCTGGCGGCGCCGATATGCGCAAGCGTGATCGCGACGGTCATGCCCGCCACGTGCTCGACAGCCCAGTACCGAAGCCCGGGGATCTTCATGGCGGCGCCGAAGTCACCCATGGCCTCCCGGGTAAACGGACTCAGGGCGAAGTAGAGCAGCAGCCCGAGCAGCATCTGCACGTCGAGCATGATCGTGAACCACTTGGCCGACCGGTCGTCGATTGTCGACCACGGACGGCGACCGGCGGTGGCGGCGCGCACAATGGCGATCAGGCCCGCGGCGAGCACCGCCCACCGGAGCCACGAATGCATCATCAGGACTGCGGAGTACATGCGCTACTTTCCTCCCTGAGCCGCGTTCTTCTTCAACACGGCAACGATCTCACGGATCGTCGCCTTTCCCGCATCCTTGGCATACCACGCGTCCATGTGCTCGTGCAGCACCTCTGATGTCACGGTTGCGCGGTTCTTGATCACCCACGCCTGCAATTCCACGGGCCGCTCGACCCACGCGCCGATGGGCGCGTTGAGCTCGTCGAGCACCACGATCGTCGGTGTTGCGATGCGCCCGTCAGGAGTGAGGTGGGCCGACTGGATACGACTCCCCTCCCCGGGTCCGATCACGCGCAATTCGAGGCGCTCGGGCACCGCCGCGGCGAGCTTCGCGACATACGGCACGGCCCACGCTGAATCGCTGCACTTGTCCATCGCGACGACAAGAATGCGGCGTTTGCCTGTCAGTGCTCGCATGTCGTTGAGAATGTCGGCGGTGACGGCGGCGTTGGCAAACCGTGACTTCCACTGGGCATCGCGCGCGCGGACAGACTGGAGGAACTGGTCAAACGGCGTCGCCTTATCCCATAGGGCCGTGTAATCGATCGGCTGCGCGTGGATCGTCGTCGCACACGCCAGCAGGAGCGCGAGGATGGTCGGCATTGGATAAGCTTATCTACTTATCGATCTTTCGACTTATCTACTTATCTACTTATCGACTTATCGACTTATCGACTTATCGACTTATCGCGGGCGCGCTTCTGTTTTTCGACCATCGCGGCGACGTCCGCGAGCAGCTGCTTCGCGTCGTACACGATACCGTCCTTGATCGTGTACCTCACGCCGCCCACCTGCTCAGCCTTCCCGGTCTTGTCGTTCAGCTTCAGCGCGCCGGTGCCGTAGAGCACCTTGAAATTCTGCAGCGGATTCTGATCGACGATCACCATGTCGGCGAGCATGCCGGTACGCACCATACCGAACTCCGGAGCCTTGCCGGTCGGCTCGTGCAGGGTGATCGCGCCGTTCATGGTCGCCGCCTGGAGCACTTCGAGCGGATGGAAGCCTGCCTCCTGCAACATCTCGAGCTCGTTGATGAAGCCGAAGCCGTAGGTCTGGTAGATGAAACCGGAGTCCGAACCCGTCGTGATGCGGCCGCCCATCTTCTTGTAGTCGTTGAGCATCCTGAACCACACCTGGTAGTAGTTACGCCACGCAATCTCGTCTTCCGTCGTCCAGTAGTACCAGTAGGCGCCGTGGTTCGTGCGGCTCGGTGCGTAGAAATCCATGAGGCTCGGGAGGGTGTACTTGTCGTGCCAGTCGGCGTTCCGGAACTTCATCAGGTCGCGGCCTGCGGAATAGATCGTCAGGGTCGGATCGAACACGGTGCCGAGCTTGAGGTGCTCTTCGAGATACGCCTTCCACTGCGGGCTGCCCGGCTCGTGAATCTTGTCCCACAGGCGTGCGACCTGGCCGAAGCGCCACTGCTCGTCGCCGGCATTCATGTCCACGGGCCAGGGCTGCACGACGTAGTCCTTGAGAAGCGATTCGAAGTGCCCATAGAAATGGGTCACCGTATCGAGGCCCAGTCGTGCGGCCTTGATGGCGTTCATCTGCGCGACTCCTCCCTGCTGGAGGTGCGCCGTCGAACCAAGGCCGGCCTTCTTCGCCTCGTCCAGCAGTGCCGCCATCACGTCGGGACGGTCCGCGCCCAGCTTGAGCCCGTCGACACCGTTGGCCGCGGCCCAGCGCACGTACGCCCGAGCCTTGTCGGGAGAATCGACGCCCCCCTGATCCCACCCGCTCCCGGGCCGCTGGTAGTTGTAGATGCGCGGCGCAACGATCTCGTTCCTCGCGCTGCGTTCTTTCTCTTTCACCGTGAAATCGTTCGCGGCCATCGCCACGCCACGCACCGTCGTGACGCCGTGTGCGAGCCACAGCTTGTAGGCATACTCGGCATCCTGGTTCTTCGGTCCGCCGCCGGCGTGGACGTGCATGTCGACGAAGCCGGGCATGAGGTACATGCCGGTAGCGTCCACTTCATGGTCAGCCTTCGGCCCGCGGTTCTCACGCATCGGCAGACCGGGGGTCCCGGCGCTTCGAATCGCGGTGATCCGATTGCCGGAGACCATGACGTCCATGGGGCCGGACGGAGGACCGCCCGTGCCGTCGATCACCATCACGCCACGAATCGCGAGCGTCTTGAAAGGGCCCTTGCCCTCGTCAGCGCGACGGTTCGGCGCGGCGGTAATCGCCTCCCGCGTCGGCGGCTGCGCGGGAGGCGCGGACTGGTCCCCGGTGACGGGAGCGGCCAAGCCAACCAGCGTCAGCGCCAGGGCGACGATGTTCTTTCGGGTAGTCATACGAGGAGCATCTTAACTCCTGACTTCACCACAGAGCCACAGAGGTCCACAGAATCTATTTGTCCGAGGAAGCGTCTTCATGAATATGGCTCTCTGTGAACCTCTGTGACTCTGTGGTGAAATTCGCGGATCGCCAGACGCACCACAGAGCCACAGAGATCCACGGATCACTCCTGGATTCTGAGAGGGCTCTCGTCCCCGGGATATTCTGTGAACCTCTGTGACTCTGTGGTGAAAATCAGTTGCGGAGGACCGCCCACGTCACCATGGCGACGGCCCAGCCGAGGACGACGTCGACGGTGTAGTGATAGCGGCCGAAGACGGCGCCTGCCGAGATCGCCGCGGCGTTGAAGAACATCCAGGCGACGATGGCGGCCGGCGCATCCATCACGATCAGCGCACAGGCGAGCGCCTCGGCCGCGTGCCCGCTCGGGATGGTGTTCATGCGGATGCTGGTGTTGTCGAGAATGTGCAGATTGAGGACGCGCAGGCGCGCCTGCCACGGATGGCCGGCTTCGATCGCGCGCGGCGGGCGCGTCTGCACCCACGGCAGCATCGCGAAACATGCGTAGTCCGTCAGCAGGATCACGGTCCAGAACCAGTCGGCGTCAGGCGTCGAGGCGTACGTGAAATGCAGGGCGAGCGCGATGGGAATCAGCGGATACACGCCGGCGTAGGCCAGCTCGAGGAACTCGGCCAGGAGGCGAGGCATCCAACCAACGATTGCGGGAACGCGCAGGGCCCGGTCCGCTCCGGCCAGTGCAGCCTCTATCCGCGGCATCGGGGCCCGCCAGAGAAAGCCGCTCGAGCGATAGGCAAGCAGCAGCGCGGCAACCGGAAGGAGGAGGGACTGCAGCCACCACGCGGTGACGACGCCGGCGGGAAGCGCAACCGCAAGGCCCACCAAGGCCGTGGTTCCGGCTCGCACCCGACCGGCGCGACAAATGCCTGGCATCGCCGACGCCAGGGCGATGACGTACAGAAAATATCCGACGCTCACCGCCGCCCACGTTGGCATCATCGGACTGTAATGCGCGATGCGCGGTCACATCGGCTCAGGCGACCGACGCATGTGTGCAGAAGGCCCTCAGCGCGTGGTCAGCTTCAGCGCGTCGAGCACCCACATGCCGCGTCCGTAGGTGGAGATGACGATCACGTTGTCGCGCCCCTGATACGCAAGGTCGGAGACCTGCGTCGACGGCAGGTTCCCGCCGAGGACGTTCCAGCGCTTGCCACCATCGGTCGAGGCAAAGGCGCCGAAATCCGTGCCGAGGAACAGAACGTTCGGATCCCTCGGGCTTTCGCGGATCACGTTCACCGGTCCGGCGGGCAGGTTCGCCGCGATACTCGTGAAGGTCTTGCCGCCGTCCGTGGATCTGTAGGCATACACGGCGAAGTCATCGTCTTCGCGGCCACGCTGCGTGATGTAGACGGTCTGGTCGTCGTGCTGAGAGGGAACGACGCGCGAGTACCACTTCTTCGTCGGCACGTTCGGTGTCAGGTCGCGCCATGTCTTCCCCGCGTCCGACGTCACGTGCAGCCGCCCGTCGTCGGTGCCTGCGTACATCAAACCCTTCACGCGAGGCGATTCGGTGAGCGCCGAGATCGTCTGGTACGGGATCTCTCCCGAGCTCTTCGGCAGCATCTGCTTCGGATCGTTACCCGTGAGGTCAGCGCTGATCTTCTCCCACGCGTCCCCGCGGTTGGTCGAGCGGAACACGTACTGGTACCCCAGGTAGACCGTGTTGGGATCGTGCGGAGAGACGATCACGGGCGCCATCCACTGGGCGCGAAGACCCTCTTCTTTCGGACGGATGTTGGTGCTGCGTTGCGGACCGGGAGGGGCCGGCGGATTATCGGCCGCGGCGCCCGCTCCACCACGGCGTCCGCGCGGCGGCGGTGGCACGCCGAGATCCTCACGCGTAAAGTTTCCGTAGAAACCGTGCGAGTAGACGATGTTCGGGTTCCTCGGGTCGATCGCCTGGTTCGACCCTTCCCCACCGGGTGCGTTCTCGAAATCCACGACGGCGATCTTGTCGCGCCCCTGGCTCAGGTCCAGCTTTCCGCGGCGGCTGCCGATGTCCTGGATGGACCCGTACACCCACGCGGGCGTGCTGTTGTCCACGACGACGTTGTAGAACTGCGATCCGCCCGTCGTCACGGCGAACTTCCAGGTTTTCCCGGAATCTTCCGTCTGATAGAAACCGCCGTCGTTGGCGTTGTAAACGACGTCAGGCGTCTTCGGGTCGATCCACAGGCCGTGATGATCGCCGTGCACGTTGTTGGTCGGAAAACGTGTGAGTGTCTTCCCCGAATCGCGCGACACATTCAGGCCGAGGCCCATGCTGAAGATCGTGTCCTCGTCGGCGGGGTGCACGCGAATCTGCCCGAACACCCAGCCGTACGTTCCTGAATGCCCCGTCATGAAATCGTTCGACTCGCTCGTCTTCTTCCACGTCGCGCCGGCGTCGTCTGTCTTG
>DATLXP010000072.1:0-6450 GCA_035575695.1 Vicinamibacterales bacterium
GGCGCGGCAGGGACTGCGGCGGCCGGCTGTGGCGTCGCGGGCTTCACGGGGATCGCTCGTCCAGACGATGACTCGCCACGGGTGGGGGAGTGCGTCCCCATCCACGCGTCGGTCGGCGCGCCGGCGCGGACCGGGAGCCCCCTGTGGAGCAGCAGCGTCTTCGCTTCGTCGATCGGCACACGGGCCACGCCGGTGGCCTGGTCGACCCAGCCGTACTGTGCGAGCGCCTCCGCTTCAGTCGTGCGATGGAGTTTCAGGGCGGCAGGTTCGTCGAGCACCAGCCGCGGTTCGGGGGGCAACTGCCCTTCCCGGAGCGCGTACGGAGAGAGCACCGGATCGTCCTTGGCCGCCTGGGCTTCGAACACGTTGAACAGTACCAGGACGATGGCGGCAGACACGAGGCACACCACGGCCAGACCGATCGTGTACGCGATCAATTGACCGACGTTGACGTCGGTCTCTTCGTGCGCGACGTCCTCGTTGTAGAGGCTGTCGTGTTCGTCATGACCCTGGCGCGCATGATGCGCGTCGTGGGCGTGATGATCGCCAGGGACGTGACCCGCCGACCCCGTCGGCGGAGTCGGATCGTACGGCGACGTCGAATCAGTGGGCGTCATGGGCGAACGCCTCCTTGAAATACGGATCGTTCAAGGGCATCAGCGCGCGGCTGCGCAGGTGACGCGTGAACAGGAACAACCAGATTCCGACGAGACCGGCCGGCACGGCGATGTCCATCCAGTGGATCGGGATGGTGTGATGACCGAACGTCGGTCCCACGAGCCAGATGATGTCGACCAGCCGCATCAGCAGGATGAAGATCGCGACCCGCGCGAGCCACCGGCTGTTCTTCTTGAGGTCCTGGGAGAGCAGCAGCAGGAATGGCAGACCGAAGTGGCCGAAGACCAGCAGGAGCGCGACGTACCCCCACGGCCCGCGGATCCGCTCGAGGTACCAGGGAATTTCTTCGGGCAGGTTACCCGACCAGATGATCAGGAACTGCGAGAAGTTCAGATAGGCCCAGAGCATCGTGAAGGCCAGCAGCAGCTTGCCGAGATCGTGAAAATGCCGCGGTTTCAGCCGTCCGGCGAGCGCCCCCTCGGGGCCGATGGTCGCCAGCACGAAAATGGTGAACGCCAGGGCGGAGAGACCGAAGCCCGCGGTGAACAGCAATCCGAAGATCGTCGAGTACCAATGCGGGTCGAGCGACATCACCCAGTCGGTCACCGCGAACGTCAGCGTGAGGACGAGAAAGAGAAGCCCCGGCGCGCTGAGCTTCCTGAAGCGCACCATGCCGGCGGGATCCGTCGATTCTTCGCCGCGGTCCTGCGCGCCGGACCACTTGTTCAGGAGCCACGCGCAGAGGATCCAGAAGGCGAAGTACAGGGCCGCGCGTCCGGTGAAGAAGGGCACGTTCAGGTACGGGGCCTTCGCCTGGAGGATCGCGTCGGTCGCGACGATCTCCGGGCGCGCCCACTTGAACAGCGTCGGCATCGCGAACAGGATCGGCACGAAGAACAGTGCCACGAGCGGCATCGTCCTGGCCGCCGCCTCGAACACCCGGCGCCCGACGAGTCCCCACTGGCCGCCCGAGAGGTGCTGCAGCATGAGGAGCGCCAGCGAACCGATCGACAGACCGAGGCAGAAGATAAAGCCGATCAGCCACGACTGGAAGAACTGGTCGCGGTTCGTGAACAGGCCGAACGCCCCCGCCGCGAGCCCGATCACGCCGATGATCAGCCCCCGCTGCTGCAGCCGCGCGAGCGCGGGCACGTCGGTCGGAATTGCTGCGTGTGTCGCCATGCCTAGTGCTTGCCCCCGCCCGCGGGCTGATGCCCGGTCGCCGGTTTCGCTGCATTCGCCGCATCGGGGTTGCCCCCCGGCACGTCGGCCGCCGTGGCCGACTGGCTCAGTTGCAGCGCGCGAATGTACGCGACGACGCGCCAGCGGTCGCGCGTGTCGATCTGCGCCTTGTAGTCGGGCATCGCGCCGAACCCGTTGGTGATCACGTCGAAGAGGTAGCCGGCGTCGGCCGTCTTCAGGCGCTCGATGTGGAGCGACGGCGGCTGCCGATACCCGCGCTGCACGACCATGCCGCGACCGCTGCCGGTGGTGTCATGGCACGGGGTGCAGAAAATATTGAAGCGCTCCTGGCCGCGGTCGAGGTCCGCCGCCGCGATGGCAAACGGCAGTTCCTTCACGGCGGTCCCGTCGACCTTGCCGGTGAAGAGCGCCTCGTCTTCCTGGAGCGTGCCGCGCGCCACGGTCCCCTCGATGATGGGCCTGGCGCTCGAACCGTTCGCGAAGAGCGCGCTGGCGCGCAGCGGCCGGTACTTCGGCTGGTTGTGCATGTCCTGCCTGCAGCCGGACGCGACAAGGAGACAGAAGACGAGCGCTGCCTTCTTATGGCTCGATGTCATTGACTTCCTTTGCTCCAAGGCTCAGCAGGAACGCGCGCGTCTTCTCCAGGTCGAACTTCGGATCGTCGGCCTCGATGGCCAGGAACAGCCCGTCCTGGCTGGCATGCGCGGCGAAGCGCGGCACGTTGAACACCGGGTGGTACGGCATCGGCAGCCCGCTCAGCAGAATCACCGAGAGCACAGCCGTGAACGACGCGAACAGGATCGTGAGCTCGAAGGTCACCGGGATGAACGACGGCCAGCTGTTGAGCGGCCGCCCGCCGACGTTGAGCGGATACGCAATCACCGAGACCCAGTAACAGAGGCCGAAGCCGGCGATGCAGCCGACGATCCCCATGAAGAGGACCGCGAGGGGCACACGCCGGTCCGTGATCGCCATGGCCTCGAAGAGCTCGTGGATCGGGTACGGCGAGAACGCGTCGTACTTCCGGAACCCTTCCTGCTGGGTCTGCTTCGCCGCCGCGACGAGGGTCGTGGCGTCGGCGAACTCGGCCATCAGCCCGTAGAGCGGCTTCTGTTCCACGACAGCATCCATGTCTCTAATGATCCTCCGAGCCTTTCACCTTCGCCTCGGGCACCATCGTCCGCATCTCGAAGATCGAGATCATCGGCAGCACGCGGACGAACAGGAACATCAGGGTGATGAACAGACCCACCGTGCCGAAGAAGGTGGAGAAGTCCCACACCGTCGGGTAATACATGTCCCACGACGAGGGCAGGAAGTCGCGGTGCAGCGACGTGACGATGATGACGAACCGTTCGAGCCACATGCCGACGCTGACGATGAGCGCCATGGTGAACAGCCACGGGATGTTCGTGCGCAGCCGCTTGATCCACAGCGTCTGCGGCACGATGCCGTTACAGAAGATCAGCATCCAGTACGACCAGCCATACGGGCCGGCCATGCGGTTGTAGATCATGAACTTCTCGTAGCCGTTCGCGCTGTACCAGCCGTAGAACGCTTCCATCGCGTAGCCGTAGACCACCATCAGGCCCGTCACGAGCGTGATCTTCGCCATGTTCTCGAGATGGCGCATCGTGATGAAGTCTTCGAGGCCGTACATCTTGCGGAGCGGGATCGCGAGCGTCAGCACCATTGCAAAGCCCGCGTAGATCGCGCCGGCAACGAAGTAGGGCGGGAAGATCGTGGCGTGCCAGCCGGGCACGAGGCCGACCGAGAAGTCGAAGCTGACGATCGTGTGCACCGACAGCACCAGCGGCGTCGACATGCCGGCCAGCAGGAGGTAGGCCGTTTCGTACCGCTGCCAGTGCCGCGCGGACCCGCGCCAGCCGAGCGCGAGCATCCCATAGACACGCGCGACGTGCTTGTTCGTGGCACGGTCGCGCAGCGTCGCCAGGTCGGGGATCAGCCCGGTGTACCAGAAGAGCGCCGACACCGACGCGTAGGTGGAGACCGCGAAGACGTCCCAGATCAGCGGGCTCCTGAACTGCGGCCAGAGTCCCATCGTGTTCGGATACGGCAGCAGCCAGTAGGCGGCGATCCAGGGCCTGCCGGTGTGGATGAGCGGGAACATGGCCGCGCAGGCGACCGCGAACAGCGTCATGGCTTCGGCGAAACGGTTGATCGACGTGCGCCAGTCCTGCTTGAGCAGCAGCAGAATCGCCGAGATCAGCGTGCCGGCGTGGCCGATGCCGATCCACCAGACGAAGTTGATGATGTCGAACGCCCAGCCGACGGGGACGTTGTTGCCCCAGATCCCGATGCCCTTCAGCAGCAGGTACCCGACCGACACGCCGAGCATGTTGACGCCCAGGAAGCCGATCGCGAGCATGATGAACCAGCCGGCCGGATGCCGGCCGCCGAGAACGATGCGGCTGATCTTCTCGGTGACGGTCCCGAACGTGTGCCCCGGTTCGATGACCGGGGGAGGCGCCTGGAAATGAGCGACGGGTTTGGAATCCATCAGTGCTGTTCCGTGTGGCCCGCGGCGCGCGGCGCTTCCAGTTCAGGATTCGGATTGCGAATCGCCGCAAGGTAGGTCGTCCGCGGTCGCGTGTTCAGGTCCTCCAGGACGCCGTAGTTCCGCTGCTGGGCCGTGACTTTCACGACCTTGCTCTCGGGGTCGTTGAGATCTCCGAACACGATCGCGTCGGCCGGGCAGGTCGCCTGGCACGCGGTGACGACTTCACCGTCCCGGATCTTGCGATCTTCCTTCTTCGCATCGATGCGCGCGTGGTTGATGCGCTGCACGCAGTACGTGCACTTTTCCATCACGCCGCGGCTTCGGACGGTGACGTCCGGGTTGCGCATCGGATACAGGCTGCTCGTGTCCCAGTCGGCGTAGAGCAGGAAGTTGAAACGGCGAACCTTGTACGGGCAGTTGTTCGAGCAGTACCGGGTGCCCACGCAGCGGTTGTAGGTCATGTCGTTCAGGCCTTCGCTGCTGTGCGTCGTCGCGGCAACCGGGCAGACCACCTCGCACGGCGCGTTCTCGCACTGCATGCAGGGGATCGGCTGGTGATACGACTCGGGGTTGTCGACGTCCCCGGCGAAATAATGGTCGACGCGGATCCAGTGCATCTCGCGTCCGCGCGAGACCTGGTCCTTGCCGACGACCGGGATGTTGTTCTCGGCCACGCACGCGACCGTGCACGCGCCGCAGCCCGTGCAGCTCGTGAGGTCGATCGCCATCCCCCACTTGTATCCGTTGTATTCGTGCTCGGGATACATCGTCAGCGTCTTCGGGGGCTTGTGACCGCCCTGGTGCTGGATGACCGTCGGGTCGTGCTTGTACTGTTCGAGGTTCGCGACGCGCACCGGCGCGCGGCCTTCCATCAGGTGATGTTCCTGGGTCGTCGCAAGGAGGTAGCGTTCGCCGGTCTTCGCAATCTCGAGGCCCTGCCCGAACCACGGGGCGTCCGACGTGCGCAGCAGGTAGGCGTTGAACTGTTGCGCATCGCCGACGGCGTTGCCGACGCGCCCGGCCATGCGGCGGCCGTAGCCGAAGAAGACCGTCACCGACTCCTGCGGCTGGCCGGGAACGATCCACACCGGCATCTTCGCGGTGTTGCCGCGGTAGCGCAGTTCGATCACATCGCCGTTTGTCAGACCGCGGCTTTCGGCGAGGCGTGGGCTGACCCATGCGGTGGTGTCCCACGTGATTTTGGACAGCGGCTTCGGGAGCTCCTGGAGCCAGCCGTTGTTCGCGAAGCTGCCGTCCCACACGGTGGGATCCGGGCGGAAGATGATTTCCAGGCCGCCCGTCGCGGGTGCCGGGGTGCCGGGCGCCGGTGTGCCGGCCACGGGTGTGCCGGGCGTGGAGGTGCCGGATGCCTGCGGTGCCGAGGTGCTGGGCGCCTGGGGTACCTGGCTACCGGGTGCCTCCGGCGCCGGGACGCCCAGGGTCGCGGCGCCCTGGGGCGCCGCCATCCCTGCAGCGGCCGTCACAGCCTGAAGGCCGGGGGTCGTCGCGACGGGCGGCGCGGGGGTCATCGCGGTGGCGGGTCCGCCGCTCACGACGGCCGTGCCTGGAATGAATCCGTCGTGGAGGACGCGCTTCCAGAACGTGTCCACGTCCTTGAAGGCCTGTCCGCTCGCGTCGCGGATGGCCCATCCCCCTCCGCCCGAGAATGCGCGGGTCCAATAATCCTTGAGGATCGCGAGGCCGCGGCGGTCGGCCTGCTGCGTGAAGAGCGAGAGCATTTCCTGCGGCGAGCGTCCTTCGTAGAGCGGCGCGATCAGCGGCTGCATCAGCGTGACGGTGCCATCGAAGGACCGCCCGTCTCCCCAGCTTTCGAGCGGGTGCGCGCAGGGCAGCGTCCAGTGCGACAGATACGCGGTCTCGTCGGCGTGCATGCCGTGATAGGCGATCAGGCCGACCTTCGCGAGCTTCTCCGGGAACTTGAGATCGGCGGGGGCGGTGAACGCCGGATTGCCCCCCATGATGACCAGCACCTCGACCTGCCCCGCATCCATCGTCGCGGCGAGCTCGGCGAGGGACGCATGCCGGTCCGTGGGCATTGCTTCGATTGCCGGTGCATACGTCACCGTCACCGCGGCATTCCCGAGCGC
>DATLXP010000073.1:0-7713 GCA_035575695.1 Vicinamibacterales bacterium
CCTGCGAGCGCCGAGCACGAGGCACTCACGAGCAGGGCGAGCCTGGCGATACGCGCCTTTCCCCACCGGTCGGCCCAGAAGCCTGCAACGACGCAGCCGACCGCGCCGCTCGCGATCGCGACAAACGCGACCAGCGAGCCGCGGCGGCCGGGGATCACCCCGCCGGCGCCCAGTGAGGCGGTGGCGAAGACGGAGAGCCACGTCCACATCGCATAGAGCTCCCACATGTGACCGAGGTAGCCGCAGGTCGACAACCGCACACCGCGGTTGCGGAGTACGGTGCCGACCGCGCGGGCATCGAATGGGGCCGACGCAGCCACATGCGGGCCGTCGGTCACGCACAGCCAGACGAGGCCGCCGCCGATCGAGGCGAGCACCGAAGAGGTCATCATCAGGGTTCGCCAGGGGATGTCGGCAGCCGTCCAGGCCAGCAGGTGCGGAAACGCGGAACCCAGGCCGACGGCACCGACCACGATGCCGAGCGCCGTGCCGCGACGCTCGAGGAACCAGCCCGCGGCGAGCTTCATGCCGGGCGGGTACACACAGGCCAGCGCCGCGCCCGTGCACCATCGCAGCGCAATGATCGAGCTCGCATCCTCCGTGAACACGATCGCGGCGTTGGCGAGGGCCCCGGCCGCGCACCCTGCGGCGAACAGCCTTCGCGCGTTGAAGACATCGGCGAGACCGAGCAGCGCACTGAGCAGCGTGCCGGCCACGAATCCGCCCTGGACCCCCATCGTGAGCCACGCCGTCGCTGAATCACTGAGCGACAGCTCGGCGGCAATCCGTGGTGCCGCAGCCGTGGCGGAGAACCACAACGTCATGCCGAGGAGCTGCCCCAGGGCGATGAGCGCCAGCATTCGGTGCGGCATTTGATGTTTACGATGCGCGAGAATGCCGGTAGGATTCAACTGTGAATTTGCGTTCCTGGCTTTCTGCCTGCGCAGCCGCTGCTGCGGTCCTCTGCTTCCCCCCGTCCATCACCGCCCAGCAGCTCCGCACGGAAGTTCGAGCGGACCGCGGCGTCGTGGCCGCCGGGCGCACGTTTTCCGCGGAGGCCGGGGCCACGATTCTCACCGCGGGAGGCAATGCGATCGACGCCGGGGTCGCCACAATATTCGCGGCGGCCGTCGTCGAGATTTCGCACTTCGGACTCGGGGGCGAGGCGCCCATCATCCTCTATTCCGCCCGCGATAAACGCGTCATCGTGATCAACGGCCAGGGATCGGCGCCCAAAGGGGCGTCCCCCGCGCTCTTTGCCGGCAAGACCGTGATACCCGGAAACGGTCCGCTCGGCGCCACCATCCCGGCGGTGGTCGATTCGGCCGCGCTCGCGCTGCAGACGTACGGAACGAAGTCACTCGCCGAGGTGCTGGCGCCGGCCATCGCCCTGGCTGACGGCTTCCCTCTGTACGAGTTCCTGCACCACTACCTGGAGACCGAAAGGAAGGCGACGGAGCTCTACGAAGGGTCGAGGCGTGCGTACTATCCAGACGGACGCATTACCCCGACGGGCGGCATGTTCCGTCAACCCGACCTTGCGGCGACCCTTCGCGCGCTGGCCGCCGCGGAGCAGGACGCGACGAGCCGGGGCGCCAGCCGCGAGCAGGGGATCCAGGCCGGACGCGACGCCTTCTACAAGGGGTCCATCGCGCAGCGCATGACGGCGGCGGTGCGTGCGGCGGGGGGCGTCATGACCGACGACGACCTGGCAGGATACCGCGGAAAGATCGAGGAGCCTGCGTCCGTGCCGTATCGAGGCTACACGGTCTACAAGGCGGGCTTCTGGAACCAGGGGCCCGCGCTGTTGCAGTCGCTCCGCATCCTCGAAGGATTCGACCTGGCCCGCATGGGACGCGGATCGGCGGACGCCGTCCACACGATCGTCGAAGCGATCAAGCTCGCCTACGCGGATCGGGACCGTTACTACGGGGACCCCGACTTCGTACGCGTGCCGGGCGGCCCGCTCCTCTCTGCCGAATACGCTGCAGTTCGCCGGACGTTGATCGATCCGGCCCGCGCGAGCCTCGACGAGCGTCCCGGCGATCCCGAGCGGGGCGCCGCCCGCATCGGCGCCGGTACGGTGGAACGCCTCGTCGGCACGCCGGCGCGCGAACCTGGCGATACGACGAGCCTCCAGGTCGTCGACGCGGACGGCAACATGTTTTCCGCCACGCCGAGCTCCGGATGGATGCTCGGCGGAGCCTTCGTGGCCGGAGACACAGGCGTTCCGATGAGTAACCGGATGCAGGCGTTCCGCCTCGACCCGGGGAGCCCCAACGTGCTGGCCGGCGGCAAGCGTCCACGGACGACGCTCACGCCGACGATCGTGCTCAAGGACGGCAAGCCGTTCCTCGCGATCGGCACGCCGGGCGGCGACAGCCAGGACCAGCAGATCCTGCTGGTGCTGCTCAACATCATCGATTTCGGGATGGACGTGCAGGGGGCCATTGAAGCCCCGCGCGTGAACTCGCTGCACCCGCAGAGCTCGTTCGACGACCACCGCGCGCAGCCCGGGGTACTCGAAGTCGAGCGCACCCTCGCACCGCAGGTCATCGACGAGCTGCGCGCGCGCGGCCACGTGCTGCGGATGCGAGGACCCTACGGGATCTCCACCGGCATCGTGGCTGCCGGCATCGATCCGGCGACCGGGCGCCTGCGAGGCGGCGCAGATCCGCGGCGCGAACGCGCGCTGATCGCCTACTGAATGGACATTCCCTTCACCCGCCGCACGCTCGACAATGGCCTCGACGTCCTCGTGCACCAGGACCGTAACTGCCCGATCGTCGCGGTGAACGTCTGGTACCACGTCGGCTCGAAAAACGAGAAGCCGGGCCGCACGGGGTTCGCGCATCTCTTCGAGCACCTGATGTTCGAGGGCTCGCAACACTACGACCACGGGTACTTCCAGCCGCTCCAGCAGGCGGGCGCGTCGCTCAACGGGTCGACCAACGCCGACAGGACCAACTACTGGGAGGTCGTGCCGGCCAACGCCCTGGACCTCGCGATGTGGATGGAATCGGACCGCATGGGCTATCTGCTGCCCGCGCTGACCGACGCGAAGTTCAACAACCAGCGGGATGTGGTCCTCAACGAGCGGCGGCAGAATTACGAGAACCGGCCGTACGGTCTCGCCGGGATGGCGCTCCTCGCCGAGCTGTACCCTGCCGAGCACCCGTATCACTGGATGACGATCGGCGCCGCCGACGACATTCGCGCAGCGCACCTGGACGATGTGCGGGCGTTTTTCCAGACGTATTACCACCCGTCGAACGCCTCGCTGTCGATTGCGGGAGACGTGGACGTCGACGCGGCGCTGGCGCTGGCGGAGGATTTTTTCGGGTCCCTGCCGCCAGGCGTCACGCCTGGACCCGTTGACGCCGTGACGCCGTCGCCCCGGCTCGTCGAGACGCGCCTGCTGCTCGAGGACCGGGTCGAGCTGCCACGTCTCTACATCGCGTGGCACTCACCATCGCTCTTCGCGGCGCATGACGCCGAGCTCGACCTCGTGGCTGACGTCCTGGCCGGGGGGAAGACCTCGCGCCTCTATCGCTCGCTCGTCTACGAGCAGCGGATTGCGACGGAGGTGTCGGCGTCGCAGAACTCACGCGAGTTGTCGGGGTTCTTCCAGGTCGTCGCCACGGCAGCGCCGGGCCGAACGCTCGCGGAGCTCGACGCGGCGATCACGGCGGAGATCCAGAAGCTCTGCGAGGCAGGACCGACGCCCGCGGAAATGGAACGCGGCACGGCGCTGGCCGAAGCGCATTTCATCTCGAGGCTACAGACCGTCGGCGGCTTCGGCGGCAAGTCGGACCAGCTGAACGCCTACAATGTCTTCCTGGGCGATGCCTCGTATTTCGACCGCGATCTCGCCCGCTATCGCAACGCGGAGGCCCCCGAGCTCACGCGCGCGGCGCGCCAATGGCTGGCACAGGCGTCGCGGGTCGCCCTCAGCGTCGTGCCTCACGGCCGCCTGGACCTCGCGCTCGCGGGGTCGTCCGCGGTCTCGGTCTCCTGATGGCTGTCGACCGCTCGGCGCTCCCGCCCCTCGGTCCGCTTCCTGACTTCCACTTCCCGGAGATCCGCCGGACGACGCTCGAGAACGGTCTTCGCGTGTGGACGATCGAGCAGCGTGCCGTACCGCTCGTCAGCGCGCTGCTGCTCATGCGGCGTGGCTCCGCGTCCGATCCGGAGGAGGCGGCGGGGCTCGCCGCGATCACCGGCGACCTGCTCGACGAGGGATGCGGCGACCTCGACGCACTCGGCCTGCACGAGGCACTCGGTCGGATCGGTGGCCAGATCGACACCGAGGTGGGGTCGGACTCGACGATGCTCGGGTTGAGCGTCCTCGAGCGATTCTCGGCGCGTGGCTTCGCGTTGCTCGCCGACATGGCGCGGCGGCCCCGGTTCGACCGGAGTGACTTCGAGCGCGTGCGCGACCTTCGCCTCAATCGCCTCATCCAGATCCGTGACATGCCGCCCGCCCTTGCCGACCGCGCGTTCACGGAATTGCTCTATCGGGGACATCCCTACGGCCACCTCGCGATCGGGACCGAAGCGTCGCTCCGCCGGTTGTCACTGCACGACATCACCGACTTTCACCAACGGGCGTACGTGCCGTCCGGGGCGACGATCGTGGCTGCCGGCGATGCGTCGCACGAGGAGCTCGTCGCGCTGATCGCGGCCGCGTTCGACTCCTGGACAGGCCACGACCGCATCCCTGTTCCTCCAAGCGTCGTGGTTGCGGTGCCCCCTGCGCCCCCTGCGCGACTGGCCATCCTGCACCGTCCGGGTGCGGGTCAGTCGGAGTTGCGCATCGGGCATGTGTCCATTGCGCGCAGCGCGGCGGATTACGCGCAGCTGCTGGTGCTCAACATGGTGCTCGGCGGGCAGTTCGTGAGCCGCATCAACATGAACCTGCGCGAGGAGAAGGGCTACACGTACGGCGCGCGGACGAGTTTTGACGCGCGCCGCGGCCCCGGTCCCTTCGTCCTGCAGGCCAGCGTGCAGTCAGACGCGACCGCCGACGCGATCAGGGAGGGGATCCGCGAGATCGACGAGATCCGGGGCGCCCGCCCCGTGACGTTCGACGAGCTCGAAACCGGGCGCGCCGCACTCACCAGGGGGTTCGCGCGTAACTTCGAGACGGCCGAGCAGGTCGCGCGCGCGACCGCGCAGATGGCCCTCCACGACCTGCCGGAGGACTACTACAGCACCTTCGTGCCATCGATCCTGTCGATCGACGAAACGGCGGCGACCGCCGCCGCCGCGCGGCATCTGCATCCCGATCAGATGTTGACCGTCGTCGTCGGTGATCGCGACAAGATCGGATCGTCGCTCGACGACCTGGGGATGGGTGATCCGATGTCGCTCGACACCTGACGCGGCCCTGCGCCCGTGAAGGCTATTCGATTCCATCAGCACGGCGGGCCCGACGTGCTGCGCTACGAAGATGCACCGGATCCGGTGTCGGCGCCCGACCGCGCGATCGTACGCGTGCGAGCCTGCGCCCTGAACCACCTGGACCTCTGGCAGCGCCGGGGTCTCGAGCGGGTGCGGATCCCCCTGCCGCACATTTCGGGGGCTGATGTTGCCGGCGACGTCGTAGACGCCGGCCGGGGCGACGTGCCGGCGGGCACGCGCGTCATGCTGCAGCCAGGCGTCAGTTGCGGCCGTTGTGCCTCGTGCGCGGCGGGCCGCGATAACCTCTGTGCCGACTACGACGTGCTCGGGTACATGTGCGATGGGGGGTACGCCGAACTCGTCTCGGTGCCCGTCGAGAACCTCATCAGGATTCCGGACCACATCGACTTCGCCACGGCGGCGGCGTTCCCGCTGACGTTCCTGACAGCCTGGCACATGCTCGTGACGCGGGGGGCGCTGCAGCCGGGCGAGACCGTCCTCGTCCTTGCGGCTGGAAGCGGCGTGGGACAGGCGGCGATCCAGGTCGCGAGAGCACATGGCGCCCGCGTGTTCGCCACGGTGGGCCCCGGCAAGCTCGATCAGGCGCGCGCGCTTGGTGTGGACGATGTCTTCGACCACTACGCGGAACACTTCGGGCAGCGGGTGCGGGACCTGACGGGTGGCAGGGGGGTGGATGTCGTGATCGAACACGTGGGCGAGGCGACGTGGGACCGCAGCGTTCGCGCCCTTGCCCGCGGGGGACGCCTGGTGACGTGCGGCGCGACGACCGGGCCGCGCGCGTCGATCGATCTGCGCCACCTGTTCGCGAGGCAGTTGTCGCTGATGGGAAGCTACATGGGCGGGAAGCCTGAGTTGCTCAGGGCCACCGCATTGCTCTCAGCAGGGGTCTTCACACCGGTCGTCGACCAGGTGCTCCCGCTGTCGGAGGCGCGTGCCGCCCACGACCGGCTCGAGGCGGGAGCGCAGTTCGGCAAGATCGTCCTGGAACCCTAGTTTTGCGGGCCTCGCCCGAGGACTCCGTGGGTCGGAGGAACAGTCCTCGTGCGATTTTCGTCCAACTGACAGTTAACTTCGGCTGCGGGCTGGCGTTATAGACTTACGAAACCTCCATGAGCTTCGCCAGGCTGAGTCTCAGTCTTGCGGCGGTAATCGGGGTCGTCGCCACGGCGCTGGCCGGCGCGACGATCTGGTTATTGATCACGCAACCAGTCACGGTCGCCGATGCGGTCGCCTCGGGAGAGGTTTCTCCGGTCATGAGGGCGCTCGCCGGTGCGCTCTACGAGGCATTGCAGGGCGTCGTCAAATACCTCTGACGCTTTCAGCTACCAGCTTCCAGCTACCGGCTTCCGGCTTCCGGCTTCCGGCTTCCGGCTGGGGAGCTGACGCCTCCATCCCAACTTCCAACGGCCCGACTCGCCGCTGCTAGCTCCCGGTCCTAAGCGCCCGATTCAGAAACCGACACAGCACCAGCCCGTCCAGCAAGCTGAAGGGCATCCGTGCGGAGCTGTAGTGGCCGCAGGGCAGCACCCTCGTCTCGTGCGGAACATCACGCATCCTGCATGCGGTGACGAGCGCGCGCGAGAGGTCGGGCGGGAAGGACAGGTCGTAGCGCGCGTAGACGAGCAGCAACGACTTGCCCCGCACGCCGTCGAGGAACGGAAACGGAGAGATCGGCATCCATATCCGGCGCAGCGCGTCGAGCGTGACGTGATCGTCGAGCGACGCCCGCACGTGTTCGGTGGAGAGGCCGCTCCAGATCACGTCGGCGAAGTACGGCGAGACGTGGTTGAGTGCCGCGGCCTTGAGCAGCGGCTCGTGCTCCGCGGTCAGCATCGACAGGCACGATCCGAGACTGCTGCCGAGGATGCCGATCGCCTCGTACCCTTGCCGGTGGAGCCACGCAATGCCCTGGCGCGCATCGATCACGGCCTGCCGGCACACCGCGATCGTTCGGCCGATGTTGGCGATCACGATGTAATCCGCGCGCTGCAGCTCGGGGGGCATGCGCCGGTCGTGATACGGCATGCTCAAACGGAGAGCCGAAATGCCGAAGCGGTTCAGCAGCCGGCAGAGTCCCACGTGAGCATTGGCGTCCGCGTTCCACTGGGGAAGCACCAGCACGGCGCGCTTCCGCCCCCGAGGCGACGGATCGGGAAAGTACCGCGCGTCCACCGTGTTATTCGCCGGGTGAGGGGTCTCGACGGCGCTTCGGTACGTGAGCGTATCCCCCTGGAGCGAGTAGGCGGTGTCGGGCGCCGCGTAGAACTCCGCGCTGCGAGCGACCGCCTC
>DATLXP010000074.1:0-1697 GCA_035575695.1 Vicinamibacterales bacterium
GACGCGGCCCCTGAGGCGGTCATTCTCCTGCATCAAGGCGGCCAGGCCCGCAGCCGCCGCTCCCTCCGCGACGTTGTGGGTATCGTCATAGATCGCCCGCATCGCTTCTTCCACCTCGTCGTCTGTGACCTCGATCAGGCGCATCGCGCGGTTCTTGCTCAGGCTGTTGCCGTGCGGCACGACGACCGCCACCGGAATCCCGTACCGGGCCGCCGCGAATGCGACCGACTGCCCGTGATTTCCGCGCGTGGCGGCGACCACACCCTTGACACCCGCCGGGGTGCGCGCCAGGTCATCGAAATACACCAGCCCTCCGCGCACCTTGAACGCGCCGACAGGCGTGTGGTTCTCGTGCTTCACCCAGACGGCTGTGCCGGCGCGCGCGTCCAGCAGTGGCCAGCGCTGCTGCGTGGTTGGCATCATCGACCGGTACACGACCTGCGCGGCCGCTTCGAGAGGTGTCATTTCGATGCCGCCTCGACCCACCCAGGCACCACCGGCTCGCCGGCAAACGTGCTCCCCTGCCTGCCGTCAGTCAGCGCCCACCGGTGGAGCCACGTGATGCCTCCCGGCCCGATGAACTCGTCGCGACGCTGGTAGGCGGGGTCCTTCAGCGCTTCGCCGAGACTGACGAACCGGTACCCCCGCGCCACGATCATGTCGGCCAGACGGTCGAACGTATTCGCGTTCAGTGCGCTCGCATGCAGCAGCAACGTCTGCGCGACCTCGCGACCGACGATCGTCACCGACTGCGTCTCGTAGTAGGCGATCACCGAGTCCATGTAACTGATGTAGGCGTCAGCCACGCGCTGTTGCGCCGCCCGATCTCCTGTCGCCCCAACACGGTCATAGGCGGCCGCGAAGATGTAGTCGCTGTTATCCACGGTAATGGGCGCGACCCGGTATCCATTCTTCCGAAGGAACGCCTCGACAGAGGTTTTAACGTCGAGGCTTCGCCCGGTGTGGAGAAACGGATGCCGGAAAAACTCGGGACGCCTCCCCCTCTTCGCAAGCAGCGTGCGCGTGACGCGCTCGCCGTCGAGTACCTCGCGCTCGAACTGCGCCAGGGGCGTGCGGTGCAGATCGGGATGTCCAAAGGTGTGATTGCCGAGATCCAGCCCGGCATCGAGCCATTGCTGCAGCAATGCGACGCGCCGGGGATCCACGGTGTCGTTCGACCGGAGCTTGCCCTCGTTCACGAATCCGATCGCCGGAACACCGCGACGCGTCAGCGCCCCCACCAGGGCCCTCGTCGTCCGCTCAGCCGACGCGATGTCGTTGCCGAGAACCGACGCGGTCGGGAGGTCGTCGATCGTGATCGCCATCGTTCGTCCGGGCGGCTGAGGGCCTGCCAGCACCACCGCCGCCAGAAGCAGAACGGCACGTATCACTCAGGGATCTCAACAGACACGCGATTTCTTCCATGCGCTTTCGACTCGTACAACGCCTTGTCACAGGCCACCACGAGGTCCCCCATGCGGGGGAAGCGTTCGTCGCTTCTCGTGGCCACGCCGACGCTCACGGTAAGGACGCCGAAAGGGGAAGCCGAGTGCGGGATCTGCAGCTCTTCGACGCTGCGGCGAACGAATTCCGCCACGGTCAACGCTCCCTCGGGACTCGTGTCGATCAGGACGACGGCAAACTCTTCGCCACCGTACCGCGCAGCAAGATCACTCAAGCGGGTCGCCGCCCGCCTG
>DATLXP010000075.1:0-1603 GCA_035575695.1 Vicinamibacterales bacterium
AGCGCAAGCGCCGCGACGAGGCGGTGCAGGAGTGCCTTCATGAATCCTCCACGGATCAACAGAATGTAAAAAAGGAGTGCGCGTGCGCATTCTCGCAACGCTGGCCCTGCAAGTCAAACCGGCGGGCGCCGCCCGCGTTGACACATCTGACGCCAAGTTGTTACATTCGGGCGCTTTATGGTCCTCAACTGGCTCGATTACACCGTCATCGGCGTCTACCTGCTCGCGATCACCGCGTTCGGGTCATGGTTCGCCCGCTTCCAGAAAACGACACGCGATTACTTTCTGACGGATCGCTCCGTACCGTGGTGGGCCATCTGCTTCACGATCGTCGCGACCGAAACCAGCACGCTGAGCTTCATCGGCGTCCCCGCCGGCGCCTATGCCGGCAACATGGCTTTCATCCAGATCGCGTTCGGCTACATCGTCGGACGCGTGCTTGTGAGCGTGCTCTTCATCCCGGCCTACTTCCGTGGTGAGCTCTTCACCTCCTACGAGCTCCTCCAGCGGCGGTTCGGTCCCTCCGTAAAAAACGTCGCGGCCATCATCTTCATGGTGACCCGCACGCTGGCCGACGGGATCCGCCTGTTCGCCACCGCGCTGGTCATCTCGGTCGTGACGCAGCTGCCCGTGACGCCGACGGTGATCGTGCTGGGCGCGGCGATGATCGTCTACACCGTGCGCGGCGGCGTGTCGGCCGTGATCTGGACGGACGTGGTCCAGATGTTCATTTACGTGGGCGGCGCGCTGATGGTGTTCTTCGGTCTGCTGCAGCTGATCCCCGGTGGATGGGGCGAGGTGACGCGCACCGCGTCGTCACACTTCACGGTCTTCAACTTCAGTACCGATCCGAAACAGGTCTACACGTTCTGGGCGGGGCTCCTCGGCGGGATCGCGCTCACGCTGGCGACACACGGCACGGACCAGTTCCTCGTGCAGCGACTGCTGTCGGCGCGCTCCGCAAAGGCGGCGTCCACGGGACTGATCCTGAGCGGGATCATCGTGTTCGCGCAGTTCGTCCTGTTCCTGGTGATCGGCGCGATGCTCTACACCTTCTATCAGCACGTGGCGCTGCCGCGGCCGCTGACACGCACCGACGAGGTGCTGCCCCTCTTCGTCATCACCTCGCTGCCGCACGGCATCTCGGGCTTCATTGTCGCCGCCATCGTGGCGGCCGCCCTCTCGCCGTCGATCAACTCGCTGGCGGCCACGACGGTGAATGATTTCTACCTGAAGTACGTTCGTCCGGACGCCGACGAGCCGACACTCATGCGCGTCTCCCGCCGGGCCACGATTTTCTGGGGCATCGCGCAGATCACCGTGGCCGTCGGGGCGCAGTTCGTGACCAGGTCGGTGCTGGATGCCGGCCTCGGGGTCCTCTCCCTCGCCGCCGGTCCGGTACTCGGCGCGTTCCTGGTCGGCGTGCTCACGACGCGCACGGGCACGCGCGGGATGCTGGCCGGCATGATCACGGGCATCGCCGTCCTCGGCTGGGTCTGGACCACCGGGGCCACGGCCTGGACGTGGTACGCGCTCATCGGCGCGTCGGTGACCTCCCTCGTCGCGCTGGCGACCTCCCCGATTCTCGACCGGACATGACGGC
>DATLXP010000076.1:0-1814 GCA_035575695.1 Vicinamibacterales bacterium
AGCGAATGAAGGCGATGTGCCTGCCGTCCGCCGACCAACGCGGCGATTCAGCGCCGCCGCCGTCGTTGGTGAGGTTGACGTAGGTGTCGTCGAGACGATGGAACGCGAAGAGGTCGCCGCTCTCACTCACGAAGGCAATCCCCAAACCATCAGGGGACCACGCCGGGCTGCTGCCGAACCCGAACTGCAACGGCTCCTGTCTCTCTGTGATGCCGGCTTCAACGGTGAAAAGCTGGCAGCGAGTTTCCCAGTAGCCCGCTTCCCATATCCCCGGATAACACCAATCGTACGCGACACGGTGAACCGGCGCGACGCTCTGGCCGCGTGCGCCATGCTGCAGCGGGACGACGAGGCAGACGAGAACGATGAGCGGGAGTTTCTTCGCAACGGCGATGAGATAGAGCCTTTTCATGATTTCCTCTCGTGAAAACAGGTGATCACGCCGATGCGAAGGATGTCCGCGCCCGGCCACTTCAATTTCAAGGCACCTTCACACTGGTCGGCGAGATAACGAGCTGACCTCCAACAATCTCGATGTCGCAGATGGTGGTCGCCACGGTTTCCGTGAAGTAAGCTCGGCGCTCCCCGTCCTTTGCCCCGAACCGGACCTGGAAGGCTCGATCAGCCCTCAGCAAATTGCCGCTGACCGGAAATCCCTGAAAACTCCGGCCGTCCGCCGCCCAGATCAGCGAATTGCTGGTCATGTCGAAACGCACGATCTGATCCTGCACGTCACGGATGTCGGAGGTCGAGAAGCTGGAGTCGGGATCGCGGAACACCACGAGCTGCACGGGCGCCGGCGGTTGTGCGGGCGGCGGTGGCGGAGGGGTGGTTACGGATCCTGAGCCGCCGCACCCGGCTATTCCAAGCGTCAGGACGAGAAACAGAATGGCTGTGGACATCCTCATGGTAAAACCTCTCTTCGGCCACGTATCTGCGGTGGCAAACGTACGATTAACTGTTCGATCGACGTGCGGTTTCACCGCACGCCGCGGCACCCCGGATGCCGGATTTACTCGGGAGTCCGGAAGGGGGGCGTGGGCTGCACTCACGGCCGGGCCGACCATTTGCCCCAGCTCGGAAAGCCGCTGAAGCCTCGAGGTGTCACGGTGATTCTGGTGACGTCGCTGCCATTCGCATTCATCGTGTACACCTCGAGGTGGCCCCGAGTTTCTCCGGTCCGTACGATCTGCCGGTGGAAGGCGATGCGATCCCCGGTCGGCGACCAGGACGGCTTCGTGTCCAGCCCGGCGAAGAACGTCAAGCGCACCGGCTCCCCGGTTCCATCGGCATTCATGACGTAGATCTCGGCGTTGCCATGGCGGTTGCTCTCGAACGCGATGCGTTCCCCGTCCGGTGACCATGCCGGATTCGCATCGCTCGCCGCATTGGTCGTGAGCCGCACAGGAGCGGATCCATCCGCGGTCACAACATGGATGTCCGAATTGGCATAGCTTTCCGAATTGGCCTTGCGCTCCCTGCTCGAGACCAAGATGTCGTCGCCCTTGGGCGACCACGCACAACGGAAGTCGTCAGCTGGACTGTTGGTGAGGTTCGTGAGCCCCCCGCCGTGGACGTTCACAATGTAGATGTCCCGCGGGACGGTCTGACTGTTGAAACAGAGTTCGTTACCGTTCGGAGAGAAGCTCGGAAACTGTGCGCCAACGGCGCCCAGGCTGGCGACGACGCGCCGGTCGGTACCGTCGAGGTTCATCAGGAAGATCTCAGGTCCGCCGACCATCCCCCCGTTTGAATGGAACGCGATGGTCTTTTTGCTGTGCGACCAGGCAGGCGCTTTGTGATTGAAGGCGTTG
>DATLXP010000077.1:0-11429 GCA_035575695.1 Vicinamibacterales bacterium
ACGGCTCCCCCTCTGGACCTGCGGCCCAGCTCTCCTTCGATACGCCGCGCCGTACGCGCGGCGGTCCCGCATCGTGTGTGAGGTCGCGACCGATCGTGCGAAGCGCGGCAACGCCCCGAGGCTCCGTGGCGCGCGCCGGCACGTGGACGAGTCGAGCCGCCGTGGCCGGCAGGCTCCGCAATGCGCGTGCTTCAAACGCGCGTCTCGCATTGCAGTGACCGCAGCTCCTGTCACGCGCCTCGCGGTCGTCGGTGGGCGCAGGCGTGAGCCGGTTGACGATGAGGTCGCTGACGACCAGTCCATGCTCTCCGAGCGCTTTCAGCGCGTCGGTCGTCTCGGCGATCGCCATCGGCTCCGCCAACGTCACCCAGGAGAGCCGCGTGATGGTGACGTCGCGCAGCATCGCGGCGAGTCCACGCGCCGCACCTGCGAGCTCCTCGATCAACACATCCTCCGGCTCTGGCCGCCACGAGCCGCGCAGCGCCTCGACCATGACGCGGTGCTTCTCCCGCATGCCGTCGAACACACGAGCGATGCCGAACAGCGTCTCCGGCATCGTGAGCATCCGCAAGGTGTGCCCCGTGGGAGCCGTGTCGACGATAACGAGGTCGAACCGCCTCGACCCGGCGAGACGCGCGATCTCGAGCAGGGCGGCCACTTCGTCGATGCCCGGCAGTGACAGCCCGAGCAGCGTCGTCACGTCCTCCCTGTCGAGCCAGGTGCCTTCCAACGCGATCTTCTCGAGCGGCGCGCGACGCTCCGCAATCCAGCGGCGCAGCGCCAGGCGTGCGTCGATCTCGACGGCGTGCAGGGACCCGCGTCGCAGGGGGATCTTTCTGGGAGAGGACGCGAGCGGCACGCCGAAGGCATCGGCGAGAGAGGGAGCCGGGTCGGTGGAGGCCACGAGCACGCGGGAGCCGGCGTGGGCCTCGACGACGGCAAACGCCGCCGCGCAGGTGGTCTTGCCGACCCCCCCTTTGCCGCCTATGAAGTGGAACCTGGGCAGGTGGTGGCTAGTCGTCTTCTCGTTCGTGCCCGCCCTCGAAGGTCGCCTCGATACCGGAGACCTTGTACTGGGTCGGGTCAAGCGTGGTCGGCCCGACGCCCTGCCGGCGTTCGCGGATCTCCCGGAGCCGCTCGAGAATGTCATCTTCGAAGACCGCGAACTCTTCCTCGCTCATCTCGCCAAGCTCGACACGCATCTGTGCGGCGAGCAACTGTTCGCGCAGCGACGTATCGTCGTTCAGCTCCGTGTCGACGGCCGCCACGACCTTGTCGAGCACGAAGCGGATGCTGCCGATCAGCAGCGTGTCGATGATGAGCATCTAGTGGGCGCGCTCGAGCTTCAGGCGGATGTTCACGAAATTGTAGGGTGGCCAGGGCCCGGTGTACTTGAACGTCAGCATGTCGTAGCGTGATCCGATCGCTTTCACGCGCGCGTCGAACGCCTGTTCGGTATCGCGTGCGACGAGGAACGCGGCATTCATGATCATGCGATCGCCTATCGGCTTGTTCGATCGCGACGCCACCGAGACGTCGCGGAGCGCCTCGAAGACCTCGAGAACGTAGCGCTCGGACCGCGCCTGCAGCGCGGCGTCGATGAGCCGCCCGTACTGCATGCGTGCGAAATAGGTGGACCCCTTCTGCGAGGAGATCTCTCCCTTGAGGCGGCGGATGTCTTCGTCTTCCTCTTCGATCTCACGGATGATCAGGTCGCGATCCCACAGCACCTTGAGACCGAACTCGAACTTGTCCTGCATCTTGTTGAGGACGTCGGTGAAGGCGTCGTAGGCGGACCGCAGCAGTTCCATGATGTCGTCGTGGGTCTTGAAGACGGTGCCGAACGACATCGGGATGACCGTGTGCTGCTGCATGACGGTCTCGTTCACGCGCTGATGCGCCAGGACGTTGTCGCGGGTGGGGTCCTGTACGACCATCGGGGTGTTCGACACGACCGCGGCAATATCGCGATAGTGGACCGTCTTGCAATGCGCCGGTTCGACGCCGATCCCGAGTGCGCCGAACGACAAGGGGCGCTCCGACTTGATGATGCAGTAGACATACTTGCCTGCGTTCGCATCGTCGAGATCCTCGCCCATCGCTGGATGCGCCGGTGTCGACTGGCTGACCGGCATCTTCACGCGTTCCAGCTTCCCGCGGGCGGATTTCTCGGTCCGCGCGACCGCCCTCCGGTCCTTGCCCTGATACTTCGCGCTGGCGAGCGGTTTCGCCTTCGCGGCTGGCGTCGCCTTGACGGGTGGCCTGCCCTTGGCCTGCGGTGTCACCTTTTTCGGCTTCGATGTCGGCTTCTGCTTGGTCTTTGCCATCGGTTGATCTATCTGGATCTCGCCCTACCCGCGCGGGCGACTGGTTGTCTTGTCGGAACGCTTCGGGCCCGAATGCGCACTCAGCAGGCGCTTGATTTCCGCGACGAGCGCGTCGGGGAGGCACGGCTTCGTCACAAAGGCATCGCACCCAGCCTGTCGAGCGCCTTCCGCGTGGCCGGCGAGTGCGTGCCCGGTGAGCGCCACGATCGGGATGTCGCGGGTCCGCTCGTCCTTCTTCAACCGGCGTGTCGCCTCCCATCCGTCCATCTTCGGCAACGCCAGGTCCATCAGGATGATATCGGGTAGCAACGCCTGCGCCTGCTCGAGGGCCTCGAGACCATTGGCTGCCACAGCAACACGATAGCCGGAAAACTGCAGGTATGCCGCGTACATCTCGCGCGCGTCCTCATAATCCTCGACGATCAGGACGAGCGGTCCCAGCGCGGCCTGGGCCGTCATCGGCGCCGGATCCTCGCGGGAAGGCTCAGCGAGAACGTGGACCCTATGCCGGCTTCGCTGACGAGGTGGATCGAGCCGTCGAGCATGTGCGCCAATCTCCGGCAGATCGACAGGCCCAGGCCCGTGCCGCCGTAGCCTCGCGCAGGGGAGGTATCCAACTGCCGGAAGTCCTCGAACACCTTCGCCTGATCCTCGTCGGGGATACCGACGCCCGTGTCGCGCACGGCGATCTTCACGAGGCGCGTGGTCGACTCGTAGCTCGCCGTGATCGTGACCGAGCCTGCCGGCGTGAACTTCAGGGCATTACTCAACAGATTGAGAACGATCTGCTTCACCTTCTGCCGGTCGGTCTTGAGGGCGGGCAGCTTGCCGCTCATCGTTGCACTGACGGCAAGGTTCGAACGCTTGATGATCGGTTCGAGCTCCGCCATGACTTCGTTCACGAGCTCTGGAATCAGGACGCTCGACACGTTGAGCGGCATCCGGCCGGCTTCGATGCGCGTGATGTCCAGGATGTCGTTGATCAGCGCAAGCAGGTGTCGCGAGTTCGAGTCGATCCGGGTAAGACTCTTGCGCTGCGTGTCGGCGACAGGACCCGAGACCCCGTTGAGCAGCATGTGCGTGTAACCCAGGATCGCGTTGAGCGGCGTCCTGAATTCGTGCGACATGTTGGCGAGGAATTGCGACTTCAACGCCGATGCCTGTTCGAGGCCGATCTGCTGGCGCCGCAGCAGCTCGTTCTGCTCCGCGAGCTCGGCGGTCGCCTCCTGGACCTTCCGTTCGAGTTCGGCTGACGCGTCCTTGAGCTGTTCGTAGAGCCGCGCCTTCTCGAGCGCCTCGGTGAGATCGTGCAGGATCGTCACGACCCAGATCAATTCCCCCTGCTCGGAGAGGATCTGCCCGGCCAGTCCTTCGACCGGTGACGGCCTCCCCGATGTCGGGTCCAGCAGCTGCAGCTCGCCTCGGTACCGCCGCTCTCCGCTGCCCGTAAGCACGTTCGAGACAAACGACGTCAGATGCGCGCCGTTCGCCTGCACGCGACGATGGGGCGCCTCGCTGCCGAACTGCGGCACGGTGAACATGCGCTCGGCCGGCTCGTTCATGAGGACGATGTCCCCTTCGGGGTCCGTGACGATGATCGGGTCGGCGACCGAGTCGATGATCAGCTCGAGGCGGTGGCGCTCATCGCGAACCTCGGCCTGCGCCATGCGCAGCGTGCGGTAGCTCTCTTCGATCTCCTCCTTGGCGCGCGCCAGGTCGGTGACGTTGCGCAGAATCGAGACGACATACGTGCCCTGGCGCTCGTCCTTCGCGCGCGAGCTCAGGAGCTCGAACAGCAGATCGGAGCCCTCGAGTGGGTCGACGAGCAACAACTCCCGCCGCGCCAGGTCCGTTCGCGCGACCGCGCTGGTCGACAGCGCCGCGGAGAACAGCATGTTGTTCAGCGAGGCCGCACGGCGCCAGCCTTCGGAGGTGTCCTCGGCCGCGGCGAACAGTTTCTCCGCGTGCGTGTTGGCGATGATCAGCTTGCCTTCGGTGTCGGTCAGCAGGATGGGGTCGGTGACCGCGTTGATGATGCTGTAGAGCAGCATCCGCTCCTGCCCGAACCGCGTGTCGGCCAGCGTGGCGCGGCTGACGAGCCGGGACACCTGGCGGCCGAGCAAGCGGCCGATCCACGCGACATCAGGATTCAGCACCTTGTGCCGGGCGCCCGTGATCAGCAGGCCGTCGGCGCTCTCATCCTCTTCACCCCGCAGCGGGATGGCGTGAAACGGCGCAGTCAGCGGGGCGGGGAACGATTCCGGCGTGGACTTGAAGAACGTGGGGTCCGGTTGGGACAGCGCCCGCACCAGAGGGTGCGCCGTGTCTTCCTTGCTGAGGGCGAAATCGGCGCTGGTTGCCGAAGAAAGTCCGTACTCGGCAACCAGCAGGATGGCACCCGTCAGCTGGTCATGCACGGCGATGATGGCCTGCTCGACGTCGGTATGCGATCCGAGCCAGTCGAGTGCCCGGCGGGCCGACGCCTGGACATCCAGGCTCGAGAGCAGAAACTCCGCCAGCGCGAGCTTCCCCTCTACGTCGGTCCCCGGCACGGAGACGGCCGGTGCGGAAGGGCTCAATCGCTACCCTTTTTTAGCCGGCAGTCTCCGCGACGCACGACGCGGGGCAGGACGCGTACTCTTGGAAGCCGCCAGCTCTGCGCGAAGGGCCACGTTCTCCGCGATCACATTCTGATGCGCCGACGTCAGTTCGGCTGCCGGGCGCGACGATGGCGACACCTGCCCGACTGCCTCCGAATACTTCAGGTAAGTGTCAATAGACGCGACCACGATGCGCGCCTCGACCGTGATCAGGTCGATACCAACCAGTGACACGCGGACCCACGCGTCAATGACGATGCCCTTGTCGAGCACGCGGTCAAGGACGTCGATAAGACTTGTTCCGCCCGCTGCGCGTTCAACTGCCATGCTTCGCTCCTGCTGTTCGGAATATTCGCGGGTGCTGCTACCGACGGCGACGCGCCGGCTTTTTCTTCGTGCTGAGCGCTTCGACGCGGCCTTCGAGCCTGGTGATCTGTGCCCGAAGTGCCTCGTGCTCGGCGATGGCGTTGCGTTGTGCCCCGGGCGACAGGTCCCGGTCGTAGCGCCACCAGTCGAGCCCGATTTCCTGCGCCTTGTCGAGGGAACAGATCAGCAACCTGATCCGGATGGTGAGCAACTCGACTTCAGCCAACGACACCTTGATGTCGCCCGCAATCACCAGCCCCTTGTCGAGTACTCGATCGAGTACGTCGACCAGGCCGGTTGCGCGATGGTGGGAGGGTGGGTCGAGGGCCATTGGCAAGCGACTATAACCCACGCCAACGTGAGCTCGCAACAGCACGCTGGCGTGCATTCCATGGCTGAGCTAACAGCCCTGCGACCTGACCCGCGGATGTCACTTGCGCGAGAGTCCGGGTTCCGAGATGGCTTCGACGAGCTCGCCCGTCTTCTTGTCGTTCTCGCCCCTCGTCGCCACATCCGCCTGCGCGATGATGCCGGTCAAGCGGCCGGTGTCGTCGACGATAGGCATGCGCCGCACCTGCCGCTCGCTCATCAACTCGACGGCCCTGCTCACATCGTCCGTCTCGCAACAGCTTGCGGGGTTCGCCGTCATGGCGTCGCGAACGGTCGAACCCTCGACCGCCATACCGCCTGCGAGCACCTTCAGCACGAGGTCGCGATCCGTGACGATGCCGATGAGCTTCTTGTCTCCGAGCGATTCGACGACCGGAATGGAGCCGACGTCTTCGCGCTTCATGACGCTCGCGATCTCGGTAATGGAAATCTCCGGCTCGCAGCACACCGGTTCACGTGTCATCACATCACTGCATTTGGGCATGTATCCCCTCCGGGAAAAAGTACGATTCATAGGACGGGATGCAAGCGCAGGGCCGGGCAACGCTACCACTCGCTATGGACGTCGCCCGCCCTGTCAATGCGCTCGTATTTGTGCGCGCCGAAGGCATCCCGCTGCGCCTGTGTCAGGTTCTGAGGCAAACGCGGGGAACGGTAGCTGTCGAAGTACGACAGGGCGGACGAGTGGGCCGGGAGGGGGATGCCGGCACCGATCGCACGCTGGACGGCTCGGCGCCATCCCGCCTGCGCCGACGTGATGTCGCCGGCAATGAGGGCGTCCTGCAGGATGTTGGGGAGCGCGGGTTGACGCGTGTACCCGTCACGAATGGGATCCAGCAGCCGCGCGCGGATGATGCATCCCCCCTTCCAGATACGGGCGACCTCGGCGAGCGATACGTTCCAGCCGTGCTTCGTGGACCCCGCGCGTATCATCGCCATCCCCTGCGCGTAGGCACAGATGCGGGATGCGTAGAACGCGTCGTGCAGATCCGCGAGCATCGCGGGCAGATCGAGGTCCGCGATTCGAGGCGCCGGTCCCGGCAGGCTGCCGCTTGCGGCAACGCGCTCCTCTTTCATGCTCGAGAGCACCCGGGCATCGATGGCGAGCGCGATGGTCGGGTGGGCGACGGCAAGGTCGAGCGCCACCTGCGCGGTCCACCGGCCAGTGCCCTTCTGCCCCGCCTTGTCGAGAATGTGATCGACGAGCGGCTCCCGCGTCTCCGGGTCGATCACCCGGCACACGTGGGCCGTGAGCTCAACCAGGTAGGACTCGAGGGGCCCCCGGTTCCACCGTTCGAAGACGTCGGCGGTCTCGAGCGTCGACAGACCCAGCACGCGCCGCATCACATCCCAGCTCTCGGCGATGAGTTGCATGTCGGCGTACTCGATGCCGTTATGCACCATCTTGACGAAGTGGCCGGCGCCGTCAGGACCGACGTGCGTCACGCAGGGCCCCAGGTCGGTCCGGGCCGCGGCGGCTTCGAGGACGTCCCGGAGCAGCGCCCACGCCTGCGGTGACCCGCCTGGCATGATCGAAGGACCTTCACGCGCGCCACGCTCCCCGCCCGACACGCCACATCCGACGAAGTGGAGACCGGCTTCGCGCAGCGCGGCCTCGCGGCGCTGCGTGTCTTCGAACCACGAATTGCCGCCGTCGATCAACACGTCGCCCCGATCGAGCAATGGACGCAGGCGCTCGATCATCTCGTCCACGGGCTTACCCGCGGGGATCATCATCAGGATCCGGCGGGGCGTCTCGAGGGCGGCGGTCAACTCTTCGAGTGTCGAGGCGCCGACGAACCCGTGCGCCGCATGTTCCTGCATGAACGCCGTCGTCCAGTCGGCCTCGCGGTTCCAAACCGCCACGCGAAACCCGCGCGACTCGATGTTGAGCGCGAGGTTGCGTCCCATGGTCCCAAGTCCGATGACGCCGATGTCTGCGTTGTCCATGTTTCTGTCCCTAATCTTCACCACGGAGCCACAGAGGTCACAGAATCTTTTTCTGGACACGTCACTTTCTGAACAGGGCTCATCGAGGGTCAGGCCGTTCAGCCAATGGCCAATATTGCTCAATCGACGCCGACCGCGCGGTAATGCAAACCCACTCGAGGCTCAGGCTATTCGGTGAACATTTCCTGCAACGTGTCCAGCACTTCCGTGGTCGTCGCTGACGAGAGACGACCGAGGCGCTTGACGAGCCGTTCGCGATCTACCGTCCGGAGTTGATCGAGGGCCACGAAGCCCGAGCGGTTCTGAAACCGGCAGGCCACCCGCCAAGGATAGGGCTGGCCGCCTGTCGTCATGGGCGCGACGATGACGGTGCGCAGGTGCTGGTTGAGTTCGTCCGGGGAGACAACCACGCATGGACGCGTCTTGCGAATTTCACTTCCCAATGTGGGGTCGAGGCGGACCAGCTGCACATCGCCCCGTGTCGTGGGCGACCGCGCTACCGCCACTGCCATTCCTTGTCGTCAAAATGGCTCGCCGTCGGGGCATCCAGAAGCTGATCGTCGCCGCAAGCATGCATGGCTTTGGCTGCGTCGGCCCACCCCGCCCGGGGCCCCCGAGCGGCACGGACGATCAGCCGACCGTTTTCAGCTTGAAGTTCGACGTCATCTGGCAGTTGGGAGTGATCGAGGAGCACCTTCGGCACGCGGATGCCCCTAGAATTACCGATTTGAACGATTCGCGTCTTGGCGATCATGTGACTACATTGTAATCACATTAACCGTATTCAACAAGTTGAGTAGACGGACACCCACGTTCACTGGCGAACCATAGTGAGGCGACGGAGTGCGAGCCACTCAAAGTGCAAGAAGGGCCTTGCAGCAGCCCGACGCGCACTCATCGATTCACCATGCGAAGGGCCCCTTCAAACGCCATGTCCCGGGATCGGATCCTCAGCTCTTCGGCCAGCAGCGCCTCCAGCCGCTCGTCAGCCGCGGGAGCGACCCGGGACGCGACGATCCCTCCGGCGTGCTCGAGCGTGCTCTCGATACAGCTCCGGTTCGGCAGCAACCGCAGCGACAGGCGCGATCCTCCGCCCGCCAGTGCGATCGACTCGATCGTGGCGCCGCCGGGCACCTGCGTCGTCTTGACATCCAATCGGTCGGCAGCGGGCAGGCACGCCGCAAGCCAGCCGGCGAACAGGCGCGCCGCGTGCGGATCGCCGGCGGCGATGTCAAGTGTCGTGAGCGCCGCACACGCGACGCGCGTCTCGGGAATATCGAAAAACTGCGCCATGAGGTTCCGCCAGCGGGTCAGCCTCGTCCACCGCAGATCGCTGACGGCCGCCGTTGTGGCGATGCCGGGCGCCACCTCCCAATCCGTACTCGGGTCCGCCGAGTCGAGCGTAACGCGATCCACGAGCTGCGCGAGACCCTCGAGTTCATGCCGTTCACCCCCGCGCCACCAGGCCAGCGACGGCAGGCTGGGCAGACGGAGCCTTGCGACGGCGTTGTTCAGATACCGAGGCGCCAGCCCGTCGATCGTCACGACGTCCCCTTCCGTGCGGATGTCCGGCTGGGACTCGTCGCCAAGCGTGATCAGGATGTTCCGGACCGAGGCATGTCGCGCAAGGGCCTGCATGACGGCCAGCGCTTCCGCCGTGCGCTCCGGCGGGCCGACGGTGACGATGGTGGCGGTCACGGCGCGACGTGTCGGCGCGGCGCTCACAGAGTCCTCCACCGTCGGCCATCCTTCTCCATCAGGGCGTCGGCTTCGGCAGGGCCCCATTCGCCCGCCTCATACTGCGGCACGGTCGTCTCGCCGCTGGCGGCCCATGCATCGTGAACGGGCGTGACGAGTGCCCAGGAGGTCTCCGCGAAATCGTGACGGGCGAAGAGCGTCGAGTCGCCGATCATCGCGTCGAGCAACAACGTTTCGTACGCCTCGGGTACGGCCACGCCGAAGGTCGATCCATAACTGAAGTTCATCATGACGGGCGCAAGCTGCATGCGCGAACCCGGCAGCTTCGCTTCGAACCGCAAGGAGATGCCCTCGTCGGGCTGGATGTTTACGATGAGCAGGTTCGGCGCGACCGAGTTGGGCGTCACGCGCTTGAAAATTTCGAGTGGCGGCCGCTTGAACTGGATCGCGATTTCGGTCGTGCGCTTCGGAAGCCGCTTTCCCGTTCTGAGATAGAACGGCACCCCCGCCCAGCGCCAGCTATCGAGGTGCACCCGAAGCGCGACGAATGTCTCGGCGACAGAGGCGTTCGACACGCCCGGCTCACTCCGATAGCCGGGCACGGTCTTGCCGTCGACCCAGCCGTCGCCGTACTGCGCGCGGACGACCCCACTGGTCCCGCGCTTCGCGTCGACCAGCGGCTGCACCGCCAGCAGCGCGTCCATCTTCCGGTCGCGAACGCTGTCGGCGGTGAACGCGATCGGCGGCTCCATCGCGACCAGCGTGAGCACCTGCATCAGGTGGTTCTGCACCATGTCGCGCAGCGCACCCGCGGTCTCGTAGTAGGCCGCGCGCGTTTCGACACCGACGGTCTCCGCCGCGGTGATCTGTACGTGGTCGATATACCGATGGTTCCAGATCGGCTCGAACATCCCGTTCCCGAAGCGGAACACCATCAGGTTCTGGACGGTCTCCTTCCCGAGGTAGTGATCGATGCGGTACACCTGCGACTCTTCGAAATGCTCATGCAGCAGCCCGTTCAACGCGCGCGCCGACGCCAGGTCGGTGCCGAACGGTTTCTCGACGATGATGCGGCGCCACCCGGAGGCGCCGTCCTGCCGCGTCAGCCCTGCCGCCCCCAGTCCCTTCACGACGATGCCGTACGCCGCCGGCGGAATCGCGAGGTAGAACAGCACCCCGCCTTCCCCGGAGACTGCGGCGAGCTGCTCCCGCAGGCGCTCATACACGGCCGGATCATCCAGCTCGCCCGGGATGTAGTAGAGATGCTGTTCGAGCGAGGCCGCGAGGTCGCTGTTCTCCGGCGTACCGACGGCCTTGCGGAACTGCATCCGGAAACCCGCGTCGTCCATAGGGGTACGCGCGACGCCTATGACGGAAAAGCGCGGGGGCAGGCGCTGAGCGGTGGAGAGCGTGTAGAGCGCGGGGAGCAGCTTTCGCTGCGTCAGATCACCTGACGCGCCGAAGATGACGATCGTCGTCGGACCGGGAGACGGCTCGATCCGCAGACCATCTCGCAGCGGGTTCACATCCATGGCTCATCCCATCCTACTTTCTCGACGCGAGATATGCGGCAATCGCGTCGGCATCTCCGCCTTCGGATTGACGGCTGCCGGAGCCGCAATGAGCCGCCGCAGGAATCCGGCGTCGTGTTTCGTGCCGCGATTCCGGAATGCGTAAGTGCTTTCGGATGTTACCTGCTCGACGAGAGTTTTTCGAGGTACCGTTTCGCCTTCAGCGTGCCGAGCAGGCGGAGCCGTGCGTGGATCTCCCGACGGAAAGCGGCGTCGGTCTCCCGCTCCGCGATGCGAATCAGTTCATCGTCGGCCCGCGCATTGAACAGTCCCACGATGACGGGACGTTTCAGGTCGAGATTGGCGCGCGTGTAGAGGCGTTGCAACTGCTCGAGCCCTCCCGCCTGACCGAGCGTGACGATCGCCGTGTCGCGCAGCGGGCGATTGGATTCCGATTCCGCAATCGTCATCAGCGCACGGGCCGCTGAACGCTCGCCGAGCGAGTTGACGACCTGGTACTTCACGCGCGTGTTGCCGGCGCGATAGACCTCCAGGAGCTCCTCCGACACCTTCGGTCCTCCGAAACG
>DATLXP010000078.1:0-79358 GCA_035575695.1 Vicinamibacterales bacterium
GGTGATCAGGCGCAGGCGCGCACGCTGCAGCGCCGGTTGATTCCGATCGCGCAGGCGGTCACGACCGGTCACGGCGTGCCTGGTTTGAAAGCTGCAATGGAGCTCGCCGGTTACATCGGTGGCAAGCCACGAGCGCCGCTCAGTCCGGCCTCAGAGGAGGCGCGACGCGCGATCGAAGCATCCCTCGAGCCTCTTCGGGAGTTCCTGTAATGGTTCCTGAACGCGTACTGCTCGGACCCGGTCCGAGCCCCGTTTCAGCGCGCGTGATGCGCGCGCTCGGTTCGCCGGTGTTGAGTCATCTCGATGCGTACCTGCTTCAGGTGATGGACGAGCTGCGGTCAACGCTCGCGGGCGTCTTTCGCACGGCGCCGCATGCCCTGACGCTGGCCATCTCCGGCACGGGCACTTCCGGGATGGAGGCGGCCGTCGCCAACGTCACGAGAACGGGCGCGAAGGCGACTGTCATCGTCACCGGTTACTTCGGTGACAGGCTGGCGCAGATGCTTCAGCGCTACGGAGCTGACGTGCACCGCGTGGACGTTGAATGGGGACGCGCCTGTGACCCGCGACTGGTCGAGCAGGCCCTCAAGGCTCGGGGCGCGGAAATTGTCGCTGTCGTCCAGGCGGAGACGTCCACCGGCGTGTTGAATCCGGTCGACGACATTGCCGCCCTCGCACACGCGCACGGCGCGCTCCTGCTGGTCGATGCCGTCACGTCGCTCGGAGCCATGCCGGTGAACGTCGCCCGGTGGGGCGCGGCCGTGTGCTACAGCTGTTCCCAGAAAGGGCTGGGTGCGCCGTCTGGCCTCGCACCGATCGCCTTCTCCGCGTCCGCGCTGGCGCGGCGGGTATCGAGCCGCAGCTTCTACTTCGACCTCGCCTTGCTCGAAGACTACTGGCTGCGCCGGAAGTACCACCACACGATTTCCTCGCCGTTGATCCTGGCGCTGCGCGAGGCCCTGCAGGTGGTGGAGGACGAGGGGCTGGACGCCCGCGAGGCCCGCCATCAGGAAAACCACGAGGCGCTGGCCGAGGGGCTCGAGGCGATTGGCCTCGAGCTGCTGCCCCCGCCTGGAGAACGACTCTGGACCCTCAATGCGGTCCGCGTCCCCGACGGTGTGGATGACGCGCTGGTCAGGGGGCGGTTGCTCGAGCAGTTCAACATCGAGATCGGCGCCGGGCTGGGCCCGCTCGCGGGCCGCATCTGGCGCGTCGGGCTGATGGGGGCCGGATCCACGCTCTCCAACGTGACCCTGTTTCTCGGAGCTCTTCGCCTCGTCCTGAAGCGATAGCTCCGATGAGCCCCCTGACCCCGCATCTATAATGCGGGGTATGCGCAGGTTCGGTCGGTTTCTGCTGGCGCTGCCGGCCGTGGTCTTCGCGTGCGGGGTTTACGCGTATCTGACTCTGCCTGACGTGCGCCTCCTGCAAACCCGCAATCCCCAGTCGACCGCATTCATGGAGTTGCGCGCGCGCGAGGCGCGAAGTCGCGGGGAGCAGCCTCGACACGACCAGCGATGGGTGAGCTATGGCCGCATCGGGCCGAACCTGAAGCGGGCGGTGCTCGTCACCGAAGACAGCGCGTTCTGGAAACACGACGGGCTGGACTACCAGCAGATCAAGGAATCCATCGAGGTCAACCTCGAACGCCGCGAGTTCGCGAGGGGGGCCAGCACGATCACGCAACAGCTGGCGAAGAACCTGTACTTGTCCCCGTCCAAGAACCCCATCAGGAAACTGCGCGAGCTGCTCATCGCGCGTCGTCTCGAAGCCGAGCTTTCCAAACAGCGCATTCTCGAGATCTATTTGAACGTGATCGAGTGGGGTGACGGGATCTACGGTGCCGAGGCCGCCGCGCGGGCGTACTTCGGGAAGTCGGCAGCCGACCTTTCGCCGTCGGAGAGCGCACTCCTGGCCGCAGCGATCAGCAATCCTCGATCCTTGAACCCCGGGCGTCCCACGGCGAAACTTCGTCGTCGCCAGGCGATGGTGATGCGGCGCATGGGTGCCGTCACGCCTCCGCCCGTCGTCGCCCGCGTTCCCGGGACGGATTCGAAAGACGCGGCGCCTCCGGCGATCGAACCGGTCCCCGCACTTCCGCCTGTGGAAGGACTGCCGACGGCGCTCCCGGGACAGCAGATCGTTCCGCCAAAAAAACCGGGTGGCGGCGGTCCAGGTGGATAAGGCTCACCTTGACACGTCTCGGCGCACCTATTTATAGTCGGCGCACGTTTCAGCAAATCCAGCTCCCCCTGAAGCGACAAGGACGCGGTCGGAGGACCTTCCTATGTCTCCGGCCGGCGTGTGTGTCGGCATGATCAATTACACAGAGCGCATGGCGCTACTGATGCAGAATGTTGTCTCGCGAACGGCGCGACTGTCCTTCATCGATCTCGGCGAAGTCATCGTGTTCGGGCGCTTCGGGCGCGCCGACGCCGAGGGAGCGTTTGCGACGTGCCATTGCCTGACGCTGCCGGAAACTGACCCCGGCTACTTCTTCTGGCGGGACCGCGAGACAGGAGAGCTCACGCGCCAGTCACCGTGGTTCGTGACGAAATCACCGCTCGTGCGCATCGGGCCGAAACAGATCAAGTACCTCATCTCGTTCGTCCTGCCGCGTTTCTGTGACCAGACGTTGACACGGTCTCGTAAGGCTGACCTGTACCCGGGGGCCGAGCCCTGGGTGGCCAAGCTCGATACGGTCGTACACGAGCTTTACCACATCGATCCGGCGGAAACAGGCATCCGCGCCGTGCAGCGCGCCGACGGCACGAGGTCGCCGCGATCGCACGGGCCGATGTTCTATGAGGACGTGGCCGACATGGTCCACGCATATCTGGCGACCCGGCCGGATCCCCAGGTGTACGACTTCCTGAAATATGACTTCAGCGAGTTGAGCACGCATTATGGCGGGGTGGTCGGAACGACGTTCAAGAACTTCCCGTCATTTCCGCAGCGGTACATGGAGGTGGTGGATCTGCCGGCGTCGGATCCGCGCGTCAGGATCGAGCCGATGAAGGCCGCCAGCCAGCCCTGCTTTTATACCGAAGACGACCTGCATATCCGGCAGTTCACGGATTCGAGCTCCCGCCGGCTGACCCGCAAGGGCCAGCACTGCGCGGCGTGATTACGGCGTGACGCGCCGGGCGCCCACGAACCGCGAGCCCCAGTAGGTCGCAGCCAGCCGTTCGACCCGTACCGTTCCGCTCGATGACGGCGCGTGTACGAAAGCATCTCCGCCGACCGCGATGCCGACATGCGACGCCCCTGGCGCGGTGGTGCTGAAAAAGACGAGGTCGCCTGGCCGCAGGTCTGCAGTGGCGACGTTTCCCCCAACTCGAAAGAGCTCCACAACCGTGCGCGGCACCGGCACCCCGTGCTGCGTGAACACGTACCAGACGAGACCGCTGCAGTCGAATCCTTTGGGATCCGCGCCGCCGTTCCGGTAGGGAATGCCACGAAGGCCCAGCGCGGTGCCGCTGATCTCGTACCCTCCGGTTCGAACCGGCCTGGTCGCCGTCGGCCTCACCCCTCCGTTCGGGAGCGACTCTGAGGGAGTCTCGGCGGACGATCTGCCGGGTTGAGGAAATGGGCGGGGCGTCGCGACGGTTGACGCGCAACCGCCGCAGACAAACGCCACCACCACCACCATTAGAAGGACACGCATGGGCTTCGAGCGGATTATCGGCTAGAATTGGCGCGATCTGTATGGAGCAGACACTGCTGCTCAACGCCACGTACGAACCGCTCAAGGTCGTCCATTGGCAGAAAGCGATTACGCTTTGGTGCCAGGGGAAGGTCGAGGTTATTTCTTCGTACGACCGGGAAGTCAGGTCCCCCTCGTTCAGTTTCAAGCTCCCCTCCGTCATCAGGCTGCTGCGCTACATCAAGATCAAGCGCAACATCGACTACGTCCCGTTCTCACGGGCCAACATCTATGCGCGCGATGATCACTCGTGCCAGTACTGTGGGAAGGTGTTCCCAACGCTCGAGTTGACATTCGATCACGTGGTGCCGGTCGCCCAGGGCGGCCGAAAAGACTGGGAAAATATCGTGACCTGCTGCGTGGCCTGCAACCGCAGGAAAGGCGGCCGGACGCCGGCCGAGGCGCGCATGCACCTGATCCGGTTGCCCAGACGTCCCGAAAAGGCGCCGGCCATCAGGATCACGGTCGGGCTGAAGAACGCGCCCGAAGGCTGGCGCGACTACTTCTACTGGAACATGGAGCTCGACGAGAGTTGACGACGGGTCGGGCCGGTCTCCCCGCCTCTCCGTTCCGCACTCATTCACTCACCGCATGACATCACCCGCTCCATCCCGCATGACGGGTGTGCGCCCGTTATGGGCGGTCGAGGGTGGACGCCTGGAAGTCACCGGCACCGGCTTCAGCGTGGACCCCCTGCCGGAGGTTCGCGTGGGCGGCGTGCCCGCGCGGCTGTTTTCCGTGTCGACCCGCGCGCTCGGCATCACGGTCCCTGGGGGGCTGGAGGGGGGCCGCACACCCATCCGCATCGACAGCGCTCCAGGGGAGACCGCCTACGTGGACATCGGCGTGCCTCTCGCCACGGGCCTGCATCAGGTGGACAACCCTGCCTTCGACCGCGAGGGAAATCTGTACGTCACCTTCAGCGGATCCCGCGGTCAGCAGGCACCCGTGTCGATTTTTCGCGTTCGCCCCGATGGTGCGCGTGAGCCGTTTGTCTCCGGCATTCCGAATCCCACATCCCTGACCTTCGATGCCGAGGGTCGGCTGCATGTCTCCAGCCGGTTCGACGGCACCGTGTACCGCATCGTTCCGGACGGCACAACGGCGGTCGTCGCCTCCGAACTGGGCGTGGCCTGCGGCATAGCGTTCGATCGCGACGGGGTGCTGTTTGTCGGCGATCGATCGGGCTCGATCCTGCGCGTCGAGGATGGGCGTGCCTCCACGATCGCGACGCTGCCGGCGAGCATCGCCGCATTCCATCTCGCGTTCGGGCCCGACGGCAGCCTGTTCGTGACCGGCCCGACACTCGGCAGCCGCGACTCCGTCTACCGCGTGTCGATGGCGGGAGAGGTGGACGTGGTATACGGCGGGTTCGGCCGTCCTCAAGGCCTGGCCTTCGACGAGGAGGGCCGGCTGTACGTCGTTGACGCCCTTGCCGGGCGCGGCGGATTGTACCGGTTCGCCAGTGATACGTCGGGCGAGCCCGAGCACCTCGTCGAGGCAGGGGGTCTCGTGGGCCTCGCGTTCAGCACCGAGGGTACGCTGGCGCTGGCGACTTCTGACACCGTCTATCGGCTGGACGCGGGTGTGCGAGGGCTGTTACCCTTCAGCCGTTTATGAATCAATTGTTCACGCGGAAGCCGATCTCCGAGCTGCTGGCCGAGAGCGGGCAGTCGCTGAAGCGCGTGCTGGGCGCCGGCGACCTCATCATGCTGGCGATCGGCGCCGTCATCGGGGCGGGAATTTTCTCGTCGATCGGCACGGCGGCGGCCGGTGAAATCCTGCCGACGGGGGAAGTGGTCCGCTACGGAGCCGGGCCCGCGCTCGTGGTGTCGTTTCTCCTCCTCGGGGTCGTCTGCGGTCTGGCGGGGTTGTGTTACGCCGAGCTCGCGTCGATGATTCCGCAGGCCGGCAGCGCTTACGCGTATTCCTACGCCACGCTCGGCGAGCTGATCGCCTGGATCATCGGCTGGGATCTCATTCTCGAGTACGCGGTCGGGAACATCGCGGTGGCCATCGCCTGGAGCGGGTACTTCAACTCTCTCCTCTCGGGGGTAGGCGTGGACCTGCCTGGATGGCTGACGCATGGGTACCGCACCGCGCTCCTCAGCTCCGATCCGGCCGTGCACGGCCTGCTACAGACGGCTCCGCATGTGGGGGGGATCCCCATCCTCCTCAACGTGCCTGCCGCGTTGATCGTGCTGGCGATCACGTGGCTGCTGTACATCGGGGTCAAGGAAACGACTCGCGCGAACAACGTCATGGTCGTCGTAAAGCTCCTCGTCCTCGCGGTGTTTGTCGGCCTCGGCGCGATGCACATCGACACGGCCAACTACACGCCGTTTGCCCCCAACGGGTGGCGCGGGATCCACCAGGGTGCGGCGATCGTCTTCTTCGCCTACATCGGCTTCGACGCGATCTCGACCGCCGCCGAAGAAACGAAGAATCCGCAACGCAACATGCCGATCGGGATCCTGGGTGGCCTGGCGATCTGCACGGTCATCTACGTGGTCGTGGGCCTCGTCGCGACTGGCCTCGTGCCTTACGCCCAGCTCAAGGCGGCCGACCCGCTCGCGCGCGCCCTCGAAGTTGCGGGACTACCGATCGCCAGCTGGTTTGTGGCTTTCGGTGCGGTCGTGTCCCTTTCGGCGGTGCTGCTGGTCTTCCAATACGGCCAGCCGCGTATCTTCCTGGCGATGGCGCGCGACGGCCTGCTGCCGCAGTGGGCCGCGAAGGTCCATCCCAAATACCGGACTCCGCACGTGACGACCGTGGTGACCGGCGTGGTTGTGGCGATCGGCAGCCTCGTGATGGACGAGAACGAAATCTACGACCTCACGAATATCGGCACCCTGTTCGCCTTTGCGATCGTCTGCATCGGCGTCCTGGTGTTGCGGCACACGGAACCGGAACGGCCGCGTCCCTTCCGCGTCCCCTTCGTATGGGTGGTCAGCATCGGGGGCGCGGCAGCGTGCATCTACATCATGAAGGGTCTCCCGACTCACGCGTGGGAGCGGTTCGGCATCTGGCTGGCCCTCGGACTCGCGTTGTACTTCTTCTACGGGTATCGTCACAGCCGGCTCCGGAAGGGATAGCGAACGGCCGCATCACGGGCCTCAGCCCAGCTGTAACGCGTCCCTGCGTGGTAAAATGTCCGTTTCGGACTGCTGCAGAAAGCCACGCAGAGGGGTATGGCCCACGACTGGATCGCGGTGCGGGGAGCACGCGTCCACAACCTCAAAAACGTTGACGTCGACATTCCGCGCGACCGCCTCGTCGTACTGACGGGCCTGTCCGGGTCTGGCAAGTCGTCGCTCGCCTTCGACACGATCTACGCCGAAGGCCAGCGGCGCTATGTCGAGTCCCTCTCCTCCTACGCGCGTCAGTTTCTCGAGCAGATGGAAAAGCCGGACGTCGATCTGATCGACGGGCTGTCCCCGGCCATCGCCATCGAACAGAAGACCACAGGATCCAATCCCCGGTCCACGGTCGGTACCGTCACCGAGATCTACGACTATCTCCGCCTTCTTTTTGCGAACATCGGCGTTCCGCATTGCCATTTGTGCGGACGCGCCATCGCCTCCCAGTCGCTCGAACGCATCGTCGACATGGTGATGCTGTCGCCGAATGACGAACGGGTCAACGTGCTGGCGCCGATCGTGCGCGGACGCAAGGGTGAGTTCAAGAAGGAACTGGCTGCGCTCCGCGCCCGCGGGTTCACGAAGGTCCGCGCCGACGGCCAGATGAAATCGCTCGACGACGACCTGAAGCTCGATCGCCGGCGCAATCACACGATTGAAGTCGTCGTCGACCGCGTGATCCTCAAGGCCGGCATCGAACGGCGGCTGACCGAGTCGGTGGAGATCGCGCTCGGCCTCGCCGAGGACATCGTGATCATCAACACGCTCGACGGGGGTGACCGCCTGTTCTCCCGCCGCCTCGCCTGCACCTACTGCGGCGTCAGCATGCCGGAGATGACTCCGCGGGCCTTTTCGTTCAACTCTCCGCACGGTGCGTGCCCGGACTGCCAGGGGCTCGGTGCCGTCTACGACTTCGATCCGGCGCGGCTGGTTCCCGACGAGTCCCTGTCGCTGGCCGACGGCGCGATCGCGGCCTGGGTCAAGGGAGACAAGAAGCTCATTCGGGAGGCGCTCAATACCCTGAGCCGGACGTTTGGTATCGACCTCGCGCTCCCGTTTCGACGTCTGCCGCGGAAACTGCGAGAGTTGGTGTTCTTCGGGGCCGGCGGCCCGAAGCGCGCGGACGATACGACGCGGAAAAAGACCAAGGCAGCCGACAAGGATCCATTCGGCGCCGGCTTCGAGGGGCTCATCCCGAATCTTCGGCGGCGCTACGAAGAGGGCACCTGGCTCGAGCAGGAGAACCTCGAGCCGTACCGGTCGCTTCGCCCGTGCCGCACGTGCACGGGTGAGCGCCTGAAGTCGCAGAGCCTCGCCGTGCGGGTGAAGGGGCGCACGATCTCGGAGTTCGTGAACCTCCCGATCAGCGAGGCGGTTCGCGTGTTCGACGTCCTGGAACTCTCCGACCGTGAAGCCTTGATCGCGAGCCGCATTCTTCGCGAGATCCGCGACCGCCTCCATTTTCTGGACGACGTGGGTGTGGGATACCTGACGCTGGCGCGGAGCGCGGCGACGCTGTCGGGCGGCGAGGGGCAGCGCATCCGGCTGGCGACACAGATCGGATCCAATCTCACGGGCGTGCTGTACGTGCTCGACGAGCCGTCCATCGGCTTGCACCAGCGTGATAATCGCGCCCTGCTCTCGACGCTTGCGCGGCTTCGCGATCTGGGTAATACCGTCATGGTCGTCGAGCACGACGAAGAAACCATCCGCACGGCGGACTACGTCGTCGATCTGGGCCCGGGTGCCGGCGAGCATGGCGGGCAGGTGATCTACCAGGGGCCTCCCGCGGGTCTGCTCGTGGACGGCAACGGCTCACTGACGGGTGCATACCTGCGCGGCGAGCGCTCGATTCAGACGCCTCGCTCGAGACGGCCCATCACGCGAGGGGAAGTCGTCATCCGCGGTGCGCGCGAGAACAACCTGAAGGATATCGACGTCAGCATTCCCCTCGGTGTCCTGACGACCGTGACCGGTGTCAGCGGCTCAGGCAAGTCGACACTCGTCAACGAGATCCTGTACAGGGCCCTGGCGCGAATTTTCTATCGCTCGGCCGACGAGCCAGGCGCGCACGCGAGCATCGACGGCATCGAACTGCTCGACAAGGTGATCCAGATCGACCAGTCACCGATCGGCCGTACGCCACGTTCGAACCCGGCGACCTACACGGGCCTCTTCACGTTCATCCGTGACCTGTTCGCGATGCTCCCCGAGGCCAAGGCTCGCGGATTTCGTCCCGGGCGGTTCTCGTTCAACGTCAAGGGCGGGCGGTGCGAGGAGTGCCAGGGGGACGGCGTGATCGCCATCGAGATGCACTTTCTGCCGAATGTCTACGTGACATGCGAGCAGTGCAAGGGGCGCCGGTACAACCGCGAGACGCTCGAGATTCGATACCGCGGCAAGTCGATCGCGGACGTGCTGGACCAGACGGTCGACCAGGCCCTGCCGCTGCTCGAGAATTTCCCGGCGATCGCCAACAAGCTCCGCACGTTGCAGGACGTGGGCCTGGGGTACGTGCAGCTGGGTCAGTCGGCGACCACGTTGAGCGGCGGCGAAGCGCAGCGCGTGAAACTGTCGAAGGAACTGTCGCGTCGCGGAACGGGCCGAACGCTCTACATCCTCGACGAGCCGACGACGGGCCTGCATTTCGCCGATACCCACAAGCTCCTCGACGTGCTCAACAAGCTCGTCGATCAGGGCAACACCGTGGTTATCATCGAGCACAACCTCGATGTCATCAAGTCAGCCGATTACGTGATCGACCTCGGCCCCGAAGGTGGGCAGGCAGGCGGGCGGGTCGTGGCGAAGGGGACTCCTGAGGACGTGGCCAGGAGCCGAGAATCCTTTACAGGACAGTTTCTCGCGGAGATTCTCAATCGACCGGCAGCAGCGGCATCTTGAGAGGGGACGGCGCATGATCAGCCTTGGACAAGATTCATGGTGTGGTAAAACAGCCACAAATGCCGATGTTGCTTCTGTGGCTGAACAGCCACAAACGTTGTCGTCGCCCGCAAGAACCGCATGCCACCACATCATCGAAGTTCAATGTAATCAGTTAGTTACAGCCAAGTTTTCGGGCCTGATATCGTTGGCTGGAAGTTTGCTCAGCTGGGGGATTAGTTCCCCCCACTTGCTAGAGAGGCTATGAACGCTCAGCGCACACTGCGTCGCACAGTTTCCTGCACCGGAATCGGTCTGCATTCCGGCAACAAGGTCACCCTGACGCTCAAACCGGCCCCGGCTGACTATGGCATTCGTTTTCAGCGCAGCGACCTTGGGGGGCTCGAAATCCCGGCCACCGTCACGCATCTGGGTGGTATCCAGTACCAGACGGGGCTGACGCGAGAGGCCGTGTCGGTCGAGACGGTGGAGCACCTGCTGGCGGCCCTGACCGCCCTCGGCATCGACAACGCCATTGTCGAGCTCAATCACCCTGAAGTGCCGATCATGGACGGCAGCGCCGCGCCATTCGTGCATCTGATTCTGAACGAAGCAGGCGTGAAGAAGCTCCAGGCGCCGCGGCGCTATCTGAAAGTGCTGCGTCCGATCTCCTTGACGCAGGGGGACAAGCGCATCGCGCTCTATCCGTCCGAGCATCTCAAGGTCACCTACAGCATCAGCTTCGATCATCCCCTGCTGCGCCACCAGTCGCGGACGATGAGGATCAGCGAAGAGAGCTTTGTCGAAGACATCGCGCCGGCGCGGACGTTTGGTTTCCTCAAGGAAGTCGAGATGTTGCGGCAGCGCGGCCTGGCACTCGGCGGGTCGCTCGACAACGCCATCGTGCTCGGCGAGACCGGCGTGCTGAACAACGCCCTGCGGTTCGATGACGAGTTCGTCCGCCACAAGATTCTCGACGTGATCGGGGATCTCACGCTCGTGGGTCACCCGGTGATCGGCCATGTCGTCGCGCACCGGGGGGGGCACGCCCTGCATACGGCCTTTGCGGCGAAGATTCTCGAAGAACGTGACGCGTGGAAGCTGATCGAAGCGCCAGCGGATCCCGAATCGATCATGCTGCCCGCGACGAAGGCCCTCGGCGCGGCGGCACGGTTGGCCAATTAATCAGACACGCCCGACCTGAAGGTCGGGCCTACTCTTCACACACCTGTAGGCCCGGCCTTCAGGCCGGGCGTGGGCACGTACGGTCAGATCACGAGCAGCGTCTTCGTCGTTGTGGGCGAGCCGCAGGCCTCGAACCAGTCAATCCCTTCCGACACCATATCGAATTTCAGTGCGTACCGGCCCGGCGCGTCCGGCGCCGTGATCGTGATGGGGATGTCGGTCGCGCCGCCGCCGGGCAGGCTCGCGGGCAGCCAGGCCCGCTCGTAGTCGCGGTTGATGAGCGTGCCGTCGGCGGAGCAGAGCTGCGCGCCGAGGCGCACAAGACGCCGTCCGTAGCTCGCCTGCGCGGGGAACGCGCGGCTCGACGCGTTGGTCACGCGGGTGTGGATCGTCGTCTTGCGGCCACGGCGTGAGACGAGGGGCAGGCCCCGCAGCGTGCCACCGACCGTGATTTCCGCGCGCGGCGTGGCTCCCGGGATCGCGTTTCCGAGATTATTCGCGTCCCAGATCTCGTGACGAATGGCCTCCAGCTCTGCGCTGCCTTTCACGAACCGTCGCGAAAACATGTCCTCGGGGTGATCGGTGAGCTCCCAGCACAGGCGATCGATGCCGAGATCGGCAGCCATCCTGCGAGCGAGGTCCATCTCCTCGTCGGAATCGTTGTGCGTGAAAAGGATGTAGCGCCAGTTGATGAAGGGGATGTCGCGGCCCGAGTCCCGCTTGGCTCGTGCGGCGGCCGCCAGGTTCCGCATGGCCTTCGCGAAATCGCCCCGCTGCCGGTACTTGACGTAGCTCTCGGCGGTTGCCCCGTCGATCGAAAACGTGATCTCGTCGATCCCCGAGTGGACCAGCCGGGCAGCACTCTCTTCGGTGAACGCGAGGCCATTGGTGCTCGAATACAGGTAGATGTGCGGGAAGCGCGCCTTGATGTACTCGCACATCTCGATCGCCCGTTTGTGGAGGAACGCCTCGCCATAGTTGAAGAAGTCGACACGGGCGAGCGAAGGTCCGGCCTCGTCAATGACGCGCGTGAACAGATCGAAGTTCAGCATCCCGGCCTGCCGGGTCCGCGTGATGCCCGTCTCGGGCGCGCAGCACGCCTGGGCGCACGAGATGTTGCACGCGGCCGTGCATTCCACATAGAGCCGGGAGGGGAGCGAGCCCACGTCGACGCCGCGCTGCGGGGGCTGTTGATCTTTCGCGAGGGGCAGCTTCAGCGGACAATCGCCGCAGAACTTCGACCCGCCGCCGTTGATGGCGGTCCGCAGGCCCGCCGCGGTCTCGCCGGTCCATACAGCCGAGACGGACTCGGTTCGGGCATCGCCGAGCACGCGCTTGCCGTAGGGGTCCGCACACCCGCACACGAGTCTGCCGTCGCAGAGCAGCGTCATCGTGCTCCACGGCCACGAGCAGGTGAACCGGGTGGCGAGATAGTTGAGAGACAGGGTGGCTACGCTTTCCGCGTCAGCTTCTTCATGTAGGCGCCGAGACGCTCGTTCTCGTAGGACACGAAGTTCAGAAAGAGGCTCTCCGACAGATACTGACGGCGCTCGCCGTCGGTCATCTGGTCGATCACGCCCTGGATCTCCCGGACGGTGTCCTCGAAGGAGTGATCGAGCTCCCGCTTCGCGGTCACCTCCAGGTACAGCGTTTCGAGCACCTTCAGGAGATCGCCGTCGAGTTCCACTCCCGCGCCGTTCGTCAGTTTGATCGTGCGCATGGCCTACGCTCCGAAGCTTTTGACGGCGCTCGGCTCATCGGGGTGCACCTCGATGAAATTCTGCGCGCCGGTCATCGTCAGCATCGTCTCGACGCGCTTCTGCACGCCAGCGAGTTTGAGGGCGCCACCGGCCGCGGCGGCCTGGCGGTACAGGTCCATCAGGCAGCCGATCGTCGCGCTGTCGACATAGCCGACGGCGCTGAGGTCCACGATGACCTTGCGCTCTCCGGCGGCGATCAACTGGGTGACGACCGTGGAGAACTCGGACAGCAACGGGTACATCAGCCGGGATTCGCCGACGCGGACGATCGCGAGGCCGTTGGCGTGTTCAGTATTGAGATTCATTCGGACGCTCCGGAACGCCGGCCTGCCGTCCGCGCGGGTGCTCCGCGTCGGCGGCCCATTGCCGGTTGTTTATCCTGCAGCCGTTTCAGCTGCCGGGCGAGCTCGTGTCGACCCCGATTGATGCGTGACTTGACCGTGCCCTCAGGCAACTCGAGGCGGTCGGCGATTTCCTGATACGACAACTCCTGAAGGTCCCGCAACACCACCGCCGTCCGAAGGCTCACCGGCAACGTGTGGAGCGCCTGCTTCAGCATCTCCCGCAGGTCCTGGTGCTCGGCCGCCGCATACGGTGTTCGATCGCGCGATGCCGGTTGCAGGTCGGCCGTGTCCACGTCCCGCGCCATCGTCTGACGCTCCTTGCGCACGCTGCGGTAATGGTCGATGCACAGGTTGCGGCTGATACTGACGATCCAGGTCTGGAAATTCGCGCGCCGGTCGAAGGTCGCCAGCGCCTTGAAAATCTTGAGGAAGATGTCCTGAGTAAGATCTTCCGCTTCCTCGTGCCTGCCCACGAACTTGTAGGCGACGTTGAATACCTTCCGCCAGTTCTGGCGGACGATCGCCTCCCACGCCACCTGATCACCGCTGAGACACTTCTCGATGAGGCTGTCGGGTGTCGCCGGTTGCGCGGCGCGAACATCAACGGACATGCGTCATCTGTAACTTCTGGCGGGAAACCATCGGCATGATACCAAACGGCGTGCCGCGGTGCCAAGGAACCCGGATGCCATCAGACCGATGGACCGATGGACCGATGGGCCGATGAGCCGATGAGCCGATAAACCGATAAGATATGAGCTCATCGTGACAGGATTTTTTCGACAGCAGGGCAGCCTGACATGTGACGGCGTGTCGCTCACAGGCATCGCGTCGGCCGAAGGCACCCCCGTCTACGTCTACAGCGCAGCGACGATCATCGAGCGGTATCGCGCGATTGACGACGCGTTTGGCGCCTACCCCCACTCACTCCACTACGCCCTGAAGGCGAACTCCACGCTGGCCATCTCGCGGCTGCTGCGGTCGCTGGGCGCCGGCGCGGACGCGAACTCGGGGGGCGAGATCGACGTGGCCCTGCGGGCGGGGTTCATTCCACCCCAGATCGTGTTCACAGGTGTCGGGAAGACCCCCGCCGAGCTCGCGCAGGCGATCGACCTGGGCGTCATGACGATCAATGCCGAGTCGTCCGGCGAGATCGAACGCATCGACGCGATCGCTTCCGCCAAGGACACACGCGCGCGAGTGGCGCTCCGGGTGAACCCCGACATCGACGCGAAGAGCCACCCCCACATCTCGACGGGCCTCAAGACGAACAAGTTCGGCATGCCGATCGCGGCCGTCAAAGATCTCTGCCGGCGATTCGCCGGCTCGAGCGGCGTGGCCATCGTCGGGCTTCATATCCACGTGGGATCGCAGATCACCGATCTGCAGCCCCTGCGAACCGCCGGGGAGGCGATCGTTGCGCTGGCCCGCGAGCTGCGCGACGTCGGGGTCGAGATAGACCACGTCGACCTTGGCGGCGGCCTGGGGGTGTCGTACGACGGCTCCCCCGTGCCGACGGCGCAGGAGTATGCCGATGCGCTGCTTCCGGTCGTACAGAACTCAGGACTCCACCTGGTCCTCGAACCGGGTCGCAACATCGTCGCCCCTGCCGGCGTGCTCGTGTCTCGCGTGGTTGACGTGAAGGACCAGCCGGGCGGAAAGCTGTTCGTCATCCTGGACGCCGGGATGACCGAGCTGATGCGCCCCATGCTGTATGGCGCGTATCACGCGATTGAAGCCGTGGAGGCTGGCGCCGGCGCACATGTCCTCTGCGATGTCGTCGGCCCGCTCTGCGAGAGCAGCGACACGCTTGGGAAGGATCGGCAGCTGGCGAGGCCAGAGGTCGGAGACCTGATGGCGATCCGGGATACCGGGGCCTACGCCGCCGTGATGGCGTCGAACTACAACCGTCGAGGCCTGTCGCCCGAGGTCCTCGTGGACGACGGCCGCTGGAGCGTGATCCGCCGTCGCCAGACGATCGACGACCTTCTGGCGCTCGAAACCTAGCGATGCGCGGGCTCCTCATCGCCTTCGAAGGGCTCGACCAGAGTGGCAAGCAGACCCAGGCGGAAGGGCTCAGGGACCATGTCGCGTCGATCGGCCGCGCCACGCGGCTGCTGTCATTCCCCGACTACGCCACGGCGATCGGCGGTGAGATATCGCGCGCGCTTCACGGCGAGCGCGAGTACGCCGCCGACACGCTGCAGCTCCTGTACGTGGCAAACCGGTACGAGCATCGGCAGACGCTCGAATCACTGCTCGCCGCAGGCACGGTGATCGTCTGCGACCGTTACCTCGCGTCGAGCATCGCCTACGGCGAGGCGCAAGGGCTCGACCTCGCGTGGCTTGCCGAGATCCAGCGGTTCCTGCCGCGCCCGGATCTCACGATCGTCCTCGACATCGCGCCTGAAACCGCGGTGCGGCGCAAGTCATCCAACCGCGACCGGTACGAGCGCGACCTCGCCCTGCTGTCACGCGTCCGGGAGAGCTACCGCCGGCAGAGCGAACAGTCCGGTTGGACCCGTGTCGAGGGGGAGCGGCCGAAGGCGGCTGTATCGGCCGACGTCATCAGGGCAGTTTCGACGCTGCTCGCGCTGCCGTAAGCGCGCGCACCTCGCGCGCCCCCGCGGCGAGCAACACACGGGCGCAGGCGTCGAGCGTTGCGCCGGTCGTGCTGATATCGTCAATCACCACCACCACCGCATCACGCAGGCGCGCCCGAACGACACCCGGAACAGCGAACGCATCGCGGACGTTACGGTGACGCTCCGCTTCCGGCAGGTCGGTCTGCGTGGCGGTCGCACGCGTCCGTCGCAACGCGTCGAGCACGGGCGGCCCGACGTGAACCGCCAGTTCCCTGGCCTGGTTGAAGCCGCGCTGATACCGGCGGACGAAATGCAGGGGCACGGGCACGACGAAATTGGAGCCCTCGAGCACACCGTTGCCTGAGGCGGCCATCAGGCGCCCCAGGGGACGAGCAACGGACCGTCGCCCCCTGTACTTGAGCGCGTGAAGGATGTCGCGCAGGGATCCTTCGTAGGGTGCGATAGCCCGTGCACAGGTGACGATTCGAGGGAGCCGCCGGCAGCGTATGCACTGGCGCGTGTCGGCGCCTTCGGATCGTCATGACGGCAGTGAATCACCGCACGTGTCGCAGAGAGGATCGCTGAGGGGACGGACGGCGGCCCAGCAGGCCTGGCAGACGGCGCCCCGTGAAGGAAAGTCGAGCGGCTGTAGGCACGCCGCACAGGAGGGCGCGAAGACCACCGCCATCGCCGCGTCGGCGCAGCGGGCCATCAGGCGTTCCGCCGTCACGCCCGCCGTCCCGTTCCTAGGCGCGCGGGGTTTTCTCGCTCGCCGGGTCGTCGTTGACTTCGATCCGCTCGGCATCTCCCCACAGCCGCTCCAGGGAGTAGAAGGTCCGTGTCTGCGGCGTAAACACGTGCACGACGAAGGTGAAGAAGTCCATCAGGATCCAATCGGCGCGGTCGTACCCCTCGACATGCGACGGGCGCACGCCTCCGGCGCGGAGCGCCTCTTCCACGGCGTCGGCGATGGCCTTCACCTGCCGTTGACTGTTGCCTGAACACAGGATGAAGAAATCAGTGAACGCGGGCGCCTCGCGCAGATCGAGCACGACGACGTCCATGGCTTTCTTGTCGAGGGCAGCCCGCACCGCCTTCGACACTTCGGCCGTGAGCTTCTTTCCACGCTTCGCCTTCTTGCCGTTCTTCTCGGTCTTGTCGTTTTTGTCGGGGGAGTCCGCTGAGGCCCGCCGGACCTTCACGCGCGCTCGCTCCGTGGTCACGTTCGTTGTCTTCGCGTCAGTTTTAGCCATGCAAATGGTCCGCCGTGGAAGTGGTGAGCGGCTGGTGCACGTAGAGATCGTGCTGCCGGATATGGTGCTCGATCGCCGCGGGAACGAGACCGTGAAGCGGGAGCGCGGCCCGAAGGCGGCGACGGATCTCCGTCGAGGAGGCGTCCGTCGTCGGCGCATCCACCAGAAAGATTGAGGTTTCGACCCCCGCCGCATCGGGCGTCGTGCGTCGAAGCGGAAGACGCATGCGGTTCTTCAGAGTGGGAAGGCGCTGCCTGAGCGTCGCAACGGATACGCCTGGCCTGGAGACCACAACGAAGTTCGCCAGGTGCAGAACGTCGGGAAACCGGCTCCACGTTTCAATTTCTGCAAATGCGTCGGCGCCTGTGATGAAGAAAACCTGCGACGCCTGAAGGCCAAGCGCCTCGCGTATGCGGACCAGTGTGTCGGCCGTGTAGGACGGGCCAGGAGTCGTGAGCTCGATATCGCTGACGCTCAGACCCTCGACATCGTTGACGGCCAGCGCCGCCATGGCAAACCGATGGAACGGTGACGCGAAAGGCTGCTGGGACCGGTGCGGAGGCACTCGCGAGGGCATGACGATGACCTGATCGAGGCCGAGCGCTTCGCGTGCGGCAAGCGCCGTGTCCAGATGACCGAAGTGAATCGGATCGAGCGTGCCCCCGAGGATGCCGATGCGAGCGGCCGCGTTCATTCAGGGAGAAGGTTGGCGTCAGTGTCCACGGACATCGAGACCGTCGTGTCGCGCGCCGCGGCGACTTCGCGCCACACCGCTTCGAGCAGCGCCGGCAACCCTTCGCCGGCCGCAGCAGACACAGGGTAGAGCGGAACCCCCTGCGTGAGCAAATGCTCGCGCAGCCGGTCGAGCCGTTCCGGCTCGTCGAGCGCATCGATCTTGTTAGCGGCGACGAGGACCGGTTTCTCGGCGAGCCGTTCGCCGGTCGCGTCGCGCCCGGGGAACAGCTCGAGCTCGCGCTTGATGATTTCGTAGTCCTCCACGGCGTCGCGTCCACTGACCGACGAGACGTCCACGAGATGCACGAGCACCTTAGTCCGCTCGAGGTGGCTGAGGAAGCGGTGACCGAGCCCATGGCCCGAATGCGCCCCTTCGATGAGCCCGGGTACATCGGCGACCACGAAGCTGCGGTCATCGGTGAGTCCGACGACGCCGAGGTTTGGCACGAGCGTGGTGAACGGGTAATCGGCGATCTTGGGACGCGCGGCGGAAATGCGGGAGATCAGCGTCGACTTGCCGGCGTTCGGGAAGCCCACGAGGCCAACGTCGGCCAGGAGCTTGAGATGGAGCCTGAGATCTTTTTCCTCACCGGGCAAGCCCGGTTGCGTCTTGCGCGGCGCGCGATTGGTGGAGGTGGCGAAGGTCGAGTTGCCATGACCGCCGAGCCCCCCCTTGGCAATGAGGAGGCGTGCCCCCTCCGTCGCGAGGTCGGCAACCTTGACGTACTCGTCGCCGCGCTTTTCGTAGATGATCGTGCCGATCGGGATGAGCAGCTCGATGTCCGAGCCGGTCTTGCCGGTGCGGTTCGAGCCCTCACCGTGCGCGCCTCGGCCCGCTTCGAAAATCTTCTGGAAACGAAAATTGAGGAGGGTATTGAGGTTGGCGTGGGCGACGAGGTACACCGAGCCGCCCGGTCCACCATCGCCTCCGTTCGGGCCGCCTCGGGGGACGAATTTTTCCCGGCGGAAGCTCATCGCTCCGCGGCCGCCGTGTCCGGCGGCCACGTGGATCTCTACTTCATCTACAAACATCTGATGGACGTAGTGCAGCCGTTCAGGGCGACGGTACCCCGGCAGGGCTGAAGCCCTGCGCTACGTACGCAAGCCCTGCACTACGTACGCGGAGCGTGAATTACTCGGCTTTCGCTTCAGCCGGGACGATGCTGATGGTGCGCCCGTGGGCGCCGTGATCGGCAAACTTCACACGGCCGGTGACCTTGGCGAACAACGTGTCGTCCTTGCCAAGACCGACGTTGAGGCCAGGGCTGAACTTTCGGCCGCGCTGGCGCACGAGAATCGAGCCCCCGCTGACGAGATTGCCGTCGAACTGCTTGACGCCCAGCCGCTGCGAATTACTGTCGCGGCCGTTCCTGGAGCTTCCCTGACCCTTTTTTGTAGCCATGGCTAGACCTCGATACCGGTCACGCGGATGCGCGTGTAGGTTGTGCGGTGCCCGGTCGTCTTGCGATACCCCTTGCGGCGACGCTTCTTGAACACGCGGATCTTGGGGCCGCGCTCTTCGCCGTCAACCACGCCGAGAACCTTGGCATTGGCGACAAACGGCGCGCCCGCGAGCATTTCTCCGCCATCCTTCTCCAGGAACAGGACGCGGTCGATAGCGACCTCGGTCCCTGCTTCGGCATGGATGCGGTCGACGGTCACAACGGTGCCGGGAACGACCTTCAACTGCCGGCCGCCGCTCTGAATGATTGCGAACACTTTCCTCACCCTCTCGCCTACGCCAAAGGCTACGGCGGACACGCCGCACAAAGCCTCACAGCGCGGCCTTAATCGCTCAGTGCAAAGGAATAAGGGTAACACGCCGACCTATGGCACGGCAACCGGGAGACGGTCGCCCGACCTGAGGGTCGGGCCTACAGGGGCGGGCCTACCTGAGCAGGATGCGGGTTCCGCGGATCTTCTGGGTGCTCAAAGCGCCGAGAAAATCTGGAAGGAGCTGGTCCATCAGCTCGAAGTATGACGCGAGGGCTGGTGTCGTCTGCTGCGAAGAATAGAGCACTTCGCGGCGATAGGTTTCCGAGTAAATCGTCGCTCCGGTGCGGCCGTCGATGAACACGAACTTCGGTTCGAGCACGAAGCCTTTGCGTTCTTTGTACGTGCGGGTCGGGATGACCTGGCGGCGACCCAGCTGGTCGTACACCTCGCGCTGCTCATTGACGAAGCCGGATGTCTGCTGCGGCGTGAACATCACCGTCCCGGTCACGATCAGCGGGCTCTCGTACTCCTCGCCCAGTTTTTTCCAGAACGCCGCGTCAGCAAAGATCCGGTCGAACTTCTCGAGGTCCTTCTTGGTTCGAACCGTCGAGCCCTCCTTGCTCGTGGGGCTCTTGGCTTCCTCGCCTGCCGGGGCCGCCGGTGGGGTGGCGGGAAGCGCGCCGGGCGTGGCCGGTGTCTCGGGGGCGGGGGTTGCCGCCGGCGCCGCCGCGGTCTTTGCTGCCTGTTCCCCCGCGAGCTGGACGAGTGGGAGCGGTTCGGCTTCGATGATGCGAAGGTTCGTCTTGCTCCTCAGCTGGCTGCGGAGGAGGCGAACCGTCTCCATGTTCGCGTCGACGTCGTCGCTGCCACCGGAGATGAATCCTGCGACGAGCACACGGCGGAAGGCGGACACGTCGAGCTTCGCCTGGATCGGCGTTTCGATCGGCACCTCATAAAAATTGGTGCAGCCCGTCGCGCTGAGCAACGCGAGGCTAGCGATCGCGGCGGCGCTTCGTGCGGTCATTGATTTCTTTGAAGAGATCGTAGTTCTGGCGGATCGCGACGCTTTTCGGATCCAGTTTCAGCGCCCGCTGATAGGACTTGTCGGCGTCGTCGAAGCGGCCGTCGTGTTCGTAACCAATGGCGAGGTTGTTCCACGCCTGCGCGTAGGTGGGGTCGAGCTGCACCGCTTTTTCCCAGCGGTACGTGGCTTCTTTCCACAGGCCGTTCTGCGCGACCTTGATGCCGAATTCGACTTGTGCTTTGGAGTCCGAGCGGGCGTCCGCGCTGGCCGGTGGCGCGAAGGCCAGGATTGCCGCGAGCAGTGCAAGAGCGCGGAAAAACATCGCTAGTAAATTCACTATAGTCACGCGTTCCATGGCTCGCAACTGATTTCCCGAAGGAGTCGCCTCTCCGAACCTGAGCAATGGACGTACCACCCCCCTGAAGGGGACAGCCACCATTTCCGCTGCAACAGTTACGGCAATGGTGGCTGTCCCCTTCAGGGGCGACGATCCGTCCTCTATAATGTGGACAGGGGGTCTGGCCGCCAGGCTACGTTCGCCCAGGCGAACGCGAGGATCCGCCATGGACCTTCTGTCCGCGATCGCCGTTTCCATGCTTTCGGTCTCCAGGCTGAAGGCCGCCTCCGTTTTCCATCAGCTCCGTCAATCCCGCCCGGACGTCGATCTGAATCTCCTTCTGGATGCGTTGCGCGTGCAGGGCGCCGACCGACACGCGCTGGCGGACGCGGCTCTCGCCGCCGCACACGCCGCCATGGCGGCCGCACCTGGTCTGGGGATGGTGCCGATTCCCTCCTCCGATCCGCGCTACCCGGCCCTGCTCGCGTGCACGACCGACCCTCCCCCCGTGCTCTGGACCAGGGGCTCCCTGGAGGTCCTGGGCCGTCCGGCGGTCGCCATTGTGGGCTCGCGCGCCGCGACTCCTTACGCGCTTCAGGTCGGGCGCCGTTTGGCCGCTGAGCTGGCCGGACGGGGTATCGTCGTGGTGAGTGGCCTCGCCCGGGGAGTTGATTCAGCCGCTCACGAGGGATCCCTCGACGCGGGCGGTCCCACGATTGCGGTCCTGGGCTCCGGTCTGGACCGGATCTACCCGGGCGAACATGTCGCCTCAGCCGGACGATTTCCGCCAACGGGTTACTGCTCAGCGAGTTAGGGCCAGGCGCACCGCCGCTGGCCGAGCATTTTCCCCTGCGCAACAGGATCATCAGCGGGATCTCGCTCGGCACGGTCGTCGTCGAAGCCTCAGAGAAGAGCGGATCGCTGATTACCGCAGCCTGTGCCCTGAAGCAGGGGCGCGACGTCATGGCGGTCCCTGGCAATATTCTCAGCGGCCGGAACCGCGGATCCCACAGCCTGTTGAAGGACGGGGCAAAGATCATCGAGACTGCGGACGATATTCTTGATGAACTGGGATGGTCCCTGCCCTCATCCGACCCGATAAAGCCCCGGAAGTCCCTGAGCGGCGATCCCATACTGTCCAGAATGCAGGCTGGTGAGACCTACGGACTGGACGAACTGGTCGATCTCACCGGGATTTGGCCGCCTCGAAACTGCTCCCGCGGCTCATGGAGCTGCAACTGCTTGGACAGATCGACACCCCTTCCGGCGGACGATTCATGCGTCTCGCCGGGGTGGGAGCCGTCTGAGCGACCGGTTCTGGTAACGTAGGTCACAGTTATGGCAAAGGCATTGGTCGTGGTGGAGTCGCCGGCAAAGGCGAAAACCATCAACAAATATCTCGGCAAGAACTACAAGGTCATCGCCTCGATGGGGCATGTCCGCGACCTTCCGAAGAGCAAGCTCGGCGTGGACGTCGACGAGGGGTTCGAGCCCACCTACGAGGTCATTGCGAGCCGGAAGAAGGTTCTCAAGGAGCTCAAGGACGGGGCGAAGGGGGTGGACGACATCTTCATCGCGACCGACCCTGACCGTGAAGGGGAAGCCATCGGCTGGCACATTGCCGAGGAGTTCGGCACTGCCAACAAGAAAAAAATCCGCCGGCTGATGTTCAACGAGATCACGAAGAAGGGTGTGCTCGCGGCGCTCGAGCATCCCACGACGATCAACAAGCAGATGGTCGACGCGCAGCAGGCGCGCCGTGTGCTCGATCGACTGGTCGGTTACAAGATCAGCCCGCTGCTCTGGGACAAGGTCCGCCGCGGCCTCAGCGCGGGCCGCGTGCAGTCGGTCGCGTTGAAGCTGGTCTGCGACCGCGAGCGGGAGATCGAAGCATTCGTCGCCGAGGAGTACTGGAACATGACGGCGCGGCTCGCCGGGCCGGTCCCGCCGGAGTTCGATGCGCGGCTGCTCAAGAAGTCCGGATCCAACATCAAGGTCGGGAACAAGGAAGAAGCCGACACGATCCTCGCCGACCTGCACGCGGCGAGCTGGGTGGTCAGCTCCGTTTCGACGAAGGAACGAAAGAAGAGCGCGGTCCCCCCATACATCACGAGCAAGCTGCAGCAGGCATCACGCTTCCCCGTGAAGAAGACGATGATGATCGCGCAGCAGCTCTACGAGGGGATCGAGCTTCCTGGAGAAGGCGCGGTCGGTCTCATCACGTACATGCGCACGGATTCGACGCGCGTATCGGAGCAGGCGATCATCGATGTGCGCGAGCACATCGGCCAGAAGTTCGGGCCGGATTTCGTGCCCGAGAAGCCGAACGCCTACAAGACGAAGAAAGACGCGCAGGATGCGCACGAAGCGATCCGCCCGACGTCCATGCAGTACGACCCGGAGGCGGTCCGGGCGCTGTTGTCGCCCGACCAGTACTACCTCTACCGCCTGATCTGGAACCGATTCGTCGCCTCGCAGATGCCGCCGGCCATCTTCGACGACACGACGGTCGATATCACCGCGGCCGACTACCTGTTCCGCGTGAAGGGGTCGGTCCCGAAGTTCGCGGGATGGCTGGCCGTCTACGAGCGCGACATTCCGGAGGTGCGCACCGAAGGCCCCGGCCCCGACGCGGCAATGGCTGACGATGACGACGGCTCGGGGGTCCTGCCGGCCTTGTCGGAAGGGGACCGTCTCGACCTGAAGTCGCTGACGCCCGAGCAGAAGTTCACCCAGCCCCCCGCGCGCTACAGCGAGGCGACGCTCGTGAAGGCGATGGAAGAAAACGGCATCGGCCGCCCGAGCACGTACGCCTCGATCATCGGCGTGATCCAGGCACGGGACTACGTGAACAAGATCGAGGCGCGGTTCAAGCCGACCGTGCTCGGACGGATGCTGGTCGACCGGCTGCTCAGCCCGGCGTTTGACGACATCCTCGACGTGAACTACACGCGGGAGCTCGAAGAAGACCTCGACAAGATCGAAGAAGGCACCGACACCTACAAGTCGACCCTGACGAACTTCTACAAGAAGTTCTCGAAGGACCTCGACAAAGCCAAGAAGTTGATGCCGAACTTCAAGGAAGGGGTGCCGCCGGATCCCACGGTCGATTGCGACAAGTGCGGCAACCCGATGGTGATGAAGGCCGGGAAGTTCGGCTTGTTCCTGGCCTGCAGCGCGTATCCCGAGTGCGAAAACACCCGCGAGCTCGAGACCGTGGAAGCGGGCGCCGAGGGTGAAGGGATCGAAGAAGCGTGCGAGAACTGCGGCAAGCCCATGGCGGTCAAGCGCGGACGCTTCGGACAGTTCCTGGCGTGCACGGGCTACCCCGAGTGCAAGACCACGCGCAAGATCATCACGACCAAGCAGGGGATGACGGCGGCCAAGCCGGACCAGATCCTCGACGAGAAGTGCCCGAAGTGCGAGTCGAACCTCGTCATCAAACAGGGACGGTTCGGTGGGTTCACGGCGTGCACGAATTATCCGAACTGCAAGTACGTCAAGCAGAAGTCCACGGGCGTGCTCTGTCCCAAGGACGGCGGCGACGTCGTCGAACGCAAGTCACGCCGCGGCAAGGTGTTTTATGGCTGCGTGAACTATCCGGACTGTGATTTCACGCTGTGGAATCGTCCGATCCTGGAGGTCTGCCCGTCCTGCAGCGCGCCGTTCCTGGTCGAGAAGATCACCAAGAAGCACGGCCGCCAGTTGATCTGCAACAACGAGGAGTGTTCGTACGTCCGGTCGGAGGAGCTCGCTTCCGCGTAACCCATGATTCACATCATCGGTGGCGGACTGGCCGGCAGCGAGGCGGCGTGGCAAGCCGCCTCCCTGGGCGTGCCCGTCACGCTCTACGAGATGCGGCCGGTGCGTCCTACCGTTGTTCACAAGACTGACGGGCTCGCCGAGCTGGTCTGCAGCAACTCCTTCCGTGGCGACAAGCTTGATAACGCCGTAGGCCTGCTGAAGGAAGAGATGCGGCGGCTTGGATCGCTCGTCATGCGCGCCGCCGAGGTCGCGCGGGTGCCCGCGGGGGCGGCGCTCGCCGTCGATCGTGAGAAGTTTTCTGACGAAGTGACGCGCGCGCTGTTGTCCCACCCCCTCATCACGATCCGCCGCGAAGAGATCCAGCAGGTACCGGACGGGCTCGATGGCCCGGTGATCCTGGCCACCGGTCCGTTGACGTCCGACGCGTTGTCGCGCGCGATCGCGGCGCTGGTGGGTGGCGACCACTTGTATTTCTATGACGCCATCAGCCCGATCGTTCTCGCCGAGTCGATCGATCGGAGCAAGGTGTTCCGTGCGTCCCGGTGGGGCCGCAGTCTCCGAGGGGACAGCCACCATTTGACCTCAAACGAAGGGGACAGCCACCAATTGACCCCAGGTGAAGGGGACAGCCACCAATTGACCTGCCCGCCGGAATTGGTGGCTGTCCCCGTTTGTGGGGTGGATGACGGAGAAGGCGACTATTTGAACTGCCCGTTCACCGCAGACGACTACGCGCGGTTCTACGAGGCGCTGATGTCGGCAGAAAAGACCTCGCTCCACGAATTCGACGACCCGAAATTCTTCGAGGGATGCCTGCCGATCGAAGTGATGGCGTCGCGCGGTGTGGACACGCTGCGGTTCGGGCCGATGAAACCGGTCGGCCTCATCGATCCGAAAACCGGACGCGAGGCCTACGCCGCCGTGCAATTGCGTCAGGATAACCTCGCCGCATCGCACTTCAGTCTGGTCGGCTTCCAGACCCAGATGAAGTGGAGTGAGCAGGCGCGAGTCCTGCGGCTGATTCCAGGACTCGAGCAGGCGGAGTTCGTCCGGTTCGGCATGATCCACCGCAATACCTACATCAACGGACCGACGGTGCTGCGCGACACCTGGCAGATGCGCGGCAGGGACGATCTGTTTTTTGCCGGACAGATTTCCGGGGTCGAGGGTTACGTCGAGTCCGCAGCCTCCGGCCTGATGGCAGGACGAAACGCCGCCGCGCGTGCCCAGGGTCGCGAGCCGACCGCAGCGCCGCGGACGACCGCCATCGGGGCGCTGGCCTATTACGTATCGCACGCCAACCCGAAACACTATCAACCGAGCAACATCACCTTCGGGATCATCCCGCCGCTCGTCCGTGAAGAGGGGGGGCCACGGGTGCCGAAAAAGAAGGCTGAGCGGAATGAGCGCCTGTCGACGCGGGCGCTGGCGCATCTTCAGGCCTGGATGGAGTCGGGCACGCCCGGAGATCAGGTGGGGCCCGAGGCGCTGGCACCATGAGAGAGCACGTCCGCACATTCCTCGAACGCCTCGCGCTCAACGAGAACGCGTCGGCGCATACCGTGCGCGCGTATGAGAGCGACCTGTCGCAGTTCCTCATGTTTCTCGCGCGGCACACGGGCAGAAAGCGCCCCGACCTCGAGCCCACCGATTTTTCGCACCTGAACATCCGCGCGTTTCTCGGCGACCTGCAGAAACAGGGCAATGCCCGCTCGTCCGCCGCGCGCAAACTGGCGGCGCTTCGAACGTTCGGGCGCTACCTGCGGCGTGAAGGCGCGCTCGACGGCGACCCGGCCTCGCTCGTCGGCACACCCAAGCGTGAGCAGCGCCTGCCCGCGCATCTCGGCGAAGGGGAAATGACGAAGCTCCTCGACGTGCCCGATGCGAGTCAACCGCTCGGGCGCCGTGACCGGGCGATTCTCGAACTGTTCTACGCCTCGGGGCTTCGGCTGAGCGAGCTCGTCGGACTGAACATCGACGACGTGAACCTCTCGAGCCGGATCGTGCGCGTGCTTGGCAAGGGGGGGAAGGAGCGGATCGTGCCGTTCAACCGCACGACCGAAGCGGCCATCCGCGCGTGGCTCAAGGACTGGGCAGCCATCGCGGAGGCGGGGCTCCCGCCTTCGCCAGGGCTTCGGCGGACAAGCCCGACGTCGACAAGGCTCCGGCGGGCAACCCGGGCGGACACGAGACGGAAAGCCGACCCCCTGTTCCTCAATTACCAGGGAGGACGCCTGTCAACGCGGAGTGTCGACAGGCTCGTCAGGACGTGCGTGGCGCAGTGCAGTACACGATTCGGGATCAGCGCGCACGCCTTGCGCCACTCGTTCGCCACCCACCTCCTGCAGCGCGGGGCCGATCTGCGGTCGATCCAGGAGCTCCTGGGACACTCGCGGCTCAGCACCACCCAGCGCTACACGCACGTCAACACCACGCAACTGATGGATGCGTACAGGAAGTCGCATCCGAAGGCGTAAGCGCCGCTAGCTAACGCGTTGCGTATTCGTCCTCCTGGAGCGCCGGCCGGCGCCCGCCCCGCGAGTAGTCGATGCCGAGCGTTTTGATCTTGTAGTTCATGACGCGCGGACTGATGGAGAGCAGCTCCGCCGCATCCTTCTGGACCCAGTTCGACATCTTCAGCGCCTCGACGATCGCCTGCCGCTCGATCTCCTCGAGCGCGATGCCGGTCGGCGGGATCTTCACCACCCGCGTCGCCTCGCCGGACGCCGTCGTGGTCGACAGCTCACCCAGTCGCAAATCAATGGCCGTGAGGCTCGGACCCTCGGTGAGCAGCACGCCGCGCTCGATGGCATTCTCCAGCTCCCGGATGTTGCCCGGCCAGTTGTAGCGCATCAACAGCTTGAGCGCGTCGCTCGAGAAGCCGTCGACACGCTTCTTCAGCTCACCGGCGAAGCGTCGCTGGAAGAACGTCGCCAGCGCCTGGATGTCTTCCTTGCGGTCCCGCAACGGCGGAGTTTCGATCGAGACAACATTGAGGCGGTAGTAGAGGTCCTCGCGGAACTGCCCGCTCGCGACCATCTGCGGAAGGTTGCGATTGGTGGCCGCGATGAGCCGGACGTCGACGCGCAGCGTGCGCGTGCCGCCCAGGCGCTCGAATTCGTGCTCCTGCAGGACGCGCAGGATCTTGGCCTGGGTGTTCGCGCTCATGTCCCCGATTTCGTCGAGGAACAACGTGCCGCCGTCGGCCTGCTCGAACCGCCCGACGCGCTGTTTGTCGGCGCCGGTGAAGGCGCCCTTCTCGTGGCCGAAGAGCTCCGATTCGAGCAGGTTTTCCTGCAGGGCCGCGCAGTTCACCTTGACGAAGTTTCGCGCCGAGCGAAGCGAGTTGTGGTGGATGGCGCCGGCGATCAATTCCTTGCCGGTGCCCGTTTCACCGCGAATGAGCACGGTCGTGTTGCTCTTGGCCACCTTCTTCACGATGTCCAGCACCGATTGCAGCGCGCCGCTCGCGCCGACGATCCGGTCGAAGTCATAGATGTCCTGCTGCGTGTTCCGCAGGTACTCGATCTCGTGCTTGAGGCGCCGGTGCTCGATGGCCTTTTCGACCTTGAGCTCCATCTCCTCGATCTCGAACGGCTTCTGGACGAAGTCGAACGCGCCCACCCGCATCGCTTCCACAGCCGTGTGGATCGACCCGAAGGCGGTCATCAGAATCACGGCCGTGGTGGGGTGCATCGATTTCGCGGTACGAAGCACGTCCATGCCGTCGCTGCCGCCCATCTTGAGATCGCTCAGGATGACGTCGTACTGCCCTTCGTGCAGCTTTTCGATCGCGATGTTGCCGTTGGCCGCCTCGTCGACTTCGTGACGCGCGTCGGTGAGCGCCCGCACGATGCCGCGGCGGAGTGAATCGTGATCGTCTGCTACGAGAATGCGGCCCATTGGCGTTGCCTTTCGAAAATCAGTCTCAGCTCTATCCATGCGCGTGGAGCCCCACCCCCACGCGCGCTCGCTCGCGGACGCCCTACGGGCGCTCGTCGGGCCTCACGCGCTACCCGAACAACTCGTGGTGACCGGTCACCGGAAGCGTCACGCGGAAACGGGTGCCCCCCTCGGCGCGCGCGCTCACGTCGATCCGCCCGTCGTGCGCGTCCACGATCTTGCGGACGATCGCAAGCCCCAGCCCGGAACCCTGAGGCTTGGTCGTGAAGAACGGGCTGAAGATGCGATCCATCACGTCCTGCGGCACCCCCGGTCCGTCGTCTGCCACCTCGACCAGGACCATCGGGACCGCCTTCACGTCGCTGCCGACGGCCACTTCGTCTTCGGCGGCCAGCTGCACGCCGGTGATGCGGACCGATCCCTTGCCGCCCATCGCCTCAAACGCATTGGTCAGAAGGTTCGTGAACACCTGTCGCAGCTGGTGAGGGTCGCCCTGGATGGGGGACAGGTCTTCCGGCAGATCAACCAGCAGCTCGATGCCGCCGCGCGGGACGTGGCTCTCCGCCATCGAAATCGCGTCGCGCACGACTTCCGCGACGGCCGTGTGCTCGACCTGCAGGCGCATCGGCCGGACGAAGTCGAGTACTTCGACGACGATGGCGTTGGCCATCTTGGCGTCCTTGATGATGTCAGCGAGCGTCGACTGCGCGTCCGCGTTGTCGGCAAGCCTTCGCTTCAGCAGGCCCGCCATCACCTCGATACCGGCGAGCGGGTTCTTGACCTCGTGGGCGATCGCGGCGGCCATCTCTCCGAGCGCCGCCAGCCGGTCGCGCAGCCGCTCGCGCTCCTCGATCTGCTCGACGCGCGTGAGATCCTTGAAGAAGAGAGTGGCGCCGGTGATCTCTCCCTCGCTGTCCTTGACCTGCGACAGCGTGTAGCCGATGACCTTGTTCGTCCGCTTGAGGCGGAGCTCTGCGCGGTTGGGAAGATGTGACAACTCGAATGCGCCCGAGACGATGCGGACGACGTCCGGGACGTCTTTGAGGACCTCGGTATACGGGCGACCGATGTCCGTGGCATTCGGCGTCAGCCTGAAGATGCGGTAGGCCACTTCGTTCATCACCGCGATACGGCCGTCCTGGGTCACGGCGAGGATGCCGTTCCGCAGGTTCCACACCAGGTCACGGTAGAAGCGCTCCGACACGGCGACCTGCTCAGACGCTTTGGCGGCGGCACGCGGTCCCGGACGCCGGGCAGCCGCCGCTTTGGGCGGCGTCTTGCGCGGTCTGGGAGCAGCCATGGATTCCATTATTGTAAGTGAACGGTGAATCACGGTGGGGCAAAGGGTGTGCCGCTGCTCGCCGAAGGGATCCGCTGTCGTTTTCGCGGAAATATTGAGCGATGTGGACGTATCAGGCGGGATGGCGGTTACAAAACCGTCCAGTAATTACAGAAATGTCGTCTATGAGTCGCTGTTCTGCAGCGCTTCCCACTGGCCCATCAGGTCACCCACCTCCCACATCAGTGCCTGGTGCCTGTCAATAACGGGCTTTGAGACGTCGCGGTCATCGTAGAAGCCGACTGCCGACATCCTGACTTCTATCTCTTTTATTTCGCGTTCGCGGTCGGCGATGCGGGCCTCGAGCTCCTCGACGCGCTTCTTCTTGGCCCCTTCGACCTTCCTTGCGCGTCGGGCGTCGGCTTCCTGCTGCTTGCGCTCGTCGTAGGAGGGCCCGCCTTCGCCGCTGCGAGGCTTTGGCGCGGCGTCCGGCTTCCCGACACCAGCGTCCGGCTTCCTGCTGCCGGCGTCCTGCTGCGTCCCGGGATCCGGTTTCCGAGCCCCGGCTCCGGGCCGCCGGGGGCCGGACGCCGGCAGCTGGGGATTGGACGCCTGCTGCTTGCGGCTCCAGAGAAACTCCTCGTAGTTCCCGGGATAGACGAGGGCCCCGCCGTTGCCGATCTCGATGACCTTCGTCGCCAGCTTGTCGACGAAATACCGGTCGTGGGAGACGAAGATCAGCGTGCCCCCGAAGTCTTCGAGCGCGTCGAGGAGCACATCCTTGGAATCGAGGTCCAGGTGATTGGTCGGCTCATCGAGGATCAGGGTGTTCGAGGGGCGCAACAGCATGCGCGCGACGGCAAGCCGGGTGCGCTCGCCTCCCGACAGCACGCGCACGGGCTTGTCCACGTCATCGCCCGAAAAAAGAAAACCGCCGAGGATGTTGCGGATGGCCGGGACCATCTGCAGCGGCGCGTCGCCTGCGAGCGTCTGATAGACGGTGAGCGTCGGGTCGAGGCGCGTCGCCTCGTCCTGCGCGAAGTACTGCATCACGACCTGGTGTCCTTCGGTACGCGTACCCGAGTCGGGATTTTCCACGCCCGAGAGCATCCGCATCATGGTCGACTTGCCCGCGCCGTTTGGACCGATCAGCGCGATGCGGTCACCGCGCTCGATGTGGACGCCGACGCTCTCGAACACCACGCGGGTCCCGTAGGCCTTGCGGATGCTCTTCAAATCGAACACCGTGCGCCCGCTCTTTGCGCACGCCGGGAAGGTGAAGTGGACGCGCTTCCGCTCCGGGGGGATCTCGATCGGCACGATCTTGTCGAGCATCTTGATCCGGCTCTGGACCTGCGCCGCCTTGGTCGCCTGGTAGCGGAACCGGTTGATGAACGCGTTGATGCGCTCGAGCTCGTCATCCTGGTCCCGCTTCATCTGACGCAGGCGCTCCATGCGCGTCTCGCGCTCGAGCAGGTACGCGCTGTAGTTCCCGACGTAGTCGGTGAGCTTCCGAAGGCCGATGTCGGTGATCCGCGTGACCACCGCATCCAGGAAGAACCGGTCGTGTGACACCAGGATGACGGCGTGCGGGTACTCGGTCAGGTACTCTTCGAGCCAGTTCCTCGCCTCGAGATCGAGGTGGTTGGTCGGTTCGTCGAGGAGGAGCAGCCCGGGGCGTGTCAGGAGCAGCCTGGCGAGCGCGATGCGCATCTGCCATCCGCCCGAAAACGTTTCGGTCTGCTTCTCCAGGTCCTCGGCGGAAAACCCCAGGCCCCGAAGGACGGTCATCACCTTGAGGTCGATGCTGTAGCCTTCACCCCGCCGGAAACTTTCCTGGAGATCGCTGTACCGGCTGAGCATCGCTTCATGCTCGGACTCGGCGACCGTCTCGTCTCCCAGCCGCTCCTCGAGGGCATGTATCTCCGCGCGCATGTCCAGCAGCGGTTTGAACGCGAGGCTGGCTTCTTCGTGGAGGGTACGCCCGCTGTGGTTCAGGCCGTCCTGGGGCAGGTAGCCGACGGTGAGGCCCGAGGGCTTGACGACGATGCCTGCATCCGGCTCATCGAGGCCAGCCAGCATCTTGAGCAGCGTCGTCTTGCCCGCGCCGTTCGGGCCGGCGAGGCCGACGCGCTCTCGATCATCGATCTGCCAGCTGACCGTGTCGAGCAGAACGCGCGCGCCGAAAGATTTGCTGAGGGAAACGAGTTGGATCAACTGACGGGTTCGCCGAGCGCCTTGGCCGCGGCGGCAAGGACGCGGGGCACGCGAAACGGCTTGGTCAGATACCCCTGCACACCAAGGTTGATCGCTTCGACGGCGCTCGCCTCCGTGGAGTAGCCGGTCACGATGATGACGGGGATGTCCGCCTTGAGGCGGCGCGCTTCGCGAATGACCGTCAGACCGTCCACACCGGGCATCCGGAGGTCCGTGATGAGCAGGTCGTACGAGATGATTCGCATGCGGTCGAGCGCCGTGCGGCCGTCGGGCGCGAGGTCCACGTCATAGTCGGCCAGCGCCAGCGTCTTGGCGAGCAGCTCGCGGATGGTGGCTTCATCGTCGACGACAAGAATGCGCGCACGGGCGCCGGACTGCGGCGCAGGACACGGGCCCGCAGCGACTGTCCGTGCGGCACGCGGACGCTGACTTTCGAGCCACGCGTCGATGTCGCGTTTTCTGAAGCGCCACTGCCGCCCGACGCGGACGGCCGGAATTTTCCCCGCCTTGATGAGCCTGTAGACCGTACGAAGGTTGACCTGGAGATATTCCAGGACCTCCTCAGTCGTCAGAAATCCTTCGTCGTTCATGTCCATGGAGACTTACAGGGGCATTTTAGCATCCCGCTGTCACTCCGCGATGGGCAATTGGAGTGTGAAGACGGCTCCACGCGCGGTCGAGCCGGCCGTGATGCTGCCGTGATGTTCCTGCATGATCCCGTAGGTGATGGCGAGGCCCAGGCCGGTGCCTTTGCCGACCTCTTTCGTCGTGAAGAAGGGATCGAAGATCCGTGGCAGCACGTCCGGTGGAATGCCAGGCCCGCTGTCGGCGATGGCGATGACGACGACGCCCTGTTCGACCGCGGTCGTGATTGTGATCTGCCCCGGGCCTGCCGTCTCGGCCATGGCCTGTTCGCCGTTGATCAAGACGTTCAGCAAGGCCTGCTGCAACAGGCCGGGGTCGCCGCTGACATCAGGCAGGTCGAGTGTTCCTTCCCGGACGATATCGAAGTCGGTTGGGCGAAGGGCGCCTTCGCGCATGGCGATCACTCGCGACAGGAGCCGCTCGACGTTGACGCGCCTGCGCTTCACGCGTTGAGACCCTGAAAACACCAGCAGGTCGCGAACGATCTTGGCGGCACGCTCCGCATCGTGGTACGCGCGGCGCAGTTCAGTTCGGTGCGTCGCGTTGTGCTCTCCGACCTCCAGCATCAACTCGAGGTGCCCGAGGACGCTCTGGAGGGGGTTGTTCATCTCGTGGGCGATGCCTGCGATGAACTGGCCGAGCGACGCGAGTTTTTCCGCCTGCACGAGCCGCTCCTGCAGGCGTACCTGCTCGGAGATGTCCCGCAGGACGAGCACCTGACCGACCGGCCCGCTCTCTGTGACAAACGGGGTGGCGGTGGCGGCCAACCCATCGGCCAGCTGTTGCCCGAGGAATTCCCGGCGGGCGATTTCGCCGCGCTGTGGCGACAGCGACGTGACCCACTGCGCGATGGATGGCCCGACCACCGTCTCGAGGGGTTGGTCCACGAGAGCGGCGCGGCTGGCGCCGACGCGGGCCGCCAGAGCGCTGTTCAGTTGCACGGCGCGGCCCTGCGCGTCGGTCACGACGACCATGTCGGCCAGCGAGTCGAAGGTGTCCTCGAGCAGACGGTGCTGCCGTATCAATTCGTCCAGCACCAGCACGCTCTCGACCGCGCTGGACAACTGCCGGGCAAGGTCCAGGGACAGGTCGACGAGCTGCTGCTCGTCCACGTCCCGGGGCTGCCCTTCGACGACCAGCGTGCCAAGCGCGCGGCGCCATCCGCGGAGGGGAACCACGAGCGTCTGCCCGCCGCCCGTGCCGACAATCTGCGGCCCGTCGTGCCGCAGCCCTCGCGCCACGGGGCTGTCCTCTTTGGTGGAAAGAGGGGGGATGGTATCGGCGGCGGGCCTGTCGGATGAGGCCGCGAGGCGCAGCGTCCTGGCGCGACGGTCGTGCAGCCACAGCGACGTGCGGGTGGTGCCGAAGAGTGCATTGACCTCGCAGGCGAGCGTCTGCAGGCCCGCATCGAGGTCTAACCTGGCGGATATGCCCAGGGTAAAGCCAAGGAGGCACTCCTGTAGTCGTTTTCGAAGGGCGAGTTCCCTCGAGATCCGTTCGGTGCCGGGTGCGCTCATCAGGGACCGACGCATTCTAAGTTGTTGAGAGCACAAAGGTACAACGAATCCGACTGGGAATGTGTGTTCTGCGTCTAATCTATCGACAACGGCATGGCGTCGTCTGACGAAGAGCTGGTCGCCCGCTCAATGGGTGGCGATCTGGACAGCTTCAACCAGCTGGTCTTACGCTGGGAGCGGCCGATCTATGCCTTGGCGTACCGCGTCATCGGCCGCGAAGAAGAAGCGCGCGATGTCGCCCAGGAGACTTTTCTTCGCGCGTTTCGCGCGCTCAGCGGCTTCAAGGGCGAAGCGAAATTCTCGTCGTGGCTCTACCGGATCACGCTGAACCTTTGCCGCGACTGGATCCGTAAGGAGAAGCGCACACGCGTGTCGCAGCCCCCGGAGGGGCTCGATATCGTCGATCTGGCGGGTGCGTCGATCCAGACCGAGACGATCGAGCAACGGATCGGCCGGAAAGACCTCGGGCGCGCTGTCAGCAAGGCGATGGCGGCGCTCCCGGAAGAGCAGCGGACCGCCATCATCTTGAAGGAATATCACGGCCTGACATTTCAGGAGATCGCCGACATGCTCGGCTGCCCGTTGAGCACCGTCAAGACCCGGCTGTACCAGGGCCTCAGCGTCGTGAGAAAGCAACTCGAGCAGGCCGGCGTGAGTTCGGATTCTTTAGGGCGATAGATTCAAAGGTGCGACAGGTGTCTGAGGGTCGAGGGTGTCAGGATGTGTGAGAGCCAGGAATTGATCGTCGGATATCTGTACGACGATCTGACGGAGTCGGAACGGCAAACGTTTGATGCTCATCTCGTCACGTGCGTCGAATGCCGCGATGAGGTGGCCGGGTTGCGCGCCGCGCGGGGGTATCTCGCGTCGTGGGCCCCACCGGAGCCGGATTTCGGGTTCCGCGTCATCCGGGAGCCACAGGCTCCGCCAGCGCGGGTGCTCTCGATGCGTTCACGCTGGCTGCCGGCGTTTGGCCTGGCGGCAGCCGCCGTGCTCGTGCTCGCAGCCGCGACCGCGATTGCGAATCTTGACGTGCGGTACGACGCGAGCGGGCTGGTCGTTCGCACCGGCTGGTCTCGCCTCCCGGAGCCGGTCGCGCAGGGCGGGGCACGGGAGAACGGAGTCACCACAGCGCAGGTCAGTGACGCAGCCACCGCCACGGCCGTCGCGACGACCGACCTCGATCTACTCGATCGGCGTCTGCGCGAGCTCGAGCGAGCCGCGGCCCCCAATCCCGTCCAGGTCGCGGGAAGCCCGCGCATGTCGGACGCCGATCTGCTGCGTCGGGTGCGGGAGATGGTCGGCGACGCCGAATCGCGCCAGCAGACCGTCGTGGCGCAGCGCCTGCTGCAGGTCGTCCGCGACTTCGACCGCCAGCGTCAATCGGATCTCGCCGCGATTCAGCAGGGGCTCGGCAGCTATCAGGGGCTGACCAACGCGGAGATCGCGCAGCAGCGGGACATGCTCAATCAGTTGTATCGCGTGGCCGCACGCCAGGACAGATAATCAACGAGGTATGGCCGTGATCAGGACCGCAGGATTACTTCTCATGCTCACCGCTGCCGGCTCGCATGCCGCCGGAGCGCAGGAGCCCCCGGTGGTTCCACCCCCGGTGCAGGCACCGAAACCGCAGGTGCCAACCGAAGCTCCACCTTCCCCCGAGATGCTCGTGGCCCGTCCGCCAGTGGCACCGTCGGTCGGGGGCGTCCCGGCGCCCCTGTCGGGCGGCGAGTGGCGCAGGCGACGTGACGCGATCGATGCGATGGAAGGCATGCTTCCCACCAAAGTGCGTTCGGGTGCGAAAGAGACGATGCGGGAGATCGAGTCCGTCCAGCCCGGGCTCAATCTGCTGACCACCAGTGCCCCGCGAGCTCGAGGGTTCCACCTCGAAGGATATGGCGTCTTTTTCTACGTCGAGATTCCCGGTGTGCGCCCGAGCGTTGCGTCGATCGTCGAGCAACTGGCGCGCGAGCGCGATCGCACGGATCGCGGCGCGGCCGCTTCCCGCGCGAACGCCAGCGGCGGCCCTGTGAGCTTCGACCCCAACGCGATGTACACCGAAGCGGTGAAGCGGCAGCTGATCGACGCGTTGCTGGACTACAGCCAGCCGCTCGAGCTGCGCGCGAACGAATGGCTGACGATTGCCGCACGCGACGGCGATGAGCCCATCCCCAACGTCATTTACGAGTCGATCACGATGGTGCTCCGGGTGCGCGGGGGGGATCTCGTGGAGTTCCGCGCGGGCCGCATCAGTCGTGATGAGATGCTCAAGCGGGTCGAAGTGCGGGGCTTCTGACGCTGCGTTACAATCGCGCCATGACGAAGCGAGCAGTCATCGCCTGTGCCATGCTCACGGCCGGTCTCGTTGCCGGCGCATGCGGCAAGCCGGTCGACCTGAAGCAGTCCCTCCAGGTCACGGACGTCACGAGCGGCTGGTTCGACGCCGGTATCGTCGAGGGCAAGAACAAGCTCGTGCCGACGGTGACCTTCACGCTCCGCAAGGCTGAGGGGGTGGCGAACTCGGCGGTCGCCCTGAACCTCGTCTTCAAGACGTCCGACACGGGGGACGAAAGCAACGACGAGTTCGTGCAACGGGTCGAGTTCAACGGGAACGAGACGGCGCCGATCGTCGTGCGCTCGAAAAGCGGATATACGGCGGATCCGCCGCAGTCGCGCGCGGACATGCTGAAGCACAGCCAGTTCCGTGACATGGACGTCGAGATCTTTGCCAAGCAGACCTCGCAGTGGGTCTCGCTTCACAAGACCCGCATCGAACGCCAGCTCCTCACCAGGTAACCCATCGCTTCGTGACGTCTCCAATCCCCGCAGCCTCGCAGTCTGCCCCGTCGCTCGAGCGACGGCTCGGGCCACTGGACGCCGCCGCCATCGTCGTCTCCAACGTCATCGGAGGTGGCATCCTGTTCACCCCGCCACAAGTGGCCGCCGCCGTGCCGGACGCGTGGCTGTTTCTCGGCGTGTGGGTGGCTGGCGGCCTGCTGGCGTTTGCCGGGGCGATGGCGTACGCCGAGCTGGCCGCGCTGCGCCCCCGCGCAGGAGGGGAGTATGTCTACCTCCGCGCCGCGTACGGGCGCATGATGGCGTTTCTTACGGGGTGGACATCGTTCGTCGCGGGCTTCTCTGGTGCGATCGCCGCGAGCGCCGTGGTGCTTGCCGCCTACGTCGGTCGGTTCGTGCCGGCCGCGAGGGACGTGACCCCCATTTTTACGGTTCCCCTGCCCTTCGTGCCGCTCGTGTTCTCGCGCCAGTCGTTCGTGGCGCTGTCGGCGATCGCGTTGATGTCGTGGATCCACCTTCGCGGCGTCGGGCCTGGCCGTCTCGTCGGCAACATCCTCGCGGGCCTGAAGGTGTCGGCACTGCTCATCTTCATCGCCCTGGGTTTCTCCATAGGGGAGGGGTCCGCTGGCAATCTTCAGCAGGCGGCCTCGAGTGTGCCGCCGGCGACCTGGCTGCTGGCGCTGATCCCGGTGATGTTCACGTATGCGGGCTGGAACGCGGCCGCCTACGTCGCCGAGGAGGTCCGGGATCCGGGGCGCAACGTGCCGATGGCGCTCGCGCTGGGCACCGGGGCCGTCATCGCGATCTACCTCCTGCTGAACGCGCTCTATCTGTTCGTGTTGCCCGTTGGAGAGCTCGCCCAGGTCCGCGGCAGCGTCCTCGATGTGATCGCCGACCGGCTGCTCGGGACGCGGGCGGGGGATGTGATGGGCGTCGTGTCGATCATCAGTATCGCGGCCAGCATCTCGGCGATGGTGTTTGCCGGGCCGCGCGTGTACTACGCGATGGCGCGGGACGGATTGTTCGTCCGTTCAGCCGCGGTGGTGCATACGCGGTATCGCACGCCCGCGGTCGCCATCGTTGCGCAGGCGATCTGGAGTGGGCTGCTTGTCCTGTCGGGCAGCGCCTCGACGCTGACGACGTACACGGGCTTCGCGGTGGTGTTGTTCTCCGGGATCGCTGTGGCGTCGCTCTTCGTGTTGCGTCACAAGGAGCCTGACGCGCCGCGGCCGTTCAAGGCGTGGGGGTACCCCCTGGCGCCGGCGATCTTCACGGTTGCGAGCGCGCTGATCGTCGGTAACGCATTGTGGACGGACCTGGTGCGGCCGATGATGTGGGGCGGCTCGTGGGGTCCGTCCGCCGCGGGTCTGATTGTGATTGCGCTCGGCCTGCCGGTGTACCTGATCGCGACACGTGCGAAGGGGACAGCCACCTTTGTACCGTAAGTGCACAAAGGGGCTGTCCCCTTCACAAAGGTGGCTGTCCCCTTCGTGTCAGTGCGTACCACGTCAGCAGCGCGAAAGCGCCGTCGCTGGCGGCAAACAGCAGGAACGACGACGGAGAGCCTCGCAGGGCGTAGTCGAGCAGGAACGCCGCCGCCCCGGCCCCCTTCAGACCCGGCCCCATGACCCAGAGATAACCCCGGTACCGTTCGGGGTCGCGCCAGGGCAGGTAGTACCCAGCCCCGATCGCCATCAGGAATATGCCATTCAGGTCGGAGAAAATGGGTGGGCTTGCCGGGGGCACGCCGAAGGTGGCCGCGAGGTGCGCGGAGGCGAAAAGTAAAAGGGCCCCTACGACGACATCGTAGAGGCCCGAGACTGCCGCAACGCCCTTGAGCATCCGTTACCGAATGGGCCGCAGCTCACCCTTATACGTGACCGTCTCGCCCGGGTTCACCAGCACCTCGAAACCGACCGTCTGGTAACCGGCCGCGCGGATCTCAACGCGGTGCGCGCCCGCCTCAATCGGCATCCGCTGAAAGGCACCATCGAAACTGTCGACCTCGCCGACATAGTACCCATCCACGTAGACCTGACCGAAGTCCGGCTTCACCTTCAAGCGCAGCTGACCGACACGCCGCTCGCGCCCGTATCGTCCGGCGTCTCGGTAGCCGCCGTAGCCACCCGAGCCATACCCATAGTCGGAGTCATACGGTGAGTAGTAGCCGTAACTGAATGGATCGTAAAAATATCCGAGCCCGAAACCGTACGCCGGGAACCACCGGCCATGGCCGTAGTTGGCATAGCCATAGTTGCCATACCCGTAGCCGGAGTAGTAGCCGTAGCGGCTTCCGTAGCCGTTCCCATAGCCATAGTACGGATCGTAGTACGAGCCGCCGCTGTAGCCGCCGTTGTTGCCGCGGCTGGGCACGCCGCCGCGACGTTCGACGGCCGATCCCACAGGCTGCTGCCCGTCGCGGGGACGACTGTAGGCCGGGACCGCCCGGCGCTCTGCACCGCTGCGGCTGCCATCGGCCGACGGTACCCGGTCGGCACCGCGCGGGGCGTTCGACTGCTCGCCCCGGACCACGGCGCGATCGCGCGAACTGTCAGCCGAATTATTCTGGCCGCCTTGTTCGCCGCGGCTGCGGCGCTCCGGCGCGCGGGGCGCGCCGTACGAGGATCCGCCACCCGCCGGCATGCTCGACGACGATGACCCGCCCGACGAGGCTGAGCCAGCCGATGAGCCGGAGTCGTTCGACGGACGCGACACGGCCGATCCGGTCGTGTCGCCGCTCGACGGTCGTGAGGCAGCCGATCCGTTGGAATCGGGCGTCGGTTTTGATTCGGGACGTTCCTTCGCCTGGCCGGCCCACGCGGGGCTGACGCTGACCGTCAGTGCCGCGGCGGCGGTCCAGAGTGTGAGTCTTCGTCGAGTCATGATTGCTCCTGGGGCGGTGCCCGGGCTGGCGCCGGGCTTCGATCCGCCTTTATGGTGGACTAAACCCGCACGTCCGTCAAAAGCAACAGGTCTGCCACCGGCAGAGCTGTGGAACACGCCGAAAACACACAACGTGCCTCCTGGGATGTCCCTCAGCGAGTCCACCCCTGTCCCGCAACGCGGACACCCGCGCTTTGATAAACTCGGGTGCTTCGATGATGCACGCCACGACAGTTCTAGCGGTCCGGCACCACGACCAGGCGGTCATGGCGAGTGATGGACAGGTCACGCTGGGGACGACCGTCGTGAAGCACGCGGCGAAAAAGATCCGGCGCCTGTACAACGACCGCATCCTCGCCGGGTTCGCGGGGTCGGCGGCTGATTCTTTCGCGCTCTTCTCGCGATTCGAAGCCAAGCTCGAACAGTACCGGGGCAACCTGGAGCGCTCGGCGGTGGAGCTTGCAAAAGACTGGCGCACGGACCGCATGCTCCGCCGCCTCGAAGCCATGTTGATCGTGATGGACGGCAAGAGCACCTACCTGCTGTCGGGGACCGGCGATCTCATCGAACCCGACGACGGCATCATTGCGGTGGGATCGGGAGGTCCGTACGCGATGGCTGCCGCCAAGGCGCTCGCGGCGCACACCGAGCTCGATGCCCAGGCGATCGCCAGGGAATCGATGATGATTGCCGGCAGGATCTGCATCTACACGAACGGAAACATCACGCTCGAGACGCTGTGAACCGCATGGCCATTCCTCTCCCAGAAACCTCGGCGACCACCATCGAGGCCTTGACGCCACGGCAGATCGTCGCCGAACTCGACAAACACGTCGTCGGACAGGCGCAGGCGAAGCGCGCGGTGGCGATCGCCCTGCGAAACCGTGCGCGCCGGCAGAAGCTGCCCGCGGAACTCGCTGAAGAGATCGCGCCGAAAAACATCCTGATGATCGGCCCGACCGGCGTCGGCAAGACGGAGATCGCCCGGCGCCTGGCGAAGCTGGCCCAGTCTCCCTTCATCAAGGTCGAAGCGTCGAAGTTCACCGAGGTGGGGTACGTCGGGCGCGATGTCGAGTCGATGGTGCGCGACCTGGTGGAGATCGCCGTCGGGATGGTCCGCGAGGAACGGCGGGCTGAGGTCCACCACAAGGCGCGCGAAACGGCTGAAGAGCGGGTGCTCGACCTGCTGCTGCCGCCTCTTCCCGCGGCGAGTGAATACGACGAGCAGTCGACGTCCGTCCGCGAGCAGGCGCAACGCACGCGCGAGAAACTGCGGGATCAGCTGCGCGCCGGCCGTCTCGATCACAAGCACCTCGAGATCGACGTCCGCGAGAAGTCGTTCCCGTCGTTCGAGATCGTGGCGGGTTCATCGGTCGAGGAAGTCGACATCAACATGAAGGACATGATGGGCGGTCTCTTCGCGGGACGGACGAAGAAGCGCCGGCTGCGCGTGCCGGACGCGCTCGACGCGCTCGCGCAGGAGGAGGAACAGAAGTTGATCGACATGGACTCGGTTGCGCGCGCCGCAGTCGACCGCGTCCAGCAGGCGGGGATCATCTTCATCGACGAGATCGACAAGGTCGCCGGCCGCGAGGGCGGACACGGGCCAGACGTGAGCCGCGAAGGGGTACAGCGCGACATCCTCCCGATTGTCGAGGGCACGACGGTCAATACGAAGTACGGGATGGTGAAGACCGACCACGTGCTCTTCGTGGCCGCCGGGGCCTTTCACGTGTCGAAGCCGTCCGACCTGATTCCTGAGCTGCAGGGGCGCTTTCCGATCCGGGTAGAGCTCGAAGCGCTCGTGCGAGCAGACTTCGTGCGCATCCTGACGGAACCGAAGAATGCGCTCGTCAAGCAGTACACCGCACTCCTCTCGACGGAGGGTGTGACATTGCGGTTCACCCCCGGCGCGATCGATCGGATTGCCGACTTCGCGACGCTCGTGAATGACCGCACGGAGAACATCGGCGCGCGGCGGCTCCACACCGTCATGGAAAAACTCCTCGACGAAGTCTCGTTCGAGGCGCCGGACCTCGACCAGAAGCACCTGACGATCGACGAGGCATATGTCGACAGGATGCTGGCGGAGATTGCCGGCAACGAAGATCTGTCGAGGTACATTCTTTGAGGATCGACTCATCGACTCATCGACTTATCGATTCATCGGGTCATCGACTCATCGACTCATCGATGCATCGACTCATCGACGCATCGACCTGTCGGCTGATCGGGCTATCGGTGATGTGCGGAGTGCTGTCGGGCGCATGCGGCAAGGTCGGCCCCCCCCTGGCGCCGCTGCGCCTCATGCCGGCGGCGGTGACCGATGTCGTGGCCCGGCGCGCGGGTAACGAGGTGCGCTTCACCTTCGTGCTCCCGGTCCGAAACGAGAACGGGCCGGGACCGATCGATCTGGGCCGGGTCGAAGTCTACGCCGGCACGGTGGCGGCCGGCGCCGTCAATCCGCCCAACAGAGAGCTGTTCGTGCCCGGCAATCTCATTGCCACGATCGACGTGAAGCAGCCGGTCCCTGAGGGCACGTCCGAGCTGCCTGCGCGGCCAAACGATATTCGGCCATCAGCCGGCGAGACGACGACCTTTGTCGAGGAGTTGAACGCGGCGAAACTCACGCCGGTGTTCACGACCGTCGCGCCACCGGTGCTGCAGGCGCCGGTCATCGCCACGACGGCCACGACGGCCACGACAGCCACCGTCGTGCCGACGACTCCGGTGGAGCCGCCGCTCCCACCATTGGCGACGAGGATCTACGGCATCAGAGGCGCGACCCGTGGTGGACGCCCAGGGTCCCCTGCCGCGCGGATCACGATCCCGCTCGTGGATCCGCCCCCCGCGCCGACAGGCGTCATCGCGCGCGTGACGGAGACCGGCATCGTCTTGTCATGGACGCCACCCGCGGGTGCGATCGTGCCGGGTGCGACACTGCCGACGGCGTCACCGGTGGGCTTCAACGTGTATCGGTCTCTGGATCGCGAGGACCCGGCGCCGCTGAATGCTGCGCCCATCGTCGCGGCGCCATTCGAGCGCGTTGGCGTCACGTTCGGACAGGAGGAATGCTTCGTCGTGCGTTCCGTGATGATGGCGCGCGGCGCGACGATCGAGAGCGCGCCCTCCGAACGCGTGTGCACGACACCAGCCGATACCTTCGCGCCTGCCGAGCCGAAGAGCCTTCAGGCCGTGGCGTCCACGGGCGCGATCAGCCTGATCTGGGACGCCAATACCGACAGCGATCTGGGGGGATACCTGGTGTTGCGCGGGGTGGCTCCCGGTGACACACTTCAAGCGCTCACGCCAGCGCCTATCCGTGACACGACCTTCCGCGATACGACGACGAAGCCCGGCGTCCGCTACGTCTACGCGATCGTCGCGGTGGACCGCGCCACGCCGCCAAATGTGAGCGGCCAGTCGAACCGCGCTGAAGAGACCGCCAGATGAAACGATTCTTTCGTATCGATCACAAGGGGAACGCCCGGCACGCCGTGGAGGAGGCCGGTCAGTGGACGCTCATCGAGGGGGATATCTTCGGTGAATTCAGCGCCGGCGACCGTCTCGAACCGACCGGTCATCGGCTGCTTGCGCCGGTGCTACCGTCGAAGATAGTCTGCGTTGGCCTCAACTACAGGGACCACGCCGCGGAAGTGAACAAGCCGCTGCCGGTCGAACCGCTCATCTTCATCAAGCCCTCAACGTGCGTCATCGGCCCTGACGAGTCGATCGTGCTGCCGGAAGGCGCCGGGCGCATCGACCACGAAGCGGAAGCTGGCGTGGTCATCGGGCGGCGGGCGTCGCACGTGCGCGAAGAGGACGCGCAGGATTACATCTTCGGGCTCATCTGCGTGAACGACGTCACGGCCCGCGCCCTGCAGGAAAAAGGTGTGGGCTACACCTGGGCCAAGGGCTTCGATACATTTGCGCCCATCGGTCCCTGCATCGCCCAGGGTCTCGACTACACGGCGCCGGACGGTCTGACGGTCGAGGGACTCGTCAACGGTGTGGTCCGGCAGTCATCCTCCACGCGGCAGCTGATCTTCCCGATCCCGCGGCTGATCGCCGTCATCTCGTCCATCATGACGCTCCTGCCGGGGGACATCATCTCCACCGGCACACCGTCCGGCATCGGCCCGTTGACCGCGGGGGACCGCGTCACCATCAGGGTGCAGGGGGTCGGCGAGCTCACGAATCCGGTAGAGTAGGCCCGACGAGAGTAGGCCCGACTTCAGGTCGGGCGCCACAGCCCGAATAGTAGGCCCGACCTTCAGGTCGGGCGCACAGCCTCAGCAACAACGCAGAACAGCCACCATGAAAATTTTCATCGACAGCGGCAACCTCAAGGAAATCGAAAGCCTCGTCCCGCTCGGGATCATCGACGGCATCACGACGAACCCGTCATTGCTCGCAAAGGAGCCCGGCGACTACCGCGAGCTGCTGAAGCGGATCTGCCAGATCGTGAAGGGCCCGACGAGCGCAGAAGTCGTGGCGACCGACGCCGAGGGCATGATCCGCGAAGGGCGCGACCTTGCCACGATCGACGAGCACATCGTCGTCAAAGTCCCGTTCACCCGTGAAGGCGTGAAGGCGTGCAAGGCCCTGTCGGAGGAAGGGAAGCGCGTGAACGTGACGCTGATCTTCTCTCCGACGCAGGCGCTGCTGGCCGCCAAGGTCGGTGCCGCGTACGTCAGCCCGTTTGTCGGCCGGCTCGATGACATCGCAACGTCGGGGATGGGGATGGTTTCGGAGATCGTCGAGATCTTCGACAACTACCAGTTCCCGACGGAGGTGCTCGTCGCCTCCACACGCGGTCCGATGCACATCGTCGAAGCGGCGCGCATGGGAGCTGATATCTGCACGTGCCCGGCGTCGGTGATCGAGGCGATGTTCAAGCACCCGTTGACCGACATCGGCCTCGAAAAGTTCCTGAAGGACTGGGAGAAGGCCCAGGCAGCAAAGGCGTAGGCCAGTAAACCCAGGTGTAGGCCCGACATTGCGACATTGAAGGTGTAGGCCCGACGTTCATGCCGGGCGTCTGACTTAAGGTGTAGGCCCGACATTCATGTCGGGCGTCTGACGATGAACACACTCAAGTATCTCGAAGACCTCGAACGCCGCGCGGAACTCGGCGGGGGCGAGGACCGCCTCCAGAAGCAGCACGACGCCGGCAAGCTGACCGCGCGCGAGCGGATCGACCTGCTGTTCGATCCCGCGACGTTCCAGGAAGTCGACAAGCTGGTCACGCATCGCTGCCGCGACTTCGGGATGGAGGAGCAGATCGTGCCCGGAGACGGCGTCGTCGCCGGGCAGGGGCGCGTCGACGGCCGTCCGGTCTTCGCGTTCGCGCAGGACTTCACCGTGTTCGGCGGATCGCTGTCGGAGACCAACGCGGCGAAGATCGTGAAGCTCATGGATCTCGCCCTCAAGATGGGTGCGCCCATGGTCGGCCTCAATGATTCGGGCGGGGCCAGGATCCAGGAAGGGGTGATGTCGCTCGGCGGCTACGCCGACATCTTCCTGCGCAACACGCTGTCGTCCGGAGTCATTCCGCAGATCTCGGCCATCATGGGGCCCTGCGCGGGGGGCGCGGTCTACTCCCCCGCGATCACCGACTTCAACATCATGGTCGAGGGCACGAGCTACATGTTCGTGACGGGACCCGAGGTGCTCAAGACGGTGACGCACGAGGAAGTCACGAAAGAGGAGCTCGGTGGCGCGCGGACGCACAACGAGATCAGCGGCGTCGCGCACTTCGCCGTGCCGGACGACCGCGAGTGTCTGCGCCTGGTCCGGGAGCTGCTCGGTTATCTCCCGGGCAACAATGTGGACGACGCCCCGCGGCGCGAGACGTCGGATCCAGTCGACCGGGAAGACGATGCGCTCGACAGGCTCATTCCCGAGTCTCCGAACCAGCCGTACGATATGCACGACCTCGTGCATTCGATTGCGGACGATGGGGGGTTTCTCGAGGTGCATCGGCACTTCGCGAAGAACATCATCGTGGGGTTCGCGCGCCTCGGCGGACGAAGTGTGGGGATCGTGGCGAACCAGCCCGCGCACCTCGCGGGGACGCTCGACATCGATGCGTCGGTGAAGGCGGCCCGGTTCGTGCGGTTCTGCGACGCGTTCAACATTCCGCTCGTGACGTTCGAAGACGTCCCGGGCTTTCTCCCGGGGACGCGCCAGGAGTACGGCGGCATCATCCGCCATGGCGCGAAGCTGCTGTATGCCTACGCGGAGGCGACCGTGCCGAAGCTGACCGTGATCACGCGCAAGGCGTACGGCGGGGCCTACTGCGTGATGTCGAGCAAGCACATCCGGACCGACGTCAACTTTGCGTGGCCGTCGGCCGAGATCGCAGTCATGGGTCCCGAGGGGGCAGTGAACATCCTCTACAAGCGCGAGATCGATGCGGCGGAAGACAAGGATGCCGCGCGTGCGAAGCGTGTGGACGAGTTCAAGGAGAAGTTTGCGAATCCGTACGTCGCGGCCTCGCGTGGGTTCGTGGACGAAGTGATCCGTCCGAGACAGACGCGTGCGAAGCTGATCGCGGCGCTGGCCGGACTCGAAACCAAGCGGGACAGGAACCCCCCGAAGAAGCACGGAAACATTCCGCTGTAGGCCATCACGGCCTCGATCCTCCCACCTCCCAAAACTTACGCATACCGTACCGAAATAACACAGTTGCTCATGAGATGAATTCGTATCGGCAATTATCGCTACCGCTTGGTAGTAATGGAATTACTGCGTTCTGGTCGTAACGCTACCAAACGGTACGGCCTGTGCGTCCACCCGGCCGCTGCCGCTGAGCTCCCCTCACGGCGGGTTTTCTGGGAGGATGAATTGAATACGCCGAGCTGCCGCCGTCGGGCGGTTTTGATCCACGCCATGGTCGCCGTCACCTTCGCCGGCCTCCTGCAGGCCTCCACCCCTAGTTCAGGAACGATCGCCACCCCCTCCGACGAAAGCCTCGGACCCAAGCAGACCCTGACCTTCACCTCCGGACCATTTGTCGCCGGCACCCTCGCGGGTACGCAGGTCAAAGACACGGTCGCGATCTGCACGCAGGCGGTCACACCGCCCGGGGTCTGTGACGTTTTTGCGGTGAACTTCAACCTCCCCGACGGCTACTGGGGCACACGACGCGGTACACTTTCGGCGACGGTCAAATGGGCCGATGCTCCTGACGGCAACGACATGGATCTCTATATCGTCGACGAGCAGGGGAAGATCGTCGCGAGCAGCACGACCTCCAACACGCAGTCGGCCAGCGAAACAGCGTCCTTCACCAATCCCGGGACGGGCCCCCGCACCTACCGCGTCGTCGTGGTGAACTGGCTGTCGCCGGTGCCGATCAACAGCGCGGCGGGCACTGTGACCTTCAGCCTCGTCGCCCCCCCGACGGCCCTGCCGCCGGAACCGACACAGCCCTCCTATGCGCCGCGATTCTTCAACTACAAGCCGCCGAGCGGCCTGGGCGAGACGGCGGGTGAACCGACCCTCGGCGTGAACTTCAAGAGCGGCAACGTCATGTTCATCGCGCTCCTGGAAACGCTGCGCGCGAGCTTCGACGACAGCTCGTCTCCGGCGAAGGCGCAGTGGTTCAACCGGAGCTTCATCACCACCGGGACGCGCACGAACGACCCCATCCTCTTTACGGACTCGTCAACAGGGCGGACGCTCGTCTCGCAGCTGATTTTCCCGACCAAGCAGAGCCTGTCCGCGTTTACCGACGACGATGGCGAGAGCTGGGAGATCAGCCAGGGATCCGGGATCAATTCCGGTGTGGACCATCAGACGATTGGCGGCGGCAGGTTTGGCGCCGGGCTCGGCTCGATAGATCCGGACTACCCGAACGCCGTCTACTATGCGGCCCAGGACATTGCGGTTGCGGAGTTCGCGACCAGCCTGGACGGCGGGCGCACCTACGGCCCGGCCGTCCCGATGTACGCCCTGACCGATTGCGCCGGCCTGCACGGCCACATCAAGGTGTCGCCGGCCGACGGCGCCGCGTATATTCCGCTCGGCAGCTGCGTCGCGAAGGGGATCGGCCAGCAAGCCGTCGCCTTCTCCGCCGATAGCGGCATCACGTGGTCCATTCGCCGCGTGAACGGCACGAAGGCCAGCACGTGGGACCCGGCCGTCGGGGTGGGAAAGGCCGGCACGGTCTACTTCGGATACGGTGACAACGGCGACAGGATTCCGCGGGTCGCCGTGTCGAGAGACAAGGGGCAGACGTGGACGATCGGTCCCGACCTCGGAGCGGCCCACGGCATCAAACGCATCGCCTTCCCGGCGATGGTCGCAGGCGACGACGACCGCGCCGCCTATACGTTCCTCGGCACGCGCAATGAGGGAGAAGCCCTCGGCAGCGGATCCGGTTTCGAGGGCACCTGGCAGCTTTACGTCTCGACGACCTACGACGGCGGCGCCACGTGGGTGACCGTCAATGCCACCGGCGACGACCCGGTCCAGCGCGGCAACATCTGCGATGCCGGCTTCAGCTGCCCGTCAACGCCAGACACCCGTAATCTTGTGGACTTCATGGACGCCCAGATCGACGCCCGGGGCCGGATCCTCGCCGGTTATGCCGATGGCTGCGTGAGCGCGGGCTGCATCAGCGGAGCGGACAAGAACCGGGACGGCTTCCTGGACGCGCGGGACAACGACGCCACCGACAAGGCCGCCATCGCGCGGCAGTCGGGCGGGCTGGGGCTCCTCGCGGCATTCGACGCCCCCGCGGTGGCCGCTCCCGCGGCGCCGCAGCTCACGGCCGCCCTGCAGGGGCAGGCGGCCTATCTGTCATGGTCGACGCCCGACGACGGCGGATCGCCGATCACGGGATATCGCGTGTATCGCAACGACGCGGCGGTAGCCAGCGTCGGCGCCGGCGTCAACACGTATACCGATGGCAGCAGCAGCGCGACCACCGGTTACCGGGTCAGCGCGATCAACGCCGCGGGTGAAGGCGCGAGGTCCGCCGCGGTCTTCCCGACCGTGCCCGCGAGCGGCTGCTCGCTGCCGGGCATGCTCGTGGCTGAAGATACGATCGACAACCTGCCGAACAAGCCGCTGCAGCCGGCAGTCGACGTGAAGACGACCCACGTGGCCGAGCCCTACGGCGACGGCACCGGCAGGCTGCACTTCACGGTTGCGACGGGCGGCGGAGCACTGCCCCCGAACAGCCAGTGGTACGTCATCTGGCAGCGGACGACGCCTGACACCACGCACGATCGCAATTACGTGGCGATGCGGTCGAATGTGCTGGGGGCCCTGAGCTTCGAGCACGGCCGCGTCAGCTATCCGGTCTCGACGTCGGGCCCGGCACCCAACCAGGGCAACGTCCCGACGCGGTTCGGCGCCGCCACGGGAAGCTACGATGGGGCGACGGGGGCTATCCGGATCACGGTGCCGACCGCCAGCGTCGACAACGTGTCGGCGGGGGCCTCGCTCCTTGGCATCGAGGTACGGACGTTCCTCGGGCGCAACGACAGCCTGCCGATCAGCCAGAGCGTCTCGTCGGACTTCTCACCGGCGGGCAGTTACACGATGGTCGGCAACGCATCCTGCCAGCTCGCCCCCGAGGCGCCGACGGCCCTCACGGCCACCGCGACCAGCGGCAAGCGGACCGTCCAGCTCGCGTGGGCCGACAATTCGTCCAACGAGACGGCGTTCATCATCGAGCGGTCGGCGTCGTTGAGCGACAGCTTCGTCGAGCTGGCCACGGTCGGCGCGAACGTGACGACCTACACCGATGCCACCGTCGTCAAGAAAACCACCTACTTCTATCGCGTGCGCGCGGCCAATGGCGGGGCGCGGTCGGCGTATACGAACGTCGCCAGCGTGACGGTGAAGTAGAGGATGGTCGTTTCGTTCGCCATCGTCTGGCTTGTGGCTGGGGCCGCCTTCACGGCGTCCCCGGCGCAGCCTGCGGCGGCGAGCCTGGATGTGTGCACCCTGCTCGGCGCGGAGGATATCCGCGCCGTGCAGGGTGTTGCGTTGAAGGATCGAAGGAAGAGCAGTGAAAACGTCCGGGGCCTGGATTTCGCGCAATGCTTTTTCGCGGCGGGGGACTTTACCAGGTCCGTCAGCCTGACGGTCATCTCGGGGGACGCGAAAGGCGGCGCGCGAGGCTACTGGCAGGACGCCTTCCATCGGCGCCCGCCGGTGCCTCCGGCCGCAGCGCCGGCAGGCGGCAGAAAAAAAGAACCGCCTCGATCGATCGAGGGGGCCGGTGACGAGGCCTTCTGGACCGGCGATGCACGCGCGGGGGCGCTCTATGTTCTCAGCGGCGACCGGGTCCTGCGGATCAGCGTCGGCGGCGTGACGGATCCGAACGAACGGCTGCGCCGGAGCACCACGCTCGCGAAGGTCGCGCTGGAGGCGTTACCCCGCAAGCGCTAGCGGAGGCCGTCACCCCTTCCGCCGCCCCTTCTTCGCCAAAAGTAGCGAAACCACCTACGATGGAAGAGGTCGTCACGTTGCTGGCCGAGATCGCCGGGCAGAAGGGGAGCGGTGGAGTTTCAATTTGACGACGCTCTGCCCGTGCTGCGGCGGACCCCCGCCGTTCTGCGCGAGCTGCTCCTGGACCTGCCACGCCCGTGGACTGGCGCCACCGAGGGGCCCGGCACCTGGAGTCCGTTCGACGTCGTCGGGCACCTGATCCACGGCGAGCGCACCGACTGGATGCCGCGCGTCGAACACCTCCTGCGACACGGCGACACCGTCCCCTTCCCGGTATTCGATCGCGAGGCGATGTTCGCCGAGTCCCAGGGGCTGGCGCTCGGTGAACTCCTGGACACCTTCGCTCGATCACGGACCGAGAGCCTGGACCGCCTGATGGCGCTGGGCCTGACGGGGGCCGACCTGACCCGTCGCGGCAGGCACCCGGAGTTCGGTGTCGTGACATTGGGGCAACACCTCGCGACATGGGTGGCCCACGACCTGAGTCACGTGGGGCAGGTGGTTCGGGTGATGGCGCGTCAATATTCGACGGCCGTTGGACCGTGGCAGGCCTATCTCCCGATCCTGGGCCCGAAGGGCCTCACCGGGAACACCTGATTCGCCCTAACTCCCATTCCTGCTAGAATTAACCGCCAGACGCCACCGCTCGCGCGACCGACATTTTGATCCCGTCATGAAAGTTCTGATCGCCAATCGCGGGGAGATCGCTGTCCGCATCATCCGCGCGTGCCGGGAGATGGGGATCCCGACGGTCGCCGTCTATTCGGACTGCGATCGCGATTCCCGCCACGTCCGAGACGCCGACCAGGCGATACACCTCGGACCGAACCCCGCGTCGGAGAGCTATCTGCGCATCGACAAGATCATCGATGCGGCGCAGCGTTCCGGCGCTGATGCCGTGCATCCAGGCTATGGCTTCCTTGCCGAGAACGCCGCGTTCGCGCAGGCCTGCGTCGACGCGGGCCTCACCTTCATCGGTCCGTCCGCCGAGGCGATCAGGTTGATGGGCAGCAAGACGGCGGCGCGCTCCGCCGCGATCAAGGCGGGTGTGCCGGTCGTGCCCGGGACCGAGCAGCCGTTCTCAGCCGCCGCGACAGACGAAGCGATCGTCTCCGCCGCGGCGAAGGTGGGCTTCCCTCTCGTCGTGAAGGCGGTCGCTGGGGGGGGCGGCAAGGGGATGCGCACGGTCGATCGCGCCGAGGACCTCCTGCCCGCGGTCCGAACCGCGCGCTCGGAAGCAGGCTCCGCCTTCGGCGACAGCGCCGTATATTTCGAGCGGCGCATCGTAAAGCCCCGTCACATCGAGATCCAGCTGCTCGGCGACCACCACGGGACGATCATCCCCTTCGTCGAGCGCGAATGCTCGATCCAGCGTCGTCATCAGAAAGTCGTCGAAGAGTCGCCGTCCATGGCGGTATCACCGGCGCTTCGTCGAGAGATCGCCGCGGCGGCGGCGGCTGTCGCGAAAACGGTCCGCTATACCAACGCCGGGACGATCGAGTTCCTGCTCGATGCCGACGGATCCTTCTACTTCCTCGAAATGAACACGCGGCTCCAGGTCGAACACCCGGTCACCGAGATGGTGACGAGCATCGACCTCGTCCACTGGCAGATCCGCATCGCCCGAGGCGAACGGCTCGACATCGATCCTGAAGACGCGCTGACACCGACAGGGCACGCGATCGAGTGCCGCATCTACGCAGAGGATCCCGACCTCGGCTTCATGCCGTCCCCGGGCATGATCCGCGGCCTGCGACCGGCCTCCGGCCCCGGTATCCGCGACGATGGGGGGGTTGGCGCGGGCTATACGGTCCCCGTGTTCTACGACTCGTTGATTGCGAAACTGGTGGCGTGGGCCGGCACCCGCGACGAGTCGATCGCGCGGATGGCGCGGGCGCTCACCGAATACCAGGTCCTGGGGATCAAGACGACGATCCCGTTCTTTCTCTGGCTCATGCGGCAGCCCTCGTATGCGTCGGGCGAGTACGACACGACCTATCTCGACCGGCTCCTGACCGACCGGCAGGGAGAGAGCTTCAGCGATCTCGACGAGACCGAGGAGGATCTCGCCGCCATCGCGGCGGCGCTCGATGCCTACCTCCGCGCGACGGCCAGCGCCGGCACGCCTTCCGTCGGCGCGAATACAACGCTGTGGACGCAGGGCGCCAGGCGGGAGGCGCTGCGCGGATGACGTTCGAAATCGACATCAACGGACGGACACGCACGGTGTCTATCGAACGAGGCAGCCCCGGGCAGTACCGAGTGACGGTGGACGGCGCGCACCATGATCTCGACGCGGTGCGGGTCGGCGTGCACGGACTGTCGATGCTGCTCGACGGCGAACACGGCATCAGCCGCGAAGTACAGGTCACGCCGGCCACGGCGCGCGGGGAGCTCCTGGTCACGCTCAACGGACGCACGGTCGCGGCGACGGTCAACGGACGACGCACCGGGCGGGCGGGGGTGGATGGTGGCGCCGGCCCGCATGGCGAGCAGGCCATCCTGGCCCCGATGCCGGGCCGCGTCGTTCGCGTCCTCGTCGCCGTCGGAGACGAAGTCGCCGTCCGCCAGGGGGTCATCGTCGTCGAAGCCATGAAAATGGAGAACGAGCTCCGCTCGCCGAAAGCCGGTCGCGTCAAGGAAGTCAGCGTGACGCCGGGGACGTCCGTCGAGGCCGGTCGCGTTCTTCTCGTCGTCGAATGATCGATGGCCGAGGCACCGCTGGAACCCACCGCGGACGACACCCCGCCGCCACCGGCTGAACCCGGGCGCACGGGGATGGCGCGCGTGCGCGCGCGGCGTGCGGCCCTGGCCATCCTAGCCCTCGTGACAGCCGTGGTCGCCGCCCTGCTCGTCGCGATTTTCACCGTCGACCTGGGGCCCGAACTACGCGCGCGCGCGGAGAAAGAGGGCAGCAAATGGCTCGACCGCCCCATGCACATCGGCAGCGTCAAGGCGCTCCTGCGTCCGGGTGAATTCGAATTCCGCGACGTCGTCATCGAAGGGCTCACGCCTGCGGACCGTCCCTTCCTGACGGCGAAGAAGATCACGGTGTCGCTGCCCTGGTGGACGGCGTTCAACAAGCGCCTCGTCATCGAGTCGATCGAGATGACCGACTGGCACATGGTCATCGAGAACTTTCCGAAGGGGCGGCACAACTTTCCGCGCGTCAAAGGCCCTCCGAAGCCGCCGCGCACGGGGCCCAAGACGTTCTTCACGACGCTGCGGCAGGTGCTCGCCTCACGCGGGCGCTTCACGTATGTCGATCACACGACACCGTGGAGCATCGACGCACCGAACGCGCGCATGACCTACTTCCGGCGTGACGCGCGCCAGGATTACGGCGGGACCATCGCGTTCGACGATGGGACGGTGCGTGTGCAGACGTACGAGCCCTTCGGCGCGTCGATGACATCGAGCTTCAGCCAGAGCGGCGGCAAGGTGCATTTCGACCGGATCGACTTGCTGAGTGAAGGGGCGCGCTCAGTGCTGGACGGGGACGTCGATCTCGACCGATGGCCCGAACAGATCTACCGCATCACATCGAAGATCGACATCGCTCCGCAGAAGAACATTTATTTTCACAAGGACAAGTTCGACGCCGCCGGTGACGCGGAGTTCGAGGGGACGTTCCACTACTTCAAGGGTGGCCGCGAGCTGAAGGGGACGTGGAAGACCCCGCTGGCGCGCGTGAAGCTCGGCGCGAATACCTGGGCGTTCACGAACGTCCGCGGCAAGGTGCTGTGGGTGCCGTCCACCCTCGAAGTGACGGAGACGACGAGCCACCTCTACGGAGGCACGGCGCGGTTCGATTACCGCATCCTGTCGATGGATCAGAAGTCGGGACCGAAACGGTCGGTGTGGGACGTGAAGTATCAGAACCTCGAGCTACCGCAGCTGACCGACGCGGTGAAGACGGAAGGCATTCGGCTCGGCGGCACGATCAGCGGACGGCACCGGCTCGAGTGGCCGATCGGCAAATGGGCGATGCTCCGCGGCGAGGGGGAGCTCTTCGCGCAGCCACCGCCCGGCAGTTCGATGATGGCGCGCGAGTTGCGCGCCGAGCGTGTGGCGGGTCAATCGGAGCTACCGAAAGAGGCAGGGCCGTTCAACCCGCGCGCACCTCTGGGCTACGTGCCGGTCGCCGCGCACCTCGTGTACCGGCTCGACCCCGAGTGGATCACACTCCAGAAGAGTTGGGCCGCCACCGGAAAGACGTACGTCGAGTTCGAGGGGAAGACGGCCTACTATCAGCGCTCGAGGATCCCGTTTCATGTGACGAGCCTCGACTGGCAGGAGGCTGACCGCGTCTTTGCCGGCATCCTGACGGCCTTCGGATCGCCGACCAGTGCCGTGGCGATCGGCGGGCTCGGTGAGTTCGACGGCGTGCTGCTCAACGCGTTTGCGAAGCCGCGCATCGAGGGCACCTTCAGCGGCGAACACCTGACCGCGTTCGACGTCGACTGGGGTCGCGGTTCCGGGAAGATAATCGTTGAGAACAACTACGCGCTCGTGAGCGAGAGCTCCCTGCGGAAGGGGAACGCGGAGATCAAGGCGGAGGGGAAGTTCTCCCTCGGCTATCCGCGGCGGGACGGCGGCGAGCAGGTCAACGCGCGCATCCGGATGACCCGCTGGCCGATGCCGGATCTGCGGCACGCGTTCGCGCTGGACGACTGGCCCGTCGATGGAGCGGTGTCGGGCGAGTACCATCTCTACGGGAACTACGAGACGCCCTACGGGTTCGGCCGCGTCGCCGTGACCGACGGCATCGCCTACGGTGAAACGTTCGACCGTTTCAGCGGCCCGCTTGGCTTCGAAGGGAACGGCGTGCGCCTCGAATCGTTCCAGATCCAGAAGAGCACGGGCTCTGTCACCGGAGCCGCCTGGGTGGGCTGGGACGGCAACTATTCGTTCAACGCCGACGGGCGCCGCATCCCCGTGGAATCCATGAAGCTCGTCGCGTTTCCGAAGGCGCCGCTCTCCGGGCTCATGCAGTTCAGCGCGTCCGGCACGGGCACATTCGAGGTGCCCCGGTACGACGTGAAGGTGCGGATCGACGACCTCTTTGCCGGGGATGAAGGCATCGGGCATGTCACCGGCCAGATCGGGCTGCGCGGGGAGCAGGCGACCGTGAGCTTCGATGCGGCATCGGCGCGGCTCGCGGTGTCCGGCGCCGGTCGCGTCGCACTGACCGACACCATGAACGCCGACATGACGCTGCGATTCAGCGACACGTCACTCGACCCGTACCTGCGATTCTTCGAGCCGCGACTCTCACCGTTCACGAACGCGGTCGCGGGCGGCACCATTCGCGTGAGCGGCGAGTTGATGGACGTCGATCGCCTCGTCGTCGCCGCGCGCATCGAGCAGCTCGACCTGAAGCTCTTCGATTATCAGCTTCGCAATAAGGGCCCGATCGAGCTGTCGCTCGACCAGCACGTGGCAAAGATCGGGCAGCTCAGGCTCGAAGGAGAGGGGACAGCACTCGACGTTACGGGGAGCGTCAGCCTCCACGACAGTACGATCAACGTGACCGCGGCAGGCGATGCCAACCTCGGCATCCTGCAGGGTTTCTACCGCGACATCCGGAGCTCCGGCGCCGCCACGCTGCGCGCCGATGTGTCGGGCCCCCTCAGCAAGCCGGTGTTTTCAGGAAGCGCGGGGGTGACGAACGGACGGGTCCGGTACCTGGCGCTGCCGCATGCGCTCGAGGCCATCAACGGGACGTTGTCGTTCGATGCCGGCGGGATCCGGGTGAACGATGTCCGCGCGCGCATGGCGAGCGGCGACATTGTCTTCGGCGGGCGTATCGGGATGAACGGGTTCGTGCCGGGAGAGCTGAGCCTGACGGCCACGGGCGAGAACATGCACCTCCGGTATCCAGAAGGATTCCCGTCGACGATCGATGCCGACCTGGCGCTCCGCGGCACGCCCGCGGCACCCGTGCTGTCGGGGAGGGTCACCGTGCGCGACGCGCTGTGGTCCAGGCGCTTCGAGACGACCCCGGACCTGTTCAACTTTAGCGTCCAAGGCCCCCTCGTTCTCGCCGCACCTCCCGCCGCGTCGTCCATTCCGCTGCGGCTCGACATCCAGATCGACGCCCCTTCGTCCCTGCGTATCGAGAACAACCTCGCGCGGCTGAGGGCCAAGGCGAACCTGGAACTGCGAGGCACGTACGATCGTCCGCTGCTGTTCGGGCGCGCGGAGATCGATCGCGGGGACGTGCTGTTCGAAGGTAATCGGTACGTCGTGACGCGCGGAACCATCGATTTCTCGAATCCCGTGCGGATCGAGCCGTACGTCGACATCGAGGCCGAAACACGCATCCGCGTCCCGCGCGAGAGCCAGGCCTACCGCGTGACGATCGGCTTCAGCGGAACAACCAGTCGCTTCACCTACACGCTGAACTCCGACCCGCCCCTGCCGGAGGTCGACATCGTGTCGCTGCTCTTCGGGCAGGCCACCGACGTGCAGAATGCCGAGCTCCGCGTGCTCGATCCGACCAAGGGCGCGCAGTCGGAGACCGACCTGCTGAAGGCGCTGTCGTCGCGGCTCCTCGCGAGCCCCATCTCCGCGCCGGTCGGGCGAGTCGTCGAACAGACGCTCGGCGTGGATACCGTGCAGATCACCCCGAACATCGGGTCCGATACGGATCCCTTCGCGCCGTCTGCCAGACTGGTCATAGCCAAGCGCCTCTCCAACCGCGCGTACCTGACGTTCGCGCGGCCGCTCGGAACATCGGCGGACCGTCGCGACCAGATCCTCGTGCTCGAGTTCGACCAGAGCGATCGACTCGGTTTTGTCATCACGTCGAATGGCGATCGGACCTTCGCGCTCGACTTCCGCGTCCGGCACGTCTTCTGATGTCGCTGCTGTTTGCGCTCGTCCTGCTCGTCGCACAACCCCCCGTCCAACAGGCGCCTCCAGTGCTCCACGGCGCGGGGCAGTTCGCCGGCAAGAACATCGTCGCGACCGAGGTCGTTCTCGAGGGGCGTCTGGCGGACGACGCGACGCTCAGGGACCTTATTGAGACCCGCACCGGCACGCCGCTGTCGATGGCGGCGGTGCGGGAATCGATCGCCCACCTCTACAGCCTCGGGCGCTTCCAGGACATCCAGGTCGAAGCCGACGAGGTGCCGGGCGGTATTCGCGTCCGGTTCAACCTGATCCCGATTCACGCCGTGCAGCGCGTGGAGTTCCGGGGCAACACCGCGCTCGGCGCGGGTGAGTTGAGGCGGGCGATGTCGGACCGGTTCGGCTCCACCCCCTCGCCAGGACGCGCGGTCGAAGTCGCGCAACTGCTCCAGCGCTACTACCAGGACCGCGGCTACCTGAGGGCGAACGTGCGGCCGACCCAGGAGGTGTACCACGATCCCGATCGCACGATCCTGGTGTTCGAGATCGAATCGGGGCCTCGCGCGCGCGTCTCGAGCGTGAACATCGTGGGAGAGCCCGGCGAGCCGCGAGAGGCGTTCCTGCGCCGTGTGCACGCCGGCGAAGGCACGTTCTATCAGCGCGCCGACGTCGACGACCGGCTCCGTGAGGTCGTGCAGCGCGCGCGAAAACAGGGCCGCTACCAGGCCAGCGCGAGCCACCGCTTCCGCCCGGCAGATGACGGGACGACGGTGGACCTGGATTTCGAGGTGCAGCTGGGTCCGCCCGTGACGATCCGCTTCGAGGGCGACCCGATCCCCTCGGCCAGGATCGACGATCTGGTGCCGGTGCGCGGCCAGCTCTCGGCAGACGAGGACCTGGTCGAAGACTCCGAACGGCGCATCACCGAATATCTGCGGCAGCAAGGCTACTGGAAGGCGTCGGTCGTGGCCTCGCGAAAGACGGTGGACGGCCGGCTCGAGACCCTCTTCACCGTCCGGCGCGGGTTGCAATATCGCATCGACGAGGGAGGGGCTGACGTGGCGGGCAACGTCTCGGTCCCGATCGAGGATCTGCACTTGGCGCTGACCCGCCTGCAGGCCGGTGCGCTCTACAACGCATCGAACCTCGGCGCGGCTGTCGCGGCGATCACGGGCCTGTATCGCTCACGCGGATTCGCGCAGGCGAAAGTCACGTCGGCGGAAAATGAGCGCACGCCCGTGTCGGGTCTTGAAGGGCGGCTGAAGCCATCGATCGTGATCGTGGAGGGCCCGCTGACACGCGTCGGGGCCGTCACCGTGCGCGGTAATGCGGCCGTGTCGTCGCAAGACCTCACCGGCCGGCTGTCGGTCGCACAGGGCCAGCCCTACGTGGAGCCGCGCATCATCCAGGATCGCGATGCCCTGCAGCTGGAGTACCTCAATCGCGGCTTCGCCTCGGCGACCGTGACCGTGGTGCCGGCGGTCTCGGCCGGCGGAACGACAGTGGACCTGGCGTTCGACATTCGCGAGGGATCCCAGACGATCGTCGACCACGTGTTGATCGTTGGCAACGTGAAGACCGACCCGCGCGTGATCCAGCGGGAGATCCTGCTCCGCCCGGGGCAGCCCCTCGGGCTGACCGACCTCATTGACAGTCAGCGGCGCCTTGGTGCGCTCGGCCTGTTCAGGCGGATCCGCATCACCGAGATCATGCACGGCGGCTCCGACCGCCACGACGTTCTCATCACGGTGGAAGAAGCGCCGGCCACGTCGATCGGCTACGGCGCCGGCCTGGAGGCGAGCCGCCTGCTGCGCGCGGACAACTCCGGCACGGCGCGCGAGCGATATGACATCGCGCCACGCGGATTCTTCGAAGTCGGCCGTCGAAACCTCGGCGGCCGCAACCGTTCACTCAACTTCTACGCGCGGCTGGGGCTGCGTCCAGACGTCACTTCGCCGGGTGAGAGCTCACAATTCGGGTTCTCGGAATACCGCGTGGTGGGCACGTACCGGGAGCCGCGGGCGCTCGGCATCAACGCAGACGTCGGCGTGTCGGTCGCTGCCGAGCAGGGCGTGCGTTCGAGCTTCAATTTCGCGCGCAAGGGGGTCAACACCGAGATCCTGAAGCGGCTGTCGCCACAGCTGCGCGTCAGCGGGCGCTACTCGTTCGGCACGACGAGAACATTCGATGAGACCTTCACCGAGGACGACAATCCGACGACCATCGAGCGGATCTTCCCACAGGTCAGGCTGTCGGTCTTTTCGGGTGCCGTGTCGCGGGATACGAGAGATGACGTCCTCGATCCGGCGCGCGGCACGTTCATGAGCGGTGAGGGCAGCGTGGCGGCGCGCGCGATAGGCGGCCAGGTCGGCTTCCTGAAGTCGTTCGTGCAGACGTCCTGGTTTCAGCGATTGCCCGGACGGCACCGCATCGTGCTGGCGGGTCGTGTGGCACTGGGACTCGCCGACGGATTTTCACGGGTCGTGCAGGTGACGGACGCAAATGGGGACCCGGTTGCCAACCAGTTCGTGACGATCGAGGATCTGCCCGCCAGCGAGCGGTTCTTCGCCGGCGGCGACACGACCATTCGCGGATTCGCGCTCGATAGCGTCGGCGCAGAGAAGACCGTGACGGCCACCGGCTTTCCGCGCGGCGGCAACGGCCTGCTCCTGCTGAACGGCGAGCTGCGGGTGCCGGTGTGGCGCCAGCTCGGCGCGGCCTTCTTCGTGGATGGAGGCAACGTCTTCGAACGAGCGTCCCAGATCGACATCGGGAACCTCCGAGGCTCAGCCGGGCTCGGGCTCCGGTACCGGTCGCCGATCGGCCCCGTGCGCTTCGACATCGGATTCAAGCTGGACCGCCGGCGGGTGGGTGGCGACCAGCGCCGGTGGGTGCCTCATTTGAGTATCGGCCATGCGTTCTAGGGCACGTGCGGTGGTGCTCGCCGTCGTGATGATGGCGGGGCCCGTCAGGGCCGAGGTGATCGATCGCGTCCTCGCGGTCGTCAGCGGGGGACTGGTGCTGCAATCGGATGTCGCGGCGTCGACCCGATTGCGTCTCGTGGAGGATGCGGCACCGGGAGACCGGATACAGGTGGCGCTCGACAGGCTGATCGAGCGGCGCCTCATGTTGCTCGAGGTCGACCGCTACGGCCCGCCCGAGCCTTCACAGGCTGACATCGACGCGGGTTTTGCGGCCATCGCACGCCGGACCGCGTCGGGCGACACCCTGGAGTCGGTCCTGGCACACACGGGACTGACCATCGAGCAACTCCGCGCGTTCGTGCGTGACGACCTGCGTATCCGCGCCTACCTTCTGCAACGGTTCGGCGCCTCGCCTGCCCCCACCCTCGTCCGCGACTGGGTGGCGGGCCTTCGCCGCCGGGCGGACGTCAACGTTCTGTACTTGCCAGGTCGCTGAAGGGCCTCCGTCTACCGCACCTGCACGCGCACGTAGTCGAGGCCAGCCGAGAGGTGACGGTCATCCGTTCCCAGGTCCACGTCCACCGGACGCGTGGTGCGCAGGAACTCGAAACGCACCCTGTTCACGCCGGCCCGCCAGTCGCGCTTTTCCACCACGAATTCCAGGACGCTCCATTCATTCGGCACGACCTGCACGTGCTGTGCACGACCGTTGATGAAGGCCGTGACGGTCTGCGGCGGCGCACCAGGATAGTTGAACGCCAGCATTCGTACCTGCACGAGGAGCCTCTCAGGGTGGTGGAGCGAGACGAGCAGCGTTGCCGGGGATTCAGCCCAGCGGAATGTGGCGTCACCGGATTTCTCCGGCGCGTGCCACCCCGTCTCGAGAAGCACCGCATCGCCGTCGCTCCCAATGTCTATCCGCCCGTACGGCCGTGTCGAGTCGCCGAGAAAACGATTCGCCGCCATGACATCGTACCTGCCGACCGGCACATCGTTCCGGGCGGCAAACACGAGGCTCGCCGGGTATGTGAAGGGATTGCCCAGCCAGTCGTGCAACGCGAGGAGCTGGTGCCCGCCCATGTCCCCGAAGGACACGGCTTCGCCCAAACGCACCCGACCGGTCTGGCCGACGCGCACGAGCGCGATATTCCAGACGACGAGCAGGGCGCCGATGGCCGAGACCATCCCGAAAGGAAAGCGCCGCGCGGCTGCCACGGCATGTTCGATGAAGGTCGCCATCCCCAGGGCGAACAGAGGAATCGTTCCGTCGAACCGGCGGGCCCCGAAGCCGGCACTGCCCCACCAATCCTGGATCGACGCATTGAAGTAGACCATCGCGCCGACCGACAGGAGCATCGGACACCCCAGTTCCGGACGCCTGACACAGAACAGCACCAAGCCCGCGGCCGAGACGTAGATGACGGGAGACCAGCTGAAGAGGCCGTTGCGCGACGACCACAGGATGTCCACGAGGTGAGGATCCCACCAGCGGATCTGCGGGCCGACCGGCGACACGGCGAGATAGCTGCCGTAGATCGCGCGCCAGGCCAGCATCTGAGGAAGAAAGGCCAGCGTGGCGCAGACGGTGAAGAGCGCGCCGGCGGCCAGCGTTGACCGCAGCCGGACGTGATCACGGGCACGCGCCGCGGAGACGAGGGCGGCGAGAGCGTCGCACGCTGGCATGATCGCAAAGAGTGCGTTCTGCCACCGGATCATGGTGATGAAGCCGGCAATGGCGCCGAGGGCGGCCCATTGCCAGAGCGTGCGCCGCTCGCGGGTGGCGACCCACATCCAGGTGAAGCCCGCCACACCCGCCATCGACGGGGCGTGCGTCATGCTCGGTTCCTTTACGAGGTACCAAAGCATGAAGGACCCGCACACGACGAAGGTCGTCGCAACCGCCGCGTACCTCCGCAGGAAAAGTCGTGCCGCCACGCGATACGTGAACCAGCAGCCCAGCAGCCCGTAGACGAGGCCGGCGATGCAGACCGCCTGTCGATACGGGTATGAAATCCCGTTCGTGCTGACATCTGCGCCAGCCTCGTTCAGGTGCCGCGCAATGGGGCCGGCCGCCACGAAGAATGGCGCCCAGACGATCGCGGGGCCGATCGTCCACGCCGACTGCGCGTGTCCCGTGGGTGTCGGTACGAACAGGTGCGCTTTATCTCCAAGGCCGAGCATCCTGTAATCGTTCGTGAAATCGACGTCCCGGTCGAAGACGATCGACCGGAGGTACGCGTAGTAGTAGAAGCCGTCGCTCTGAAGGCGCGCCGAGAGCTGGAGCTGGCACGCCACGCCCACCACGAAGAGCAGGGTAAAGAGCGAGAGCGTCCGTGAGGCGCGGAACACGAGCGCCGCCACGACCGCCGCAATCGCTGCCGAGACGATCAGTGCGCCGAGCGTGGTCTCGACGTCGAGCCGGTGCAGAAAGAGCGATCCACGAGCGACTTCACGCGAGCACAGCTCGAGCGCGATGCCGCTCAGCACGCTCCACGCAACGATCCCTACGCCTCTGCGTGCCGCTGTGCCGAGGTGCCTCACGGACGAACCCTGTAGATGCGGAGCTCGGCGCCTGGGTGCTCCTTCGATGCAGGGAAACGCGCGACCTCCCGGCTCTGCTCGAAGATGCGCATGTACTCCGCATACTCCTTGCCGTACAGCTGAGGCTGCTCGAGGTACGGACCAAAGGCCTGCGACGATGCAATGAGGTACTGGACCCCTTCCTTCACATATTCCTCGTAGGTGTGCTGGCGGAGCTGCGGAATGTGGCGGCTCGTGTACGGAGGGTTGGGCGGCACGAGAAGCGCGGACTCGTACACGAACGACGTCCCCGCCGGCAGGTTGTCGCGGATCCACTGATACGCCAGCTTCGAAGTGCCTTCCCTGGAGCGCGCGACGTTGAATCCCACCGCGTCGATCGCCGGCGGCAGAATGATTCCCACGGTGAGCGCCACGATGAGCGTCGTGCGAACGACGCGAGGGATCGAGAAGCGCCGCAGCAGGCTGACGCCCGAGATGACGGCCGCCGAGGCCAGCAGGCAGACGAACGGAAGCACCGGCAGGAGGTAGCGACCGAAGACCAGCGTCTGCCGCGACACGAACCAGAAGTACATGATCGCGAAGGTGACGGTCAGCGTCCACCGTACGCGCCCCGGACCCTTGATCGCGCGGATCAGCGCGAGGCCAATCCCCGCAAGGGTGAAGAGCAAGGCGGGCCATTTCAGACTGATGCGCAGATGTTTGGCGTACAGGAGCCAGACCGGCTCTCCGTATGGGGGGCGCGCGTAGCTGGCCATGAGCTCACCGTAGCTGTCGAGAAACGCGGGAAGGTCGAGCACCGTGTACGGCGACACAAGAAGGAACGACCCGGCGGCGGCGGCGAGCGTGGCCAGGAGCGCCAGTAGTCGCGACGGACGGAGCCCTGGGGTCATCCACGCCGCAAGCATCGGAAGAACCAGGGCGAGCGCACCGTTGTACTTCGTGCCGGCGGCGAGCCCGGCAGCCATGCCTGCCCAGGCAAACGCGCCCACGCGTGCACGCTCGTTCGCGCGCAAGGAGAACAGCAATGTCAGCGTCACGAAAAAGGTCATCGGGACGTCGGCCAGCACGAAATGTGACTCGCGGACGTGCATGGGCATGACCGCCATGAGTCCGGCCGCGAGCAGCGCGTACCGGGTCCCCCAGCGCAGGCCGCAGAAGTACACGAGCGCGACGGTGGCGGTGCCGAGCGCGGCGGTCACCGCCCGGCCCCAGAGATAGAAGTCCATCGGTGCGAAGTCTCTGACCGCGTGCCACTCGCCACCCATGGACCCGAAGAGGAACCGGACGACCGCCACGAGCATCTGCACGTAGATATAGAGGCCCGGGTAATGAAAGAAGTGCGGGTTGAAGTCGCCGGTCCGCATCATGGAGTACGCGCGATTCATGATCTGCGGTTCGTCGACGCCGATACCGTAGGGGATGCCGGCTCCCAGTGCCCAGAAACGCAGGAGCGCCGCCGCAATCAGGACCGCCCCGAACGTTGCCGTCGATTGCCGCATGTCACTGGCTTCTCGCCACTCGCGTTCGGTCATGTCTTCAATCTGCTTTCGGTTAGAATCCCTTAGGCTACGGCAAGCGTCAGCCGTTCCGCAACCTGTCTACTGAATGGATCGCCTTCTCGAAGCCACCCACCGCGCCGAGCGCCTGCATTTCTGGTTCACCGGGTTTCGCGCGTTCGTCCGGCCGCTCGTCGCGGCCGCCGTCGCGGGGCGTCCCTCGGCCCGGATCCTCGACTGCGGGTGCGGCACCGGCGCAAACCTGGTGCTGCTCGGCGAGTACGGACGCGCCTACGGCTTCGACATCAGCTGGAACGGGCTGGAGTTCGCCCGCGGCTACCAGCAGGCGCGCATCGCGCACGCATCGGCGTCCCGCATTCCATTCGAGTCCGAAGCCTTCGACCTCGTCACCGCCTTCGACATGCTCTATTCCCTCACCGAGGAACAGGAGACCGACGCGGTGCAGGAGTTCCTGCGCGTCCTGCGTCCCGGGGGCACGCTCATCGTCAACGTGGCGGCGCTGCAGATGCTGCGCGGCAACCACGCGGTGTTCGCCTCGGAGCTGCGTCGATCCTCGCGCCGCCGGCTGCGCGCCCTGCTGATACGGCACGGCTTCGAGGTGACCCGGCTCACGTACACGAACTTCACCCTGTTCCCGCTGATGCTGGCGGTCCGCACGGCCCAGCGCCTTATCGGGTTGGCCACACCCGAAGAAGGAGGCACCGACATCACGATCCCGCCGGCGCCGGTCAACAGGATCCTGGCTGCCCTGCTCGCGCTCGAAGCGCGCGCGCTCCGCGTCACCGACATGCCGATCGGCAGCTCATTGCTGTGCGTGGCGCGCAAGCCGGCGCGTCAGTAGCGCCGCCGTGACGAAGAACGTCGCCGCTCCAACGATGGCGGCCCCGATGGTCGAGCCGATCACGAAGCTCCAGAAGAACGGCGAAACGAGATCGTAGGCCCGCCGCCAGAACTCCGCTCGATAGAACGCCAGTCCCATCAACTCGCTCAGCCGCGCGCCGAAGTCCGCGGGTATCCGCTGGCCCAGGAGCGCCGCCCCCGCCACAGTGGTCAGGGTGTACCAGGGAATGACGAACCACGGCAGGTTCGTGCAGAGGCCGATGACCACGGCAGGACGGCTCAGGCGCATGAAGAACGCCACCGCCAACCCGGTCGCGATCTGGAAGCCGATGAACGGCGAAAAGCTGAGAAAGGTACCCAGCGCGAATCCCGCCGCCGTGCGCCGCGGGGAGTCGGATGACCCGGCGAGCTTGTCGACCAGTCGCCCCCAGTTCATGATGACGGGCGGCCCCGATCGAGGAGTTCGTCGTAGAGCTCCAGCGTGGCCTGCACGGCAGCGGCCCACGAGAACTCACGCTCGACGATCTGCCGGCCCGCCGCCCCCATTTGCATCAGCGCGAGGCGGTCGTCGATCGCGCCGCTGATGGCCGCCGCAAGCGCCGATGGATCGCCCGGTTCGACGATCCAGCCATTCACCCCGTTCTTCACTTTGTCGGGCAGCCCGCCCGCCCGGGTGACGACGCATGCCCGCCGATGCGCCATGGCTTCGAGCGTCACGAGGGAACTGCCTTCGTAGAGCGTGGGATGGACGAAGAGGTCCGCGGCTTCGTACCAGCCATGCAGGTCGCGGTCGCCCAGCCGTCCGACCAGGTGCACGCTCCTGGCGAGGCCCGCATCGGCGACGACGCGCTCGAGACGGCTTCTGAAGGGCCCGGCGCCGACAATCACCCAGCGCCATCGCTCCTGGGCCAGGCGGCCTGAGTGCGCCTTCAGCGCCGCGAGCGCTGCGGCGAGAACGTGAAAGCCCTTGTTCTCCTCCAGACGTCCGACGCTCAGCAGCACGATCTCTTCGTCAGCGACTCCTGCCTCCCGCCGCACCCGCATCCCATCGTCTATGCCGGCACGCGCGTCGAGTTCCTGCAGGTCGATCGCGTTGGGGATCGTCCAGATTTTCGCGTCGGGCACGCGCAGGTGCGACTTGACGGCCGGTTCGAGCGACCGGTCAGTGGCGATGACGGCGTCGGCCCGCTGCGCGCAGTACAGCACCGCGCGCCGCAGTGGCAGATAGGCGAGCCGCTTCAAGGGGGCGCGAGACGGATCGGTCGCGCCGAATTCCTCCAGCCCCTGCGGGTTGAGCACGAGCGGCGCAGGCAGGGCGTGTCGCCGTCTCGCGTACCCGAGCACGCTGGCACCGAAGCCATGGACGACATCAGCCTCCCCGCGACTCACCAGATCGGCAGCGACCGCCCCGGCGCGCAATCCAAAGAGGGGATACGCCGTGCTGCGGTCAACGATCGTGGTGCCGCGATGCCCCGCGAACGGAAAAGACCGGTACGGAACGTACCGCATGGCCACCCGTGGGTGGATCCCGGCAGGATCCACTTCTGCCCGTGGTGTGCGCGTGATCAGCGTGACGCCCACGTCAGCGTCCGCAAGATGCCGTGCGAGGTCGTAGACGCTCCGTTCGAGGCCCCCTTGTCCGTGGATCGGGAACACCGAGCGCGACACGATCGCGACGCGTGCCGGGCGCGTCACGTGCGCTGGGCCCCGAGCAACGACGTGTACAAGGCGTCGATCCGCGCGACGACGGCCGAGGCGTCGAATCTGTCCCTGGCATTCAGAGCAGCAGCCTTGCCGAGGCGCCGGCGGAGTTCCCCGTCGTTTCGCAGCCGCTTCACGTCTCTGGCGAGCTCGTCGGGTGTCGCAGACAGCAGTCCGGTGACCTCGTCAGTGATGATGTCACCGGTGCCCCCGGTTCTCATGGCGGCGATCGGCAGACCGAGACCACTTGCTTCGATGAGCACGCGGCTCAGAGACTCGGGGCCATGCGATGGAAAGATAAGCATCGATGCGTGCGCCATCCACGTGGCGGTCTGCACGGGATCCTGCCACCCGACGAAGCGCACGTCGCTCTCGCTCGTGGCCGCCTCGCGCTCGAGCATCGCACGGTCGGGCCCGTCGCCCACGATCACCAGCGGCCAGTCGAGATGCGCGCGTTCCGCGACGCCGATCAGGTGCTGCGTGCCCTTGTTCGGCGCCAGTTTGCCGACGTAGAGCGCGTAGTCTCCGGCGAGGAGGGGCTGTGGCAGGACGCGCGCCCTCACGGCGTCGGCATTGACGGGGTTCGGGATGACATCGATCCGAGTCGCCGCCAGCAGTGGCGCCCGGGCTTTCAGGTCAGCGGCAAGCGTCGAACTCACGGCGATGACCGCGTCGGCGGACGCCAGCGCCCTCTGCTTCCGGTCCAGGTTCGACCGCAGATATTTCGCGATGAGCATCATCGCCAGGCCGTGTACACCGATGGTCGGCCGGCCGGCCTGGACCGCTGCGGCGTGGGAGCAGCCGGGGCACCACGCCAGGGTACGGGTCGTGTGCATGAGGTCAGAGCGGTAGCAGATGGGCCAGTAGTCCCGCACGGTCGCGACCGACGGGATACCGGCCCGGCGCGCGGCCTCTACGGAAGGGGGCACCGAGAGCACATGCTGCCCGTGGACGATATCGATCTGGTGTGCCGCGATCAGTTGTTCGAGTCGCGGAGCCAGCCGCGCGTACAGGCGTTCATTCTTGAAGTAATTGCGCACGCCGGGCAGCCCCGGTGCGTACGCCTGGAACTCGATGACGCGCAGCCCGTCGTATGTCGCCTCGGTCTCCATGGCGGATGACCCGGCGAGCACCTTCACCACGAGTACGGCATGCCCGCGCGCGCGCAGCCCCCGAGCGAGCTCGAACGTGCTCCACCCGCTGCCGCCGCAGACGGGCGGGAAGGCATCCGTGACGAGGAGGATGGTCATCGGCGCATCGCCTCATCCAGCGCCTCGCAGTGTGCCCGCCAGCTGTACTCGCGCACCGCGCGCTCGCGCGCGGCAGCACCCAGCCGACCGCGCAGGTCGCTGTCGGTCAGCCGCTCCAGCGCGTCGGCCAGCCCGATGTCGGGAGCCCCCGGCTGATAGAGAAGACCCTCGCGTCCGCCCTCGACCAGATCCGGAATCCGGCCGACGGCCGGGGCGACGACCGGAAGGCCTGACGCCATGTATTCGAAGATCTTCAGCGGTGACCAATAGAACCCGAGCGCCAGCGGCTTGTGCGCGTCGAGGTCGAACGGCGCCACGCCGATATGGGCCGCGGCCAGGCATGCGGGCATCAACGGGTGGGGCACGGTTCCGGCGAAGACGACGTTGGCGAGACCTGCCGCTTCGGCGCGCACGGCGGGCAGTTCGGGCCCGTCACCAATGAACAGCGCGCCGACATCCTGCCGCCCGCGTGCATGGAGCACGCGTATCGCGCGGGCCAGGTGGATGGCGCCGTGCCAGTTGCGAAAGGCCCCCGCAAACACAGCCACGATGCCGGTTGGCGGTGCGAACGGCAGCGGCGCCGCTGCGCCCGGGTGAAAGAGCTCCGTGTCAGCGCCCCACTCGACCTCGACGATTTTTTCACGCGGTGTCGCGGGCGGCAGGATCATGGCGCTCGGTGTCACGATGATGTCCGACAACGTGCAGAGGCGCTCACGCCAGCGCTGCATGGGCCGGACGATGAGCGCGCGATCGAGCCAGCCCTTGGACGACCCCGGATGGTCCACCACCGGTGCGTTCACCTCGAGGACGGCCAGCGCATGCACCCGGCCCGCATGCACGATTCCCTCGCCGCCGAAGTTGTAGTACCGCTCCAGGATGACGCCGGGTCGCAGGCGATCGACGATCGTGCGGACCGCTCGTCGACGGGTCCATCGAAGCTGAGCGGCGCCGAGCGGCGGCGCCATGGGGATCCAGTTCACCGTCCCTGTCGGAAAAAGTCCATCGCCTGGACTGACGAGGACATGCACCTCGTGTCCGAGCGCCGCGAGGCCCTCGGCGACCGCCTGTACGTGCACCGATCCCCCCTTAGTGCCGGGCACCGCCTGGTCGATCGCGCAGTAGAGTATTCGCATCCCCAGATTATTTCTTCACCAGCAGCGCGAAGAACGGCCCCGAGACGACGCGGCCGAACAGCAGGAGATCCAGTTTCATCGCCATCGACAACGCCCGCAGCGCGCCGTACGTGGTGCGGCTGTTCGCGATCCGCTCCTTGGCTGTGGTCCGCGCCTCGCGGACGGCAGCGGCATCGGCCTCAGCGGCGTCGCCCGTGCCTGTCGCTGCGAGGCGCCCCGCCGCCCGCCGCGCCATCGCCCGTTCCGCCATCCGCATCATGATGTTTTCGATAAATCCCCCCACGAGGGGGGTGTAGTAACGGATGCGCGCCACCCGGAAACCGGTGTCGGCGGCGACGGTCTCGAGGTGCGGGATGTCGCGCAGGGGATTGAGGTGGTCCGACTTGCGGAGACGTTCCTGCCGAAGGTCGATGAGGTCCCACGACTCGAGCTGCTTTGCGAGCCTGTTGATCCACCGGAGGCCGGCGGCGATCGGCGCATTCTTGCGGACGTGCGTATAGACGAAGAGCGCGCCGCCAGGCTTCAACACGCGGTTCGCCTCAGCGAGCATGCCGTGCAGCGCGTCGGGCGACAGGTGTTCGAGCACGTCGAGCGACCAGGCCTTGTCGAACGTGTTGTCGGCGAAGGGCAGCTTTCGGAGATCGGCCAGCATCAGGTCGATCCCGCTCCGCGCCTCGCGCGAGAAAAATGGCGCGATATCTATCCCGATCGTCGTCGCTCCGAGATCACGGTTCCACAGGAGCGTGCGGCCGCTGCCACACCCGAGGTCCGCAACGAGCTCGCCGGCCCTGGGGGCGAGGAACTCGCGCAGCATGTCGTTGCGGATCTTCGATCCGAGCAGCGGCGGCGAGACACGCTCGTGGCGCGCGTCCACGTGCAGCGCTTCGTCCAGGTACTTGGTCTGCTCGGTGAACTGCTCGCGGGGCCGCAGGTCGAGATAGTCGGGCGGGCTCTCATAGGTGCGTCCACAGCCCTCGCACACCAGGACACAGGGTGCCGCGGGGGCAGGATGCCCGGGCGCCCGGGTGCCGCCATCCAGCGGTGAGCGGCAGTCCGGGCAGCGAACGAGACTGAGGAGCGACGAAGAAATCATGGTTGACTGGCCACGGTGACGAGCAGCGCCTCGATCCGCTCGGCGCGTCGCGCCCAGGTGTACTGTGGCGCATCGCCGAGAGCCGACCGCGCCAGTCTGTCGGCGAGCGCCCGATTATCGAGCACGCGTCGGATCCCTTCGGCGAGCGCGTCGACGCGGCCTGGCTCGACGAGCACGGCGTTCTCATTGTCGCGCAGGATCTCCCGGATCGCCGGCAAGTCGGACGCCACGATGGCCCGCCCGGCCGCCATGTATTCAAACAGCTTCAGGGGAGAGGTGAACTGCGTCGAAATCGCGGAGGCCGGGTTCGGCAGCGCGACGACGGATGCCAGTGCAAGATAGGCGGCGACCTTCGAAGGCTCGACGTGACCCGTGAACGTCACGCGGTCAACGATGCCGAGCTGCGACGCGAGCGTGCGTAGCCGCCCGATGTCGGATTCTTCCTCGTGTCCGCCCACGATCAGGGCCCGCGCGTCCGGGACCTGCGCGATGGCGCGGAGCAGCACGTCCACCCCCTTCCACGCGTAGAGATGACCGGCGTAGGCCACGACTCGATTGGACGGGGGGGCTGTTGCCTCTCTTGGCATGCGCATGCCGTCAGGGACGACCGCGACGCGTTCGCGCGGGCCGAACCTCGCCGCCAGCGCCCCGGCGAGCCCGGCGGTGATCGTGACGTAGCCACTGGCCGCGTGCCAGACGTGCGCCTCGCGCGCCGCAAGCCGTTTCAGTTTCGCGGGCGTGGGCGGGGCCGCTGTCGCGACGAGCCCGGGCATCGCCGCGGCGACCTCGGGCGCGTAGCCATGCGACTCGTACACGAGTGGCGCGCGCATACGCCGCGGCACGCGCAGTAACCCCGAGGCCACGCCGAGGTCACGCGTGAGGATGATGTCGCCGCGGTGCCGGCCAAAAGCGCGTCCGAACGCGAACGACAGGTACGCGGCGCGTTGCAGGAGCCCCGCGCCTGACGGCGTACGGGCCCGTTCGATGACCAGCGAGCGATCGTTCGGCAGGCCGTAGAACGCGAACGGATCGCGCGCCGGCGAACGCGTATCCGGCTTCACCACCAGGCGAACCTCGTGTCCGCGTCCGGCCAGCGCATGACACGTCTCCATGGTCTGGATCCCGTTGGCGCGCTCGAGAGGAAAGCGGATGTCGGCGAAGTACAGGATGCGCACGTCAGGGTTGGGGCACGCGAACCGAATCGCGCGTGAACAGCGTGAAGTTCTGCGGGCTCGGCCCGGTGTGCCACGCACGCGCGATCTGGTTGTCCGACCATTCCCACAGCCGCTCGTGATACCGATCGACGTCTGCGGGGTCCGAATTCCAGCGCTCATGGGGATAGCAGAAGGCGCCGATAGCGGCCGTCGCGACCGACCACGCCAGGGCCAGCGATGCGAGTGAACCGGCAAGCCGTCCGCGCAGGGTCGACATCGCCATGATGGCGGCGGGCACCAGCAGCGGCAGAATGTCGAGCATGTAGCGAGGCCCGTAGGTATGCCCGCCCCACCAGACCGTATAGCTCCCATACAGCACGAACTCCGCAAGGACCGCCAGCAGGCACCACGCGTGCGGCGCGCGCCAGCCCTCCCTGAACACGCCACGCACCCCCGCGACTGCGACAAGGACCACCGGACTGAAGATCAGGAGCCCGCGACTCGGAGAGATCAACAGGCCGGCGAATCCCTGGGGGTTGAATGAGAAAGATCCGGACGAGCGGTGCACCGTTCCGTGCAGCGCCTCGAGCATCGGGGCTGCGCCGAGGACGGTGCCGAACCACCGGTGATTGGCTGCCAGCACCGGCACCACGATCGCGGCCGCCAGGGCCGTGGCGACGAGCGCTGCGCGCCATCCGAGGGACACCGCCAGGCCGACCAACAGGATGATCACGGCCGGTGCGAGTTGCATCCGCGCCGCCCCGGCAAGACCGAGCCCGATGCCCACGAGGGCTGCGCCCCGGTTGGCGCCGAACACACCGGCGCGAAGGGAGATCCACGCGTACACCGCCAGTGCGAGACCGGCGATCGCGGTCTCGTGCTGCCACAACGTCTGGCTGGCTGTGGGCCAGAGGCCGGTACCAAGGCCGAGGCCGATGGCGACCGCCAGTGCGCGGGGAGTCGACAGCGTCCTGCGACACGCGAGAAACACAAGCGACACGGCGAGGGCTACCAGAAATGACGCGGTCGCCGCGGCCATGAGTGAAGGCGCGCCTGGAGCGCGGATGTCGACGAGGCCAGCCTTCCAGAGCGGCCATGTGATGCCCGCGGCCAGGACCGCCGGCAGCGGGGAGTATGCGGATCGATAGCGCCCGTCGCGGGCGACGACGAAGGCTGAACGCTCCGCAAGCGCTGGTGCTCTGCCGACGACATGATTGAGCGCGAGCGTGCCGCGCAGCAGCAACTCGCGCGCCGCATATTTCGTGGGCTGCGAATCGTAGGTGGCGATCTCCCGTCCATTGGCGTTGAAGACCGCACACATCGCGATCCCAAGGAGGAGTGCCACGATGCGATCGCGCGCCGGGCCCTTCATCGCGCGTCCTTCGCAGGCGTGGAGCGGTAGAAAGACTCGCGCTCCATGAGGTAGCGGTAGATCAGCGACGGTGTCTGCAGCGGAAGCGTGACGAAGGCGTTGTAGACGTTTCGTGCCGGCTCCAGCCGCTGTCGGTCCATCTGGCCGGTCGCAAACTGGGCCATGAGTGCGATGTTCCACCACACGGTCAGGATGACCAGCGCCGACAGCACGTACGACCGTGCGCCGTAGGCGGTTTGCGAATGGTCGCGTGCGGTGATCGCGGCGTTCCACAGCGCCGCAAGGCCGATCACGAGGATGATCGTCAGCCCGACGAACCGTCGCTGGCCGAAGGCTCCGGCAACCGTCCACGATGCGACGCTGCCGGCGACGTAGACCTGTGACGCGCTCATGATCAGCAGGCATGTTGCCACCCGGGTGCGCATCAGCGCCAGCCCCGCGATCGCCAACAGGGCAAGCGGCGTCCAGAAAAAGAAGCCGTGCGCCGGTGAGAACAGCACCTGCAGGGCATGGGGCGCGTGCCAGAACATCTTTCGCGCCACGTGTGACGCGGGTCCCGGGTAGCCGTTCAGGGAGTTGTACGCCGCGAGCTGCGGCAGATAGCCGATGACGACGCCCGCGATGCCGGAGAGGGCGACGCCAACTCCCGACGTCACACGCCTGACTCTTTTGGTCCCACTCCTGACTCCTGACGTCCAGGATCCAGCGCCAGTCGTGCCGAGAGCGCTCCATGTGAAATCGACAGCAGGGCCGAGCGCGACAAAGACATCCTGCTCGCGGATCATCGCGAGCAGCGCTGCGCACAGGCCGAGCGCAAAGGCCCCCCGCGCGGACCAGGTGCGCCTGACCTGCAGCCACACCGACACGAACACCGCCACGCCGAATGCGGAGCAGGCGTGCGAGAAAGGGGGAGCCACATACATGTAGAACAGGAGCGGCGTGCCGAGCCACACGGCACACCCGGCGGCGAACGGGCCGCGCTCCCCCACGACGCTGCGTGCCGCGCGGATCGACAGCAGGACGGCCAGGAACGCGTAGAACGCGGATCCGTACGCCACCGCCCGGATGTAGGGCGTCGAGAAGCCGTTCGGTTCGGCGCCACCGGTGGCGCGCGTCCAGAGATCCGCGGCCCCGTAAAACGGCGACCAGAGCAGCGCGCAGCCGATCGTGCCGTAGTTGAAGCGGAGGCCCGTTTCCGTCCGGCGTTCGAGGAATGTCTCGTGGTAGCCGGGGGACTGCGCGATGTCGTGGTCGTAGAAATATCGATATTCGTTCTCGAACGACACGTCGCGGTCGAACCAGAGCGAGCGCAGGTAGGAGAAGTACTGCACTTCGTCGGATGAGTAGAGGCGCGCCGTGACCGCCGGCAGCGACACGGCGAACAGCATCGCGAGTAGCAGGAACTCGCGTCGGGTCAGAAGGAAGAATCGGCAGATTCGAGCAAGAAGGGCGATGGGGAATGTTACCTCTGATCAGTGTTGAACCGTGTTGAACCGTGTTGAACCGTGGCCCTGACTGTGTTGAACCGTGTTGAACTGTGGCCGCGACCGCGGCCTATCTCAGGGCCACGGCCTTCACGACCTGCGCGAGGTTGAAGCCCGCGTGGCTCACGACCGGCGCGATGATGCTGCGCCGTCGCAGGTAGACCCATCCCCAGAGGATCCCGAGCGCGCCGGTGGCCAGCGAGGCGTCGTAGCCCTGTTCGAAGTGCCCGAGGCCGAAGAGCACGCCGTACACCAGCACTCCCGCCATCCCGCCTCCCAGGTAGCCGTCGAAGCGATGGACGATGAAGCCGCGCTGCACCTCTTCGCGCACGCCTCCCGCGACCATGACGACGATGGCGAAGACGATGGCATCGGTGCGGGTGCGGAGCATGTCTTCGAGCGGATTCTTCAGGACGTTGTGGAGGGACGGCGCATACGTGAGGACCACCGCCAGGACGGCGATCACCACCATGAAGACCGCCGGGATCAGCGCGAAGCCAACGACGACCTCTCGCAGTACGCGTCCGCGACCGATGAGCACGTCGTACACCGATTCCCGATGCGCACGCAGGAGCACCACGATCAGCGCGATCACGAGTGTCGCGTCGAGCAGCGAGACCGTGAAGACGAACCGCGGCGAGAGAAGCCCCTCAGGCGTCTGGATGCGCATCCCCGATCCTGTCAGGACGGCGATCAGGAACAACTGTGTCGGGAACCCCGAGCAGAGGACCACTTCGAAAAGGGCGCCGAGCCGTTCGAAGGGAAGGATGGGACGGCTGGCCGGTGCGAGCTCCAAGTGTGGAGCATGCCATAGAGTAGGCCCGACCTTCAGGCCGGGCCTACCTCCCGTGGTCTACCGCGCGATGCGCAGCGTGAGCGGCGCCGTGAGCCTGACGGAGATCGGCGTGCCGGCCGGGAGGCGAACTTCCTTGCCGCGCGTTGCCAGGACCACGCCGGTCCCGCCCGCCCCGCCGATCACCGCCCCCTTGGCCGCGCCGCCGCCGCCGCCCAGGATGCCACCGATGATCGCCCCGCCGACCGCGGCACCGCCGATCTTCGCGGTGTCCTTCTTCTTGGTGCCGGGGGCCTCGCGCGCGACGGTGCTGGTCCGGATCGTCGCCGAGCCGTCCGGGCCCGGGGGATCGATGCGCGTGAAGCGGAACGCGATGCGCGCGCGGCCCTTGACCTTGGCGGACCGTTTGACGTCGCTGACGTGACCCGAGACGCTCGTGCCCGCAGCGAGTGCCCGCACGCCGCCGACGGTGATCGCACGCGTCAGCATGGCGCGCACGGCGTCTTCGACATTGCTGTTATCCGATGACACGCTCGTCTTCAGTTCGAGCGGCAGGAGTGTGCCGGCCGGGATCGTGACCTCGCGATACTCGCTCACGCGGGGTGAAGGGTCGGGATCGTTGCGACCTGCAACCCGCCCGGGTTCCGGCGTGACCGGCTCCGCGTCCGCCGCTTCGGGGGCGGACGGCCCCGGTTTCACGTCGCCGCCCGTCCCTGACGCGGGGGCGTCGGACGGGTTCACGTATTTCGCCGCATCGACAGGCACGGCGGCGACCAGGCTCAAAGCCTTGATGTCGGAGCGCCGGACCGTCTGCGTGCCGCCATCCGCCAGCTGCAACACCACGTCCTCTGCCTTGACTTCGACCAGCCGCCCGGCGACCGTGACGCCGTCCTGCTTCTTGACGGAAATTTCACTGCCGGCCGGGATGTCGAATCCGGCTTTCTTGTCTGCCTTGTCCGCGCAGGCGCCGACCGCGAGCACGAGGGCAAGTCCGATAAAGATCTGCTTCATACCCAGAACGCTGCAACGCCGGTGCCTACCGCAGCTCATCAGTGTAATTCCTACCGGTTGACGTTTTTACAGTGTAAAAATGACCCTGAATGGATGAACTGACGAACCAGCGCTCCCCTGCCGGCGAGCGCGTCCTCATCGTGGAGGACGACCCGTCCACGCGGAGCGGCCTCGCAGAGCTCGTGCAAACCTGGGGATTTCACACAGACGAAGCTCAGGACGGGGAAGAGGCGCTTAGAAAAGTCACCACCTTTCGCCCCGCCATCATCGTCTCGGACCTCGTCATGCCTCGCATGGGAGGGCACGACCTCCTGCGCGCCCTGCACGACCAGCTGTCCGACATCACCTTCATCCTGCTGACGGCCCAGGGCACGGTGGACAATGCTGTCGAGGCCATGAAGGACGGCGCCTACGACTTTCTCGGCAAGCCGGTGGACCCGCAGCGCCTGCGGATCCTGCTGCAGAAGGCGGTCGAACGCCAGGAGACGTTGCGCGAGGTGAAACACCTGCGTCGTCAGCTGCGCGAGCACGGGAGTTTCGGCCGGATCACCGGCAACAGCCCGACGATCCGGAGCGTGTACCGGGTCATGGAGCAGGCGGCGCCGACCAGCGCCTCGGTCCTGATCTCGGGAGAGTCGGGGACGGGGAAAGAGCTGATCGCGCAGACGATTCACGAGCTGAGCCCGCGGCAATCGTTTCCGTTTGTGGCGATCAACTGCGCGGCGATCCCGGAAACGCTGCTCGAGAGCGAGATCTTCGGCCACGAGAAAGGGGCGTTCACGGGTGCGCACGACCGGCGCACGGGGGTCTTCGAGCTGGCGCATCGCGGTACGCTCTTTCTCGACGAGATTGCGGAGATGATGCCGTCCACGCAGGTGAAGCTCCTCCGCGTGCTGCAGGAACGGACCTTCCGTCGCCTCGGCGGGCGGCAGGAACAGACCGTAGACGTGCGTGTCATCGCGGCGACGAATGTCGTTCCGCTCGATGCCGTGCAGAACGGCAAGCTGCGCGAGGATCTGTTCTATCGGCTCAATGTGTTCTCGCTCGAGTTGCCACCCCTCCGCGAGCGGAAGGAAGACATCCCGCTGCTCGTGCAGACGTTTCTCAACGAGTTCAACACCACGAATACGAAGGCCGTGCGCGGCGTGGATCAGGAGGCGATGTTCGTCCTCGAGCGCTACCCGTGGCCCGGGAACATCCGCGAACTGCGTAATGTGATCGAACGTGCCACGATTCTTGCCGGCGGGGAGTTCATCGAGGCGAAACACCTCCCGCCGGCGCTGGTGACCAGGGGTGAGGAGACGGCGCCGATCTTGACGATCGCGGCGGGTACGACCGTGGACGAAGCGGAGCGTCGCCTGATCACCCTGACGCTCGACCACTGCCGCAATAACAAGACCCGCGCCGCTGAGGTCCTGGGGATCAGCTTGAAGACGCTGCACAACAAGCTCAATAAGATGAAAGAGGAAACAGGAGGCAGGAAGCAGGAGACGGGATCCGGGCAGTAGCTGAGCGCCCGCGAGCATTGAGAGAGCGCCTGCGGCCCACCGGAGGCGGCGGAGCGGAGTGCCGCGAAGCGGCACCGCCGAGGGTGCGCGAGCGGGGGTGGGGCCCCGCGAGCATTAATAGATGTCCATTAAAACCAAGCAGGTCGCCGGGGTCACCACACTCGTCGTGGTCATCGTCGCCATTCTGAGCGCGTATCACCTGGCGATGCGTGCGCGCATCAGCCTGGAAGAAACGCAGCTGCGTGGCGAGATGCTCGCGCGCGCCGTGTTTCAGCGTGCGCGCGAGGTCGTGCCGGCCCCCGGGAGTGACCTCGCGTCAGCACTGCGGGAGGATGGCGGCGTGCGCTCGATCCTGGAGTCGGGCGTCGGCTACGGCCCCAACGTGACCTATGCGGCGATCGTCGACGCGAACGGGATCGCCATCGTCCATGCATTCCGCTCGAGAGAAGGGCAGGCCGTGCCGGAGCAGGAGGCGCTTCGCCCCGTGATTGCGGCGGGGCCGATCGAGCAGTTGCGCGCCGTCTATTCCGACCGCACGTTCGAGATCCGGCAGCCGGTGCTTGCGGATGACAAACAGTTCGGATCGATTCGCATTGGGGTGTCGACGCTCCTGATTCGCGGCGAGTTCGGCAGGGCGCTGCGGACGGCGGCGGGGGGGGTGCTCGGCGCTCTCCTGATTTCTTCGCTCGTGGCCATCCTGCTTGCGCAGTGGATGCTGCGTCCGATCCACGTGATCCAGAGCGGGCTCACGAGACTCGGGCGCGGTGAGCTGGACGTGTCGCTCGACCTGCCTGGCGAGGAGTTCCGCGATCTCGGGAGCTCCTTCGAAGCGGTCAGCGCGCAGCTGTCGGCCGTGCGCGCGAAGCCGTTGCCGGAGGCGCCCTCCGACCTCGCATCCGTGATGGAGAACCTGGAGGATGCCGTCGCCCTGTTCTCGCCGGCCGGCGAGGTGATCTTCACCAATGCCGCGATGAAGGTGTTCCTCGCCGACCATCGCGAGCGTCCCGAGATCAGGCAGCTCCTCGATCAGACGCTGGCAGGCCGGAAGTCGCTCGGACCGGTGTCCATGACCGTAGGCCCGACCTTCAGGTCGGGCGTGCCCGAATTACCCGAACGTCTCCTTGTGACGCACGCGATCTCCGACGGTTCGGGCCGCTTCCTCGGCGCCATGCTCGTGGCGCGCAACCTCGGCTTCCTCAGTCACGTGCACTCGACGCTCAACTACTCGCGGAAGCTCGCCGCGCTCGGCCGGCTGATGTCGGGCGTTGCGCACGAGGTCAAGAATCCACTCAACGCGATGACCATTCATCTCGAGTTGCTGAAGCAGAAGCTGGCGTTACGCGATCAGACCGTGACGCCAGCGCCTGATGTGGCGAAGCATGTGAACATCATCGCCCAGGAAATTCACCGGCTCGACGAGGTCGTCGTCGGCTTTTTGAAGTTCGCCCGGCCGGAAGAGCTCAAACTCCAGCCGGTCAACCTGCCGGACCTCATCGCCGACGTCGCCACGTCGGTGACGGTCGAAGCGGAGCGTTCCGGCGTCTCGATGAGGGTGGAGTGTTCCGCTGGGCTGCCGGCAATCAATGCGGACCCCGGGATGCTGCGTCAGGCGCTGCTCAACCTCGCGCTCAACGCCTGCCAGGCGATGCCGAACGGCGGGTCGCTGCGGATGGCGTGCCGCGCCACGCGCCGGCTCGTCGAAGTCGATGTGGAGGACACCGGCGCCGGCATCGCGCCCGAGCACCTGGGACAGATCTTCGACCTGTATTTTACGACCAAGGAAAAAGGATCGGGTATCGGTCTGTCGATGGTCTATCGCATCGTCCAGCTGCATGATGGAGAGGTGGAAGTGCAGTCCACGCCGGGCCGCGGGACGAGGTTCCGGTTGATATTTCCGCAGGCATGAAGGACACGAGAATGAAATTCGCCGTGCGCGTGTTGGCTCTCATGACCGTCACGGCGTCGACGGCCTGCAGTACCGGCCGCGCCGCCACTCCCATCGAACGCCCCGCGCTCGACGTTCCACCGCCGCCGCCGCGCGT
>DATLXP010000079.1:0-11113 GCA_035575695.1 Vicinamibacterales bacterium
CGAAAATAAGAAGGGGGACGTTGCCGTCCCCCTTTTCGGTGCGTTAGACTACGGGGTCACTCTGGTTGGGGCGCTTGGCTCAGCGGTAGAGCATCGCCTTCACACGGCGGGGGTCGCTGGTTCGATTCCAGCAGCGCCCACTATCCCAACCTGTTGACAGTAAGCACCTACAAAAAACCAGTCACATCCACATCAGTCTAAGGGTGGGTGTATCTCGGCCGGTCGTGCTGCCTTGCTCTTCGGCCGCCACGATGCGCGGCCCCCCGCCATCGATGTGTCTCCGATTGCACAGCGCCCGCCGATCGGCCATTATTCCCCTGATGAACGAAACCGCCGTGGTCGTGGATGTCGTCGCCGAATCCCGGCAGAAGGCCATCCTGCTGAAGACCGGCGCGCTGCAGGACGCGATCTTCAACAGCGCCAACTTCTCGAGCATCGCGACCGACGAGAAAGGGGTCATCCAGATCTTCAACGTCGGGGCCGAGCGCATGCTGGGCTACACCGCCGCCGACGTGGTCAATCGGATCACGCCAGCCGACATCTCGGACCCCCGGGAAGTGATCGCGCGCGCCGAAGAATTGAGCGGCGAGCTGGGGGCCACGATCACGCCGGGCTTCGAGGCGCTGGTCTTCAAGGCGTCGCGCGGCATCGAAGACATCTACGAGCTCACCTACATCCGCAAGGACGGCAGCCGGTTTCCCGCCATCGTGTCGGTCACGGCCCTTCGCGACGGCCAGGGCGGCATCATCGGCTACCTGCTGATCGGCACCGACAACACCGCCCGCAAGCGGGTCGAAGCCGAGCAGCAAAAGCTCGATCAGCGTCTGCGCGATCAGCAGTTCTACACGCGCTCGCTCATCGAATCGAACATCGACGCCCTGATGACCACCGACCCCGCGGGCATCATCACCGACGTCAACCGGCAGATGGAGGCGCTCACCGGCTGCACGAGAGACGAGCTGATCGGCGCGCCGTTCAAGAACTACTTCACCGATCCGCACCGGGCCGAAGCGGGGATCAAGCTGGTGCTGCGCGACAAGAAGCTGACCAACTACGAGCTCACGGCCCGCGCGCGGGACGGCAAGACGACGGTAGTCTCCTACAACGCCACGACCTTCTACGATCGTGACAGGACGCTGCAAGGCGTGTTCGCGGCCGCCCGCGACATGACGGAGCGCAAACAGTTCGAGCAGATGTTGCAGGAGACGAACGTCGAGCTCGAGGACGCCAAGTTCGTGGCCGAGCAGACCGTCGTGCGGCTCGAGGAAGTCGAGCGGCTCAAGCAGGGGTTTCTCTCCACGGTGAGCCACGAGCTCCGCACGCCGCTGACGTCGATCAGGGGCTCTCTGGGCCTCCTGGCGTCGGGCGCGATCGGCTCCCTGAGCGAGGAGGTCGTCGAGGTCGTGGCGATCGCCGAGCGCAACGCCGTAAGGCTCATCGCGCTCATCAACGACATTCTGGATCTCGAGCGGCTCGAGACCGGCAAGATCGATCTTGTCTTCGGCCAGGTCTCAGTCGAGTCGATCCTGCGCCGGGCGGTCGAATCACTCGCGAGGTTCGGCAAACACGGCGTCACGGTGGAAACACCCGAGGCTACCTCGATGGCGGTCTGGGCCGACTCCGACCGGATCGTCCAGGTGCTGGTCAATCTGCTGTCGAATGCGGTCAAGTTCTCGCCGCCCGACAGCGTGGTGACGATCGGCGTCCGTCCGGGTGACGGCTGGATCGAGTTCCGGGTCACGGACCGCGGCCGCGGCGTACCCGTGGCCCACCGCCGGGCCATCTTCGAGAAATTCCGTCAAGTGGAGACCTCGGACGCGCGTGAAAAGGGGGGCACGGGCCTTGGCCTCGCCATCTGCAAGTCGATCGTCGAGCAGCACGGCGGCACGATCGGTCTCGAGAGTGGGGACTGGGGCGGCAGCACCTTCTGGTTCCGGATTGCCACCGCACCGAAACAGGGCCCGTCGCGCCTCGGCCGCGCCGTCCTGGTGTGCGGTGACGACGCCGAACGGCGCGCATTCTTCGAAGGGGTGATCAGTCAGGCCGGATACGTCGTCGTCACGGTGCCCGACGCCAACGGCGCGTGGGACGCGCTCGAGGCTGGCGACGTCGCGCTCGTGCTGGTGAAGGGAGACTCGACGCTGCTGCCGCGCATCAGGAAAGATCCGGCGCTCGCCGCCGTTCCCGTGATCCTGTTTGGCGCGCCGCTGATGGTCTCGCCCGAGGCGCTGTCGGACAACCTCGTCCTGTTTCTGCCGGAGCGCGTCGAGAGCGCCGCGTTGATGGCGGCGATCCGCGACGGTCTGGAGCGCGGCCGCGCCGCCGCGCAGGCGCGGCACGTGCTGCTCGTGGAAGACGACTTGACGCTGCTCGCCGTCATGACCCGTCAGCTGTCGCGCGAAGGCATCGCCGTGCGGACCGCGACGACGGGCGAAGAAGCAATCCGGCTGGCAGAGGTCGAGGCCCCCGCCCTCATGGTGCTCGACGTCGGGCTCCCCGAACGGGACGGGTTCGATGTCGTGGATGCCATGCGCCAGCGCCCGGGGCTGAGAAGCATTCCGGTGCTGGTCTATACGGGCCGCGATCTCACCGAAGAACAGCGCGGGCGGCTGCGGCTGGGCCCGACGCGTTTCCTCACCAAGTCCAAGGCTTCCGACGAAGAATTCAGGCGGCTCGTGGTGGAGTTGCGGCGATCATGAAGGTCCTGATCATCGACGACGACGCCGACATCCGGTTCATTGCGGGGCTGAGCCTCGGCCGCGTCGGCGGCATGGAAGTGATCGAAGCGGCCAGCGGGGCCGAGGGTCTGACCAAGGCGCGGGACGAACAACCCGACGTGATCCTGCTCGACATGATGATGCCGATGATGGACGGATCGCAGACGCTCGCGGCGCTCCGCGCGCAGCCGGCAACCGCGACGACCCCGGTCATCTTCCTGACGGCGAAAGCGATCGGGGCCGAAGTGGACCGCATGACTGCCCTTGGCGCAGCCGGCGTCCTGATCAAGCCGTTCGATCCCCGTACCCTGCCGGCCGACGTGCGGGCCCTTCTGAAGCCTCCGCTCGAGTAACCCTATGTTCCGGTCTTCGGCTTCGCCTGCGCGAGCAGCAGCGTCAGGACACGTGCGTACTGGTCGTCGGCGTCGGCGAACGACTTCGCGTAATCCTGCTCGCTGATCTTCGCCTTCTTCCACGCGCCGTCGAACACGGTCGTCTTGTTCTCCCGCTCGTAGGTATCGGCGGCGCTGCCACCGATCGGCTTCAGCACGAACCCGTTCGCCCCCGCGTCCTGGGCGAAGAGCCGGGATCCGGTCACCGAGGCCCCCTGCAGGTCCATGTACATCTCCCGGTACTCCCTCTTGCTCATGCGATGAGGGCCCAGGAAGGCGTCTCCGAACTTGCCCGAGACCACCAGCATCTGCGTACCGGGGATGTAGAGGGCCGCGACGTAGTTCCCTGTCTCGGGGTCAGCGGCCGCCATGCTATCGAGCTTCGACGCGTCGAGCAGCTGCGCGAGCTGCTTGACCAGTGGAGCCGATTTGGATTCTGGAGGAGCTGCCGCAACGACGATGGGCGGCAGGGCCACAGCGAGCGCACCGGCAAGCGCCACGGCCATGGCAACGACGGACTTCCTGTAAAGCATTGGACCTCGGAAGAACTTGGAGGCCCGATTTGTAGCATGCGGCCCTGCGGCCGTCAATCAGGAAGGCAGCTCAGCCGATGAACAGCGACTCTTCGTCTTCGCTGCGCCCGGCGGGACGGCCGCGATAATCGCGGAAGCCCCGCAGGGCGCCGAGGCTGGCCTTGATCGCCGCCACGATGGCCATCCCTTCACGCGCGGGCGTGGTGATCGCCTTTTGCACGACGATGGCCGTCTCGTCGACCCGTCGCGTGAGGTCGGTGACCAGGCGATCGACCTTCTCCACCTGGGCCGACGCCAGCGCGAGCGTACGCGACGCCTCATCCGCCATGGCGTTCACCTTCGCGAACACCGGCCGCACGTCCTGCTGCAAGGTCATGCCGACCTTGTGCATGTCGCGGGCGACCTTCTGCATCTCGCGTGCGATCTTCAGCGTGGCGATGATCGCGCCGATCTGGACGACCGCCATCACGAGCGTCGCGATCGCGATGATGCCGAGGAAGACGACCGGCCAGTCGCTCATAGCGCGTCCGCCTCGGCAGCGGCCGCGCCACCGGGCGCCGCCCCGCCGCGGGCCTGCTGGTAGGCCTGGCGGCCCCGATCGATCGCGCTGTTCAGCGTATTCTTGCCCTCGCGCGCCTTGTCGCCGAGCGCCCGACGGGTCTCGTCGCCGGGGGCCGGCGCCATCAGCAACGCGACCGCTGCCCCGCTGAGCGCACCGAGCGCGAACGCCATGATGACCAGTCCCGCGCTGCTGTCGTCTCTCGCCATGTTCGTCGTCTCCTAGAAGATACTCACCCGGACGTTCAAATACTTCCGCGGGTCCTTCTTGATCTCCGCGATGAGGCCCCTGACCTCGCTCGCGGCGCCGTTCATATTGTCATACAACTTCTTGTCTGTGAGGAGAAGCCCGGCGGTTCCATCCTTGGACTTGATCCCCTGCTCGAGCGCGGCCACGAGCTTGTCCATCCGATCGGTCATGCTGGTGACCCGGTCGTACAGCGCCTTATCGTTCAGCAGCTTGCCCGCCGTCCCCTCGCCGCGGCTCAGCTTTCCGGTGATCGCGTCGATGTTGCCCGACGCCGAGGTGATCGATTTCGCGAGCTTGTCGTCGTTGAGGAGCTGTCCGAGACTCCCTTCGCCCGCCTTGATCCGCCGCGTGATGGCGTTGAGATCCGCCAGGGAGGCGGTCAGCTGGCGATAGGCGGCGTCGTCTTTTGCGAGTTTTCCGAGCGTCCCCTGGCCGCGATTGACCCCGGCGATCACGCCGTCGGCCGACGCCAGCAGCGCGTTGAATTCGCGATACATCTGCTCATCGGTGAAAAGCTTGCCGACGGTGCCCTCACCTTTGCGGATCCCCTGCAGGACCTGGTTGACCTGATCGAGCGTCGCGGTCGCCGACGACGACATCGCGGCGAAATCTCCCCCCATCGCGGTGCCCTGGATGAAGTCCCCGTCCTTGAGCGTGCGCCCTTCCGAGGACGGAGAGATCTCGATGATCGGCTCGCCGAGGAGACTCAACGACCCGATCGACGCACGCGACTGTTCGGTGATGCGCGCCGCGTTGTCCTTGTTGACCTCCAGCGTCACCTGGACCTCGGCGCCGGCAAAGTCGACGCTCGTGACCTTGCCGACATCCACGCCGGCGATCCGGACGAGGGCGCTGCTCTTGAGCCCCTTCACATTCGGAAACTTCGTCTTCAGCTCGTAGCGGTCCCAGGGGAAGCCCCCCTGTCCGCCGACGGCGAGGATCAGCATGACGGCGAGTACGACCGCCGCGATGGCGATCACGCCGATTTTGAGCTGCGACCACGCGAGAGATCTGGTTCTGGGCATTAGTAATATCCAATCACGACAGGAACGCTTCGATGTAGGGGTCCGTGCGCACCGCGGCTCGCAGCGCTTTGGCGTTGCCTTCGAACGAGATGCGCCCTTGCTTCAGCATGATGAATTCCGCTTCGTCGGACTTCTGCTCCGGGGCGCGCTCGAACCGGAGCTCCGTGCCGTCCCGCACGGCGGTGTGTTCGGCGACGAAAAAGGCGTCCCGCAACTGGTGCGTGACGAGGATCGAGCTGACCCCTTCGAGGTCGCGCAGCTTGATGATCTCTTCATCGATCGTGATCGCGGTGATCGGATCGAGGCCCGTGGTGGGCTCGTCGTACAGGAGGATCCGGGGTTTCGCCGCCATCGCCCTGGCGATCGCGACCCGACGGCGCTGCCCGCCCGAGAGCTCGGATGGCTTGCGCTCCATGTACTCGCCGAGACCGACGAATCCGAGCACTTCCTGCACCCGCTCGTCCACCTCGGGGATCGGGATCTTCGTCTCCTCGAAGAGCTTGTAGCCGACGTTCTCCCGCACGGTCAGCGAGTCGAAGAGTGCCCCCTCCTGGAACACCATTCCGAGGTCGCCGCGCACGACCATCAACTGATCCTCGTGCATGTTGCCGACCTCTTCGCCATTGACGAAGATGCGCCCGGCGTCCGGCTTGAGCAACCCGAGAATGAGGCGGAGGATCGTCGACTTGCCCGCGCCGCTGGCGCCCAGGAAGATCTTCGTATGCCCCGTCTGCAGGGTGAAGCTGACGTTGTTGAGAATCACCTTCTCGTCGAACGCCAGGTGCACGCCGTCGAAGACGACGATCGGGCCGCCGTGGGCGAGCGCTTCTTCGAGGAGCGGCGATCGGGGAGCTTGCTCGAGGGCCATCAGTACATCAGGAAGATGAGGACTTTCGTCACGAGAAAGTCCACCACCAGCACGGCAACGGACCCGGCCACGACGGCGTTGGTCGTGGACCGTCCAACCCCCTGCGTGCCGCCGGTCGTGCGAAGGCCCACGTGGCAGCCGATGCTCACAATGGCGAACCCAAGAAAGAAGGGCTTGATGAGCCCCATCCAGACGTCCTGGATGTACAGCCCCATCACCACGGAGTTCCAGTAGACCCCCGTCGCGACTTTCAGTTGGGTCACTGTGATGAGCCACGAGCCGATCAGTCCGACCGCGACGGAGATGCATGTCAGCACAGGCACCATGATCACGCCCGCCACGATCCTCGGGGTCACCAGCTTGCGGATCGGATCGGTGCCGAGCGCCCGGAGCGCCGCGATCTGTTCAGTCACCACCATCGATCCCAGTTCCGCCGCGATCCCCGAACCGACCCGCCCGGCGACCATCAGCGCCGTCAGCACCGGACCGAGCTCCTTCACCATCGAGGCGCTCACGAGCTGGCCGACCATCGAGCGCGCCCCGAACTTGTCGAGCGTGATGCCCGACTGCAGCGCGAGCACCATCCCGGTGAACGTGCCGGTGAGGAGCACCACCGTCAGCGACCCGACGCCGATCGCGTCGAACTGTTCCACCATGTCGCGCGCGTAAAACGGACGGGTGACGAGCGCCCGCATGACCTTGCCGATCATGCCGACGTATTCCTGTACCTCCAGGACCGCGCTTTTCGCCCACGCCTCGAATGCTGCCACGTTAGGTCCGGCTCCCCGCCACGAGGCCAAGGTCTCGCGACTTCAGTTGCTTGATGCGGTCGCGCAGCGTCGCCGCCTTCTCGAATTCGAGATTGGCCGCCGCCCCCTTCATCTGCGCCTGGAGCGTCGTCACGTGCGCGTCCAGCTCACCCTGCGTACGGAACGAGTCCCCTTCCACCGGAACCGTCACGTAATCACGATCGTAGATGCTCGCCAGCACGTTGTCGATGCTCTTCACGATGGAGGCTGGCGTGATGCCGTGCTCGTCGTTGTACGCCTGCTGGATGCCGCGCCGCCGGTCCGTTTCGCTGATCGCAAGCTTCATCGAGTCCGTCATGCGGTCGGCGTACATGATGGCGCGGCCGTTGATGTTCCGCGCCGCGCGGCCGATCGTTTGAATCAGCGAGCCGCTGGACCGCAGAAAGCCTTCCTTGTCGGCATCCAGAATGGCCACGAGAGACACCTCAGGGAGATCCAACCCCTCGCGCAGCAGGTTGATTCCCACCAGGACATCGAATTCGCCGCGCCGCAGGTCTCGCAGGATCTGGATGCGTTCCAGCGTGTCGATGTCCGAATGCAGATACCGGACCTTGACGCCGAGCTCCTGGTAGTACTGCGTCAGGTCCTCCGCCATGCGCTTGGTCAGCGTCGTCACCAGGACGCGCTCGTGGCGCGACGCGCGGTCGCGGATCTCCCCGAGGAGATCGTCGATCTGCCCGCGCACCGGGCGGATGTCGATCGGCGGATCGACGAGCCCGGTCGGGCGGATGATCTGTTCGACCACTGCCCCTCCCGAGTTGTTGAGCTCGTAGGGGCCCGGAGTGGCCGACACGAACATGACCTGCCCGGCACGACCCTCCCACTCCGCGAAATTGAGCGGCCGGTTGTCGAGCGCCGACGGCAGCCGGAAGCCGTACGCCACGAGCACCTCCTTGCGCGAGCGATCGCCGTGATACATGCCACGGATTTGGGGCACGGTCTGATGACTTTCGTCGACGATGGTCAGCGCGTCGGCCGGAAGGTAGTCGAGCAGCGTTGGCGGCGGCTGCCCCGGCTCACGGCCCGTCAGGTGGCGGGCGTAGTTCTCGATGCCGTGGCAGTAGCCGATCTCCTTCATCATTTCGAGGTCGAACATCGTGCGCTGGTGCAACCGGTGCGCTTCGAGGACCTTGCCTTCGGCGTCGAGCCGCCCGCGATACCAGCTCAGCTCTTCCTTGATCGTCTCGACAGCGGCGGTCGTGCGCTCGCGGGAGGTGACGAAGTGCGTCTTGGGATAGATCGCGACCTTGTCGTGACGCTTGATCGTCTTCCCCGTGAGCGGGTCGAAGGAGATCAGCTCGTCGACCTCGTCGCCGAACAGCTCGATCCTCACCGCCACGTCTTCGTACGAGGGATAGACCTCGACGATGTCTCCCCGGACACGGAACGCGCCGCGGTTGAAGTCATGGTCGTTCCGCTCGTATTGGATCTCGACGAGCTTTCGCAGAACCTGGTCCCGGTCGATCCGCTGGCCCCGCTCGAGCGGCAGCATCATCCCGTAGTACGCCTCGGGCGAGCCCAAACCGTAGATGCACGAGACGCTCGAGACGATGATGACGTCGCGGCGTTCGAACAGGGACCGGGTCGCCGAGAGCCGCATCCGATCGATCTCTTCGTTGATCGTCGCTTCCTTCTCGATGTAGGAATCGGTCGTCGGCATGTAGGCTTCGGGCTGGTAGTAGTCGTAATAACTGACGAAGTATTCGACGGCGTTGTTTGGGAAGAAGCGGCGAAACTCCTGGTAGAGCTGCGCGGCGAGCGTCTTGTTGTGGGCCATCACCAGCGTCGGCCGGTTCACGCGGGCGATGCACTGGGCCATCGTGAACGTCTTGCCGGACCCGGTCACGCCGAGCAACACCTGAGCCTTGTCGCCCCGGTTCAGGCCTTCGACGAGCTCATCGATGGCGCGCGCCTGGTCGCCGAGGAGCTCGAAGTCGGTGACCAGCTCGAAGCGGTCGTACTTGGAGGACATGTGTCAGGGAAGCAGGCGCAATTGCTGATCGTACCACAGGGGAGGTGGGTGGTCGGGCTCCTCGCCGCCTTCGCCGAGGACCGGTGGCTTAGCGGCTCGAGGCTGTCTTGTACGGCGCAAAGTACCCCGGGCGCGTCCTGACCCGTGCGTCCTTCAACTCCGGCCGTGTGACGCGGATCTTGACCTCCCGCCACCGGCCGTCCATCTTCTCGTTGGTCGACATGTAGCCGAGACTGTAGCGCGCCGAGATATCGCCAAGAATTTTCTCGTACATCTTGTCGACCTCTTTCAGGCGGGTCGGAAAAAATGCCTGGCCTCCGGTCGTGGCAGCGAAGCGCTGGAGAATCTGCTGCTGTTCGAGGCGCCCGCTTCCCTGGTGTTCGAGATAGCCGATCGAATACACGGTCACGTCAGACGATTTCAAGAGATCAAGGAGCTCCGTCTGGCGGAGGGCACTGCGCGTGTCACCCCCATCGGTATACATCACGAGGATCTTTTCTCCGGTCTGGCTCGACGCGCCATTGAGGTAGGTGCCGAGCGCGTCGTAGAAGGCCGTCCATCCTTCCGGTTTGCGGGAGCGGATCCGCTCGACCAGGCGCGGGTCATCGGCTTCGAAGCGCGCCGTTCTCACCTCGGTGTCAAAATCCACGACCGTGATGTCGATCACATTGGTCAGCGCACCGAGAAACTTGATCGCCGAGGTCCGGACATCCCTGATATCGAGCGTCATGCTTCCGCTCATATCGAGCATGAAGCCGAGATGGACGGGCGGCGCGCTCCCGGAACCCCCTCCGGCGAAGAACGTCACCGGTTGCGCCTTGCCTTGCTCGAGCACCTCGAAGTCTTCGGCTTTGAGCCCGATGACCGGTTCCCCCTTCTTGTCGGTGACGACCACCCCGAAATGGACAAGGTCCACGCCTCCGCGGAACACCTGTTGGCCATAGACCATCGATGAGGACACGAGAAGGGCGACGGCGAGTATCTTCATGCGAATCATCTGAGCCCTCACCGTTAGAAGACCTTGTAGGCACTCACGCGGATGACGTGGGTGCCCCGCCGGCCGTCTGCGTTGACCCCGCGGAAACCGTACCCCCATTCAACCGACCCCAGAATTCCGAATGGCGCCGGGATCTCCGCCGCGGCCCCGAGACCCGTGTAGTTGCGAAGGCCGCGGCCGAACCCGGGATCGTGCACCGCCGCGGTGTCGATGAAACCGTCGAGGCGCACGACCTTCGACGCCGACCAGGCCACGACACCGCGCACGACCGCCCCTCGGTCGTACCGGACGAGGGCCGACGGATACCCTCGCAGCCGATTGTCGAACGTGCCGAACGAGTACCGGCTGAACCTGTCGAGATCCCGGCCGCTCATCGCCTGACCCTCGAGCCGGGTCACGACGGTCGGAGACACCGCGGTCGCCTTAGCAATAGAAAGGCCGTACCGTTGGAAATCCCGGTGCTCCACCGCGTACTCGGTACCGCGCCCCCACGGGCGCCAGCCACTCCGTCGCGCGGGCGTCCACCAGATCGACCCGGCCCACCCCGCGCGTTGCCCTTCAATAGCCATACGCGCGGCGTGCACCACCTGGTTTGCGGGCACGAGGAAGGCCGGGGACGTCTCCGGCGCGCGCTGAAGCCGAGTGTAGTCCAGCTCGTAGCCCAGTCGGATCGAGACGCGCGGCGTCAACGGATGCAGCAGCCAGGCGGACGCGTGCGCCGGGCGCTGACGGATCGCGTCCTCGTACAACTCGCGGCCGTTCCTGAAGGCGCGATCGTTGTACGAGGCGGCGATGCCGAACGCGCGGCCCGCGAGTTGCCACCGCGTCCCGCCCAGCGAGGGCACTGAAAACGCCAGTTGACCGTACGCGCCGCCGAAGAACGCATTCAACTGGGACCCGGTCCCGAACAGGTTGAAGTCCACGTAGCTGAGGCCGGCAAACGGCAGCGGACGGCTGATGTTGGGATCGATGATGACGCCCGCCGCGAGCGT
>DATLXP010000080.1:0-46186 GCA_035575695.1 Vicinamibacterales bacterium
CGCCCGAGGTTGCCGACAAGAATGACTTTGTTCACGCTGCCCATGTCACGATCCTTTCATCTGCCCGCTCGTCATCAAGCGGGTATCAAGAGTGTCGCCATTCTGTGCTGCGCCGTTTTGTGCGTCAACAGGAAGATCACTACGGAGGCGTGGCGGTTTCTGCCGCATCCCGCCGCAGGCGGTACGCACGTTCTGCGCCTCCAGGTCTACCGTCCGTATCGGTCCTCGATCCGCACGACGTCATGCAACTCTGGCGTGGAGACCTCGAAGACGTCGCAGTCCTCGATCGCCGTCATGCGGTGCACGGTCGGCGGCGTCACGTGGACGGCGTCTCCGGGCTTCATCTCGCGCTGGACGAGCTCGTCTCCTTCCTTGATTTCGAACAACATCCGGCCGGACCAGAGGAAGATCGTCTCGTCCTTTTCGTTGTGGTACTGGAGGCTCAGCGCGTGACCGGCATTGATGTGAATCAGTTTGCCGACGTAGCGATCGGTCTTTGCCCAGTGCAGTTCGTATCCCCAGGGTTTATCGACGCGTGTTGGTTCGTGCATGTGTTTCCAGGTTCGGAGAGCGTGGGTTCACAGTTCACAGTTCACGGTTCACGTAGTGCACCGTTCATCGGGTCGTCGGTTGGAGCGAACGAAAGTCGATCAGCAGCTTCTCTACGCCCGCTGCGGTTGGCGCGCGAAGCGCCCGTGCCGCTACACGGGCGGCGTCGCCCGCGCGCATCTCGCGAAGGACCTGCTTCGCGAGCGGAATCGCCGTTGGCGCCATGCTGAACTCGCGCAGACCGAGGCCCACAAGCAGGGGGAGCAGCATCGGATCGGCGGCCATCTCGCCGCACACCGCGACCCGGATGCCGCGGCGCTTTCCTGCGCGCGAGACGAGGCGCAGCATCCTCAGGACGGCAGGATGCAGCGGCTGATACAGCCGCGACACCCGGTCGTCGGTGCGGTCGACGGCGAGCGCGTACTGGATCAAGTCGTTGGTGCCGATGCTGAAGAAATCCGCTTCGTCGGCGAGTAGATCCGCCGTCAGTGCCGCCGAAGGCACCTCGATCATGACGCCGATCGGGACGACGGGCACCTGCTCTCCGCGGGCCCCGAGCGTCTCGGCGGCTCGCGTCACGGCTGCGCGCGCCGCCTTCAACTCATCGACTCCAGAGACAAACGGGAACATGATGCGCAGGGGCCCGTGCGCGGCGGCCCTCAGGAGCGCAAGGAGCTGCGGCTGGAAGACCTCGTCGAACGCGAGACTCAGGCGCACGCCACGCAGCCCGAGCGGCGCTCGCGGTCCGTCGGCCCCCCCATGCCGGCCGGGCAACTGCGTCTCGCTGACGTCGAACGTGCGGATGGTGACGGTGGATCCACCGGCAGCCTCGACCAGCCGGCGATACGCGGCAAACTGTGCATCCTCGCTCAGCGCCGCCTGCCCCCCTCCTGCAAGGAGAAACTCCGAGCGGAACAGCCCGATACCCTCCGCGCCCTGCTCCGTGGCCCGGACCGCATCGTCTGGCGCCTCGATGTTCGCCTCGATCCGCATCTGGACGCCATCAGCCGTCACGGCGAGCAGGGGCCGGTACTCGTCGAGCGAGTGTTCGTACGCCACGTGCAGGCGGCCACGCGCCGTGACCTGGCCCAGCGTCTCCGCATCCGGATTCACGAAGACCTCGCCCGAACTGCCGTCGACGGCGACCATGGAGCCCGGCGTCACAGTCGCGCTCGCATTCCGCAGCCCGGCCACGGCGGGGATGCGGATCGACCTGGCGAGGATCGCGGTGTGATACGTCCAGCTTCCCTCGTCGCTCACCAGCGCGGCAATGCGCTGCCAGTCGAGCTGCGCGACGAGAGACGGCGACAGTTCGTCGGCGACGATGACGAGCGGTCCGTCGAGATGACGGAAGGAGTCCGCCCGCTCGCCAGCGTCCCGTAGGTTTCCGCAGAGCCTCCCGACGATGTCGGCGACGTCCCCCTTGCGCTCGCGCAGGTATGGATCGTCACCACGATCGAAGAGCGCCGAGATCTCCGCCAGGGTCCGCTGCAGGGCAGATTCCGCATTCACGCGCGCGTCGGAAATAATCTGCGCGGCCCGGTCGGTCAGCATGGGGTCATCGAGCATCAGCAACTGCGCGTCGAAGAGATACGCGTGTCCGGCGCCGGCGCCGGAGGTGATTCGCGCCTTGATCTGCTGCAGTTGGCCCCGCGCAGCCTCCCGCGCGCTGTGGAGCCGCGCGATTTCGTGTTGCACGCGCCCGGCGGGCACGCCGAAACCGACCTCGCCGCTCCCGCGACGGAGCACGACGGCGCGGCCGACGCCGACACCCGGAGACACCCCCAGCCCCTTCAGACGCATGTGGCCTCGTCAAAGCCACGCTCGACGAGGCCGCAGAGCGCGGCAATCGCGTCGCGCTCGTCCGCCCCGTCGGCAGAGATGGTGATGCTGCTCCCCTGGGCGGCCGACAGCAGCAGCAAGCCCATGATGCTCTTGCCGTCGATTTCGCGGCCCCCTCTGGACACCTTGATTCTGGACACGAACTTCCCGGCCACGTGGACGAATTTCGCGGCGGCCCGCGCGTGCAGCCCCAACGGATTCAGGATGGTCACGGCGCAGGTCGTCACGCTTTCTCCCCGCGCAGGAGGTCCGATGCAACCCAGATCGCGTTACGGCCGTGCTCGCGCATCTCCCGCGCGAGCGCCAGCAGGTTCTCCGCCTGCTGCGGGCGGGCGAGCTTGATCAGCATCGGCAGGTTCACGCCCGTGACCACTTCGACCCCATCGCTGACGAAGGTCACGCCGAGATTCGCCGGCGTTCCGCCGAACATGTCGGTGAGCACGAGGACGCACGCCCGCTCGCCGTCGGGCGCCGAGGAGGCGACCCGTTCGATGGCACGCCCGATCTCCTCACGCGCCTGCTCCACGGCGTCGTGCCACCCGATCGACACGGCGGCAAAGTGCGGGAGGTCGCCGACGATCATCTCGGCGGAGTTGACCAGCTCGGTCGCGAGCTGTCCGTGCGTGACGACGACGACACCTATCTGCATTGCAGCCCGTCTGGAGGCCGTCGCTCGCTCTCGCTCCGTTCCCGCGTGCCTCTATTCATTCGCGATGTCCCGGTGCTTCACGCGGATCCGGACCCCTGTGATACCCGAGAGCCCCTTCTTGAGTGCCTCGGCGATGGCGACCGAACGGTGCCGCCCGCCGGTACAGCCGATGCCGATGGTCAGGTAGGCCTTTCCCTCGATGACGTATTGCGGCACCAGGAACGTGAGGAGGTTCAACGTGTGGGTCAGGAACGCATGCGTGTTCCTGGACTTCTCCAGGAACTTGACGACATCCGGGTCGCGTCCCGTGTGCGGCCGCAGCGTCGGCACGAAATGCGGGTTCGGGAGAAATCTGACGTCGAACAACAGATCAGAATCGACAGGGATGCCGTGTTTGAACCCGAAGCTGAGGATCGTGACGGTGAGGGCGCTTCCGGGCGCGCGGCCAGACGCCACCCCCGTGAACGCGTGCCGCAACTCGTGGACGGTCGTCTCCGACGTGTCGACGACGTGATCCGCCATGCTGCGGATGCGCGCGAGGGCATCGCGCTCCTCGCGGATCCCCTCGATGGCGGAGCGGTCGTGCGCGAGCGGATGCGGACGCCGGGTCTCGCTGAACCGGCGTACGAGCGTCGCTTCGCCTGCCTCGAGAAAAATGAGCACCGCATTCAGCGGCTTCTTCTGCTGGAGCTTCTTGAAGACGCGCGGAAACTCCTCGAGCATTCGTCCCTCGCGGATGTCCACCACGACGGCGGCCCTCGCGATCTCGTTTCCGGCGCGCAGCGTCAGGTCGGCCAGCATCGGCAGCAGCTCGACCGGCAGGTTGTCGACGCAGAAATACCCGAGGTCCTCGAGCGCCTTGATCGCCTGTGACTTGCCGGAGCCCGCGAGCCCCGTCAGTACGACGAACTTCGATGCCACCGCCGTCCGTGCGGCCCGACGTGCCGTCTGCCGTTTGTCACGCATCAGAATTCGTCTCCGTAGTCCACCTCGTGATCCGGCATGCGTGCCGCCGCCTCGAGCCGCTGCTCAAGGCGCTCCACCAACCGTCGCGCCGAGTGATGACCCCGGCTTCGCAACAACTGGTTGCGCGCGGCGACTTCCACCAGGATGGCCACGTTGCGTCCCGGTGCGACGGGCATCCTGGCCATAGGCACCCGGATGCCCAGCGCTTCGTAGAATTCGTCGTCGATGCCGAGTCGGTCGTACTCGCGACCCGCTTCCCACCGCTCCAGCTGGACCACCAGCTCGACCCGCTTGGACGTGCGCGTGGAAGCCACGCCAAACAGGTCCTGCACGTTGATCAGCCCGAGCCCGCGGATCTCCATATGATGCCGGGTCAATTCGGGACACGAGCCGATGATGAACGATTGCGCCCGCACGCGAAGCTCCACCGCGTCATCAGCGACCAGGCGATGCCCCCGCACGACGAGGTCGAGCGCGCATTCGCTCTTGCCGATGCCGCTCTCACCGACGACCAGCACGCCAAGCCCCAGGATATCCATCAGCACACCGTGCACGACGCCTCGTGCGGCGAGATAACTGTCGAGGATCGCCGACAGCCGCGTCATCGCCTCGGGCGTGGAGGTCGCTGTGCGAAGGAGTGGAAGGGCGGCCGCGTCGGCCGCCGCGATCACTTCAGGCGGCGGGGTGTGCCCCCCGGCGATCAGCACGCACGGCAAGTCGTGTCCGAACACGCGCGCGATCGCTGTCTCCCGCTGCGGGACCGCCAGCGACTCGATGTAGCGGATCTCGCTCTCTCCGAACACCAGCATCCGCCCGTCGTGCAGGTATGCGTCGAACCCGGTCAGCGCCAGACCGGTTTTCTGTGTCTGGGGGAGGGTGATGCGGCGCTCGAGCCCGGTGCCGCCGGCGGTCAGCTCGAGCACGATCGCCCGGGATGCCGACAGATCTCGCAACAGTGTGGCGACGGTAACGCCGGTTGGTGTCATGGGGTGGAAGGCACCGGAACCCGGTTGCGAATGCGGGCCACGTCTTCTACGGCTGGATCAACCCGAACTCGCCATCCTTCCGCCTGTACAGGACGGCCACGGCGTCGTCCTCGGCGTTGCGAAACACCACAAACGCATCGTCTGATCGCTCCAGTCGCACGACGGCGTCGTCGATCGTCAGCGGCTTGACGGCGTATCGCGTGGCTCGGATCACCCGGGGACCCACGGGTTGGCTGGTCTCGGCGACGGGCGCGACCTTGCGGGCGGTGGCGACCTTGGCCGCCTGGCGCCTGCGCGAGTCCCACTTCCCTTTCAGTTTCTTGGCCTGTTGCTCGATCTTGAGCGACGCCTCGCGAATGGCGAGCGACCAGCTGGCCGCCTCCGCATGCCCGCTGAGCATGTGGTCACCCCGGGCATGGATCGCGATCTCGACCCGGTGCCGATACTTTTCCTTGGTGAGGATCACCATCGCGGACACCGCAGCGTCGTTCAGCACGCGCTCCAGCGTGGCGAGTTTCCGAGTGATCAGTTCGCGAAGGGCCGGGGTCACGGTGACGTGACGACCCGTAATGTCCAGACGCATGTAGTGAGCCCTCAGCTAAAACAGCACCTTCCGCTGATTCGAGGTCGGGATCTTCAGCTCCTCGCGGTACTTGGCGATTGTACGGCGGGCCAGCATCAGGCCTTCCTTCTGCAGGATGCTCACGATCTTCGAATCGCTCAACGGCTTGCGCGGGTCTTCGTTCTCGATGATCTTGCGGATCCGCTGCTTGATGGTGACCGACGACACATTGTCACCGTACGAGCTGCTGATCCCGCTGTGGAAGAAGAACTTCAGTTCGAAGACGCCTTGCGGCGTGTGCATGTACTTGTTGTTGACGACGCGGCTGACGGTGGATTCGTGCATGCCGATGTCGTTGGCGACATCGCGAAGCACAAGCGGACGCAGATGCTCGATCCCCTGGTCGAGAAACTCGCGCTGGAAAGTGATGATGCTCGTCGCGACCTTGTGGATGGTCTTCTGCCGCTGGTCGACCGACTTGATGAGCCAGAGCGCCGAACGGAACTTGTCCTTGACGTAGGCGCGAGTCTCGTCGCTGTTCTCGACCCCGCTCTTGTCGAGCAGCCGCCGGTAGACCGGGCTGATGCGCAGCTGAGGGAGCCCTTCCTCGTTCAGCATGGCGACGTACTGATCCTCCGTCTTGATCACGTAGACATCGGGGATGACGTACTGCGACTGCGACGGGTTGTAGCGGCTGCCAGGTTTTGGATCCAGGTGCCGGATGATCTCGACGTGTTCCTTGAGGTCTTCAATGGGCACCCCGAGCCTCCGCGCGATCTCGGGGACCTGGTGGTTCTGCAGGAGCCGGAGGTGTTCGGTGATGATCTTCTCGGTCGCCGTGCCCTCGAGTCCCAGGTGGCGGATCTGGAGCCACAGGCACTCCTGCAGGTCCCGGGCGCAGACGCCGATCGGGTCGAACGTCTGCAGATGCTGCAGGGCCTTCTCGACCTCGCCCACCGGCCAGTCCCCCATGGCGGCGATCTCCTCCGCCGATGCGACGAGGTAGCCATCGTCGTCGAGGTTGCCGATGATGGCACTGCCGATCTCGATGAGCTTCTCATCGCTTGTCTGGAGCGAGAGCTGCCACATCAAGTGGTCGGTCAGTGACGCCGCCGTCGAGAGCGTGTTCTCGATCGGCGGGAGCTCTTTGACTTCCTGGGGTGTGCGCGGGCGGTAGCCGTCGTCGAGGTAGTCGCCGAAGAAATATTCGAAGTCGGCGTCATCCCACGTGTCGGGCTTCTCGGCGGCCGCTTTTTCTTCGGCGGTCTTTTCAGCCTGCTGCTGTTGCTCGGCGGGCTGGAGCTCTTCGGTCGGCACTTCTTCGAGCAGCGGGTTCTCGACCATTTCCTGGTTGAGCAGGTCCGCCAGCTCGAGCGTCGACATGGGCAGAAGCTTGATCGCCTGTTGCAGAGAAGGCGTCAGAATCAGCTTCTGAACGAGCTTTGTGTGCAGCTTCTGCCCGATTGCCATTGTCCAGTCGACCCTTCCGTCTGTTCAATCTTAGTCCAACCGGAAGTCGGCGCCGAGGTAAATCCTTTTGACTTCTTCGTCGTCGGCGAGACTGTTCGGCGTTCCGCTCCTGAAGATCGCGCCGTCGTGGACGATGTACGCGCGGTCCGTGATGCGCAGCGTTTCGCGGACGTTGTGATCGGTGATGAGGACACCGATTCCTCGGTCCTTCAGGTGGAAGATGATCTTCTGGATGTCGGTGACGGCGATCGGATCGATACCCGCAAATGGTTCATCCAGCAGGATGAACTTCGGTGAGATGACCAGGGCGCGCGTGATTTCCACGCGGCGCCTCTCTCCGCCGGAGAGCGTATAGGCCGGAGACTTGGCGAGGGGCGTGAGTCCCAGTTCGGCGAGCAGTTCGCGCAGGCGGGCGCGGCGGGCTGGTCCGTCGAGGTCGATCGTCTCGAGAATGGCGGTGATGTTCTGCTCGACGGTGAGGCCGCGGAAGATCGACGCTTCCTGCGGCAGGTAGCCGATGCCCTTCCGCGCCCGCACGTACATGGCATTGCCGGTGACATCCTGCCCGTCGAGCAGCACGCGCCCGGAATCGGGGCTGGTGAGGCCGACCACCATCGAGAACGTCGTGGTCTTTCCGGCGCCGTTCGGCCCGAGGAGTCCCACGACCTCACCCGAGGCGATGTCGAGGCTCACGCCGCGGACGACCGTGCGGCCGCCGTACGACTTGGTCAGGTCTTTCGTCTGCAGGGTCGCCATCAGCGCTTGACGCTCGCGCACGGCACCGTCTCGGTCCTGCTCTGTATGACGCCCTTGATGCCGTCCATCTGTCCTGCCTCGCTCGCCCTGAAGAACGTCAACGTCGCCCCCGTCCCGACACGGCACGAGCCGCCCGCGTCTTCTTCGACCATCGTGACAGGGGTGCCAACCATCAGATACTTTTCGTCGGCCGCGGTGTAGGTCAGATGCGTGCCCTTGGCGGTGCGGAGGCTTTCCTTGACGCTCACCAGCCCGCCCTCGGCGGCATACGCTTCGGCGCGCTGGAGCTCGTTGGCACCCACGGGCTTGAGGAACAGCTCGATCTTGTCGGCGGTCACGTGCCCCTGCGGACCGTTGATCTGTGCCTTCGTCGTATAGGTCGCCAGCCGTTTCGCTTCGTTGTAGACGAACGACTCGGCCTTGCCGGTGGTCTCCGATCGTGTCTTCTCCCCGGTCTTCTTGTCGACGTCGTCGAGGGTCAGCAGCGTCGACACGTTGACGGTGGCGGTCAGGTTTCCATTCGTGTCGTCAACGACGATCGTGTCTCCCTTGATCGTGGTCTCCGTCCCTTGCCACAGCTTCACGTTGCCGGAGTAGGTGGCCGTCGACGTCGAGCCCAGATACTTCAACCGGTTGGCGGTGACGTAGACCGGCTCGTCATCCTTCAGCATGGACGGGACCTTGCCCCCTGTCGGCTGCTGACCGCGCCCCGCCCGCTTCGTCACGATGGTGCTCTTCACCTTCGTGTCTGCATTCATCTCTCGCGTCTTGAGCGTAAAGTCGATGGTGCGGGCGGAGACAGCCAGCGTGCCGTCGTTGAGCAGCGGCGACGGTCCGGGGTCCCCTTCCGACGGCATCAGCTCGATCCGGTCGTTATCGAGGTAGTAGATGGCTCGCTGCGCCTGCGCCGAGAGGTTCGGCGCGTCGTCGAATTTGACGTTGCCTCGGAAGTCCGCCAGCTGGATCGCGCCGAATCCAGGCTTCGTGTCGACGACGAGCGTCTCGGATCGCGCGAGGCGCTCGACTGCCGCGACGTTACGCCGTGCGGCCTGTGTCTCCCGGAACTCCACCTTGCCACCGAAGGTCGCGTTCTTCAACCCCGTGTCCGGCGCGCCGATTGCGACCATCGTGGCCGAGCGGATGCGCCTGGAGGGTCCGTTGTTCTCAGCGGGCAGGTCTACCTGGACGTTTTCGGTCGCGGAGAGATTCGTGATCGTCGAGCCGTTAGGGGCCAATGCGATGTCGATGGTGGTGCCGGCAATCCGTTTGCCGCGCGCGCCCGCGGTACCCGGCAGTTGAAGGACCGCCTGCTGCATCAACTGCGCGTGCTGGAGCGTCCGGCCGTCGTCGCCGTAGGTCAGGTCGATATCCTTCGCGTTCATCGCCTGCGGTCCACCGGATCCCCCGGTGATGCGGCTATTGCCACGCAGTTGCAGCATCTGGATCCGCTCGTCGTCCTCGGTGAGCATGATGGTGATGTCGTCGGCCTCGATGACCCGCCCTTCCCCGGTGATGCGTGCGTTGGTCGTGAGACGCATGTAGTGGTCGGCGCGCGCCATCCCGGCGGACCCCGATGCGGTGGAGAGGGCGCCCCGGCCATCCCGCCCGGGTGCCACCGTCAACTGCGCCCTGTCGAGGATCCAGAGGACCTCGCGGGTGCGATCGTAGGTGGCGCCGATACCCTTGCCCCTGGTCCGGCCCTTGACGAACTGGACGGCGCCGGGGATCTTCACCATGCCTTCGGCCTCGTCGTAGGTCGCCTCCTCGGCGCTCACTTCGACTCCGCCGCCGCTCGTCAGGCGTACGCGCTTCCGGAAGACGGCGGTCTTGAGCCCGGTGCCTCCATCGGGGTCTGGAACGATGTCGGCTTCCTCCGACTTGACGATCATGTCGCGCCCGTCGCGCCGGGTGGTGACCTTCACGCCCTTCGAGAAGGTCGTGCGCCCGTCGGGGAACACGACGTTCTTGCCAAACGTGATGTCGAACACTTTCTTGTCGCCGTCGTACTTGGTGAAATCTCCTCCCCCGGGATTCTGAATCTGGGGATTGCCTTTCTCGCGCGGCGGTGGCGGCGTCTCCTGCTGGGGCTTGCCTTTCTGGCGTCGCAGGGTCGTTCCGATCACGCCGATGAAGACGATGACCACGGCGGCGATGACGACCTGCGCGACACGCTGCCACCTCATTGATCGTCCATCGCCTTGAAGTCGGCCACGAGCAGTTCGAGGTAGGTTTCTCCCTGGTACTCGTTGCGGTCGACGGAGAAGGCCAGGTGCATCGCGGCGCGGTTCTTCTCCAGAAAACCGGCGCGCTCGGCCGCCCGCCACGCCATCGCGCGGAGGCGACGCCCATCCTGCGCGAAGGTCATCTTTAGGTGGCGTTCCTTGATCGTCCTCGGTCCGTCGACGATCTGCACGCCCGAGGCGTGAAAGACCGGGCGCGGGTTCGCAAGGCCAAACGGGCCCAGCTGGTCGAGGCCGTGCATCAGGTCGTGCGTGATGTGCGCCAGGTTGAGCGGCCCGTCGATCCGCAGTCTCGGGCGCAGCTGGTCCGGTTCGATCGCGGCGTCGGCGTAGGCGTTGATCCGCGCCCGGAACGCCGGCACGCGCGCCGCCTCCATCGTGAGCCCGGCCGCCTGCTTGTGCCCGCCGAACTTCACGAACAGGTCGGAGCAGTGTTCGAGTGCGGCCAGGAGGTCGAAGTCAGGGATGCTGCGGCACGAGCCGTGCGCGACATCGCCATCGATCGACAGCACGATGGACGGTTTGTGATACGTGTCGACCAGCTTCGACGCGGCGATGCCGATGACACCGCGGTGCCACCCCAGGCCTCCCACGACCAGCACATTGTGCGCGCCCACGGCAGGGTCCGTCTCGATCGCCTTCTTTGCCTGGGTGACCAGTTCCGCCTCTTCCTGCTGCCGGCGGACGTTCTCGTCACAGAGCTGCTGCGCCAGCGCGCGCGCTTCGTCCGCCATGGCCTCATCGGTCGCCAGCAGCAGCCGCGCCGCGATGTCGGGTGTGCTCATGCGACCGGCGGCGTTCACACGAGGCGCGATCATGAAGCCGACGTGATAGCTGTCGATCGTCTTGCCCGTGAGGCCACACGCGTCGAGCAGCGCGCGCAAGCCGACGGCATGCGGTCCCTTCGACAAGGCGTTGAGGCCGTAACGGGCGATGACGCGGTTCTCGCCGACCAGCGGCACGATGTCGGCCAGCGTGCCGATCGCCGCCATCTTGACGAACGCCGGCAGCCACTTGCCCTTGCCGGCGCGATCACACAGGGCCTGGACCACTTTCAGCGCGACGCCAACCCCCGCCAGATATTTGTCGGGATACGTGCAGTCGTGGCGCTTGGGATTGATGACCGCAAACGCCTGCGGCAGCGTCCCTTCGGGTTCGTGATGGTCGGTGATGATCAGGTCCACCCCGAGGTCCCTGGCGCGCTGGGCCGCTTCGCCCGCCCGGATGCCGCAATCGACCGACACGATCAGGCGCACCCCCTCGGCGTGCAGGCGGTCGATCGCCGCGGGTTGAAGGCCATAGCCATCGCGCATGCGCTCCGGCAGGAAGTGCATCACGTCACCTCCGAGCATCTCGAGCGCCCGGCGCAGAATCACCGTCGACGTGATGCCATCGACGTCGTAGTCCCCGTGGATCGCGATCTTCTCGCGCTGGGCGACGGCGCGCTCCAGCCGCGGGACCGCCTTGTCCATGTCGGCGAGCCTGAACGGATCGTTCAGCTGGTCGAGCGTTGGATTGAGGAAGCGGGCAGCCTGGTCCGGATCGCCGAATCCGCGCATGCAGAGCAGCCGCGCGATCGTGGGATGGATGTTCAGTGCGGCTGTCAGAGCCGCCGCCTGGTCGGCATCGGACGGCAGGTGCTGCCAGAGGAGGGACTTCATGCTGAATTGGGGCCCTGGGGCTCGGGCGCCTGGGCCCGGCTGACATCGATGAACGATGAACCCTCCTCCCCCATCCGGCGGAACTTGTCGTATCGCGCGTTCAACCGGTCCTCGATGCTCAGTGCCGACACTTCGGCGAGCGCATGCTGCAGGGCCTGGTCCACGAGTCCGGTCGCCGCGGCATCGTCATTGTGTGCGCCGCCGGCAGGCTCAGGGATGATCGCGTCGATCAGGCCCATGGCGAGCAGGTCGGGCGCGGTGATCTTGAGCGCCGCCGCCGCCTCGACTTTCTTGTTCGAGTCGCGCCAGAGGATCGCCGCGCACCCTTCCGGCGGAATGACGCTATACACGGCGAACTCCTGCATCAGCACCCGGTCCCCGATCGCGATGCCGAGCGCCCCGCCGCTCCCGCCTTCACCACAGACGATGACGATGATGGGCACTTCGATCATCATCATCTCGCGCAGGTTGAGCGCGATCGCCTCCGCGACGCCGCGCTCTTCCGATTCCACCCCCGGATACGCCGCCGGCGTGTCGATGAAGACGATGATCGGACGGCCGAACTTCTGCGCCATCTCCATCACCCGCAGCGCCTTGCGATAGCCCTCCGGCCGCGCGTACCCGAAATTCCTGAAGATCTTCTGCTTCGTGTCCCGGCCCTTCTGATGACCCACGACCGCGACGGGCTGTCCGCGATAGTTGCCAAGTCCGGTGATGATGGCGTGATCGTCCGCGAATCGCCGATCGCCATGCAGCTCGTCCCACCCGGTAAACAGGCGCTCGATGTAGTCGAGCGTGTTCGGCCGGCTGGAATGCCTCGCGACGAGCACGCGCTGCCACGGAGTCAGGTTGGCGTACAGCTCGATGCGGATCTCGTCGGCGCGCTTGCGCAGCGTGTCGATCGAGCGCAGGCGCTCGGGCGTCTGCGTCAACATGCTGAGGGCCTCGATCTCCTTCAGGAGGACGCCGACCGGTTCTTCGAATTCGAGTAGTTCTGCAGGCATTGTGTACTGTCCCGGAATTCCACCGCAGCGGCGCGGAGCGCGTCAAGACATGTTACGACGCTCTATCGCAACTCCACCGAGCCGGAGCCGCACAGCTGCTCCACCTCGAGGACCAGCCGCTCCGACGGCTTGACCCGCTGCGCCACTTCCGTTCGCACGCGCAACGGCTTGTCCTGCCCCTTCACGTCGAGTTCGAGGAACACGCGCCGGTCACCCCGGTGCCGCGACAACAGCTCGGCAAGCGCTTCAAACGTCGGCCGTCCGTGAGGGGGCACGCGCAGGTGGATCGACACTTCTTTCGTCGTGCGCTCCCGGAGCGCGTCGATCGGCAACAGCTCCGCCGCGACAATACGCGACGATTCGTCGTCTTTGTCGAACTTCCCGCGGACGAGCAGCATCGCGTCGGCCTGGATCAGCGACCCGTGTTTGCCGAAGGCCTCGGGGAACACGACGACTTCGACGTTTCCGCCGATATCGTCGAGCATGAAGACGGCCATCCGGTCTCCCTTTTTGGTCTTCAGCGGCCGCAGGCCGGCGACGATGCCGGCGACCCACACATCAGCCTCCGGTACCGTGAGGTCGGCGACCCGCTTGGCGCCGAAGGCCGTGAGCTCCTGGCCCCATCGGTCGAGCGGATGTCCGCTCATGTAGAAGCCGAGGGCCTCCTTCTCGCCAGCCAACTGCTGCGCTTCGGGCCAGGGCGTCGCATCCGGCAGGGGTACTGACGTCGGCTCCCCGTCTTCGGCCGTCCCACCGAACAACTGGTGCTGGCCCTGGTCCCGGTCGCGCTGGTGTCGGCCGGCGTGCTCGAGGGCGCGGTCGACGGCCGCGAACAGCCTCGCCCGCGCCCGGCGCGTGTCTGCCGCGGCGTCCGGCACGAGGCAGTCGAGGGCTCCCGCCTTGATGAGACTCTCGAGCACGCGCTTGTTCACGAGTCGCAGATCGACGTGCTCGCAGAGCGTGAACAGCGAGTCGACCGTGCCGAGGGTCTTCCGCGCCGCGAGGATCGACAGGACGGCGCCCTCTCCGACGTTCTTCACGGCGCACAGGCCGAAGCGGACGCCGTCAGGTCCGACCGTGAAAGGGAGCTCGCTGCGATGGATGTCCGGCTGCAGGATAGGCACGCCAAGGTCCCGGCACTCGCCGAGGTACATGGCGAGCTTGTCGGTGTTGGCCGCCTCGATCGTCAGCAGCGCCGCCATGAAGTGGCGCGGGAAGTTTGCCTTCAGATATCCCGTCTGATACGAGACCCACGCGTAGGTCGTCGAGTGCGACTTGTTGAAGCCGTAGCCGGCGAAGTACTCCATCAAGTCGAATATCTTGGCGGCCTTCTTCGCGTTGACGTGCTTGGCCGTCGCCCCCGCCATGAACGCTTCGCGCTGCTTCGCCATGACCCTGGGGTCCTTCTTCCCCATGGCCTTGCGGAGCATGTCGGACTGCCCCATGGTGAAGCCCGCCAGCTCCGCGGCGATCCGCATGACCTGTTCCTGGTACGCGATGACCCCGTAGGTGTCACCCAGGATCGGGGCGAGCTGCGGCAACTCGTACTTGACCTCCGTCTTCCCCTGCTTGCGCGAAATATAGTCGTCGACCATCCCGCTCTTGAGCGGGCCGGGACGGTAGAGCGCGTTGAGCGCGATCAGGTCATCGAGCCGCTCCGGCTTCGCCTTGCGCAGCAGCTCGCGCATCCCGGAGCTTTCGAACTGGAACACGCCGTAGGTCTGACCGTCCGAAAACAGCTGGAAGGTCTTGGCGTCGGTCAAGGGGATGGCGTCGATGTCGAGCGTGATCCCTTCGGTCCGCTTGATCTCGTCGAGGGCGTCCTGGATCAGCGTCAGCGTGCTGAGCCCGAGGAAGTCCATTTTCAGCAGGCCGACGCGCTCGACCTCCTTCATCGCCCACTGCGTGACGATTTCGTCTTTCTGGGTCTTGTACAGCGGGACGAATTCGGTCAGCGGCCGGGGCGCGATGACGACGCCGGCCGCGTGCACGGAGGCATGCCGCGTCATGCCCTCGAGCCGCTGCGCGACCGCCAGCAGGTCCCTCACGCGCTCGTCTTTCTGCTGCATCTCCTTGAGCGCCGGGCTCTGCTCCAGCGCCTTGGCCAGCGTCATCTCGAGCTCCGGCGGAACGGCCTTGGCGACGCGGTCGGCATCGGCGTACGGCATGTCCATGACGCGCGCGACGTCGCGGACGACGGCGCGGGCCTTCATCGTGCCGAACGTGATGATCTGCGCGACGTTGGCCCGCCCGTACTTCTGCGTCACGTAGTCGATGACCTCGCCACGCCGCCGCTCGCAGAAATCGATGTCGATATCCGGCAGCGAGACGCGCTCCGGGTTCAGGAAGCGCTCGAAGATGAGGTCGTAGGCGATCGGATCGACGTCGGTGATGCGCAGGCAGTACGCGACGAAGCTGCCCGCTGCTGATCCTCGGCCCGGGCCCACCGGAATCCCCTTCTCGCGCGCGTACCGGATGAAATCCCACGTGATCAGGAAGTACCCGGGGTACTTCATCTGCTTGATCATGTCGATCTCGTACGCCAGCCGCCGCTCGTACTCGTCGATCGTGTGCGTGAGCGTGCCCTTGAACGCCAGCTCCTTCAGCCGGGGCAGCCGCCCCTCGAAGCCCTGCCGGACGACATGCTCGAAGTAGTTGTCGAGGGTGAACCCCGCAGGCACGTCGAAGTTCGGCAGGTGGTTCACGGTACCCGACAGGTCGACGTGGCAGCGTTCGGCGATGCGCGTGGTATTCGCCATCGCCTCGGGGAAGTCGCCGAAGACCTTCGCCATCTCCGCCGCCGTCTTGAGATAGAACTGGTCTCCGTGATACTTCAGGCGCTCGGTATCGTTGACGGTCTTGCCCGTGCCGATGCACAGCAGGATGTCATGGGGCGTGTGGTCCGAGTTCTGGAGGTAGTGCACGTCATTGGTCGCGACGAGCTGCAGGTTCAGCTCCTTCGCGATCGGCTGGAGACCGACGTTCACGACCTTCTGCTCGTCGATGCCCTGGTATTGCATCTCGAGAAAGAAGTTGTTCGCGCCGAGGATGTCACGGTAGGCCGCGGCGGCGTCGAGCGCCTTGCGCTGCTGCTCCCTGCGGATCCCGGTGGCGACTTCACCCTTAAGGCAACTGCTCAGCCCGATGAGCCCCTTCGCGTGCTGCGCGAGCAGTTCCTTGTCGATCCGGGGCTTGTAGTAGAAGCCTTCCGTATACCCGGACGAGACGAGCTTGATCAGGTTGTGCCAGCCCTCCTTCGTCTCGGCGAGCAGGACCAGGTGGTTCGCGGTTTCGCCCGGCGTGCCGCTCTTGGTCCGCCGGTCGCCGGGCGCGACGTACACTTCGCAGCCGAGGATGGGATTGATGCCGCGCTTCCTCGCCTGATCGTGAAAGATGATCGACGAGAACATGTTGCCATGCTCGGTGATGGCGGCCGCCGGCATCCCGAGCTCGACACACTTGTCGAGCAGCTCCTCGATCCGGCACGCGCCGTCCAGCAGCGAAAATTCCGAGTGCAGGTGCAGATGGACGAAGTCGCTCATTCCCATTCGATCGTCGAGGGCGGCTTCGAACTGATGTCGTAGACCACCCTGTTGATGCCCTGCACTTCGTTGACGATCCTCGACGAGATGGAGGCCAGCAATTCATGCGGCAGGCGCGCCCAGTCGGCCGTCATCCCGTCCCTGCTTTCGACGGCGCGTACGGCAATCGTGTACTCGTACGTCCGCGCGTCGCCCATGACCCCGACGCTCTGCACCGGCAGCAGCACGGCAAACGATTGCCAGAGCCGCTTGTACCAACCCGCCTTCTTCACTTCGTCCGAGACGATGTGGTCGGCCTTCCGGAGCAGGTTCAGGCGGGACTCGGTGACCTCGCCGAGAATACGGACCGCGAGTCCCGGCCCCGGGAACGGTTGCCGCCAGACGAACTCTTCCTCGAGCCCGAGCTCCTCGCCGACCCGACGCACTTCGTCCTTGAACAGGAGCCGCAGGGGTTCGACCAGCTTGAACCGCATCCGCTCAGGCAACCCCCCGACATTGTGGTGGCTCTTGATGGGCGCCGACGGACCGACGACCGAGACACTTTCGATCACGTCGGGATAGAGCGTCCCCTGGCCGAGGAAGTCGAACGATCCGAGCTTCGCGGCCTCGCGTTCGAAGACGTCGATGAACGCGGCGCCGATCACCTTGCGCTTGGCTTCCGGATCGGTGACGCCTGACAGGCGCGTCAGGAACAGGTCGGCGGCGTCGGCAAACACGAGCGGCAGTCGCATGCGCGTGAAGCGGCGCTTGATCTGCTCCCCTTCGTCCTGTCGCATCACGCCGTTGTCGACGAAGATGCACGTCAGACGATCGCCGATCGCGCGGTGCATGAGGACGGCCGCCACGGTCGAGTCCACGCCGCCGCTCAGGCCGCACACCACCTTGCCCTCCCCGACCTGCTCGCGGATCCGTGCCGTGGCCTCATCCACGAAGGACTGCATCGTCCAATCGCCCCGGCACCCGCAGACGTCATAGGCGAAGTTGCGCAGGATCTCGAGGCCGTAATCCGTGTGCGCGACTTCGGGATGGAACAGCAGCGCGTAGAGCCCGCGATCCGGGGCCGCCATCGCCGCGACCGGTGCGTTCGCGCTCGTCGCCGTGACGCGGAATCCCGCCGGCGGCGTTTTCACGAAGTCTCCGTGGCTCGCCCAGACGCGCAACTCACGCGGCACCGTGGCGAAGAGCGGCGCGTCCGTCTCGATGCTGATCGTCGCCAGACCGAACTCCCGGTGGGGGGCCGGCGCGACGTGTCCACCGAGGGCGTGCGTCATCAACTGCATGCCGTAACAGATGCCCAGGACCGGCACGCCAGCCGTGTAGATCGCCTGGTCGCAGTGCGGCGCCGCGCTGTCGGACACGCTCTTGGGACCACCCGACAGGATGATCCCCGCCGGGCGCAGCTCGCGAATCTTGTCCAGCGGGGTATCGAACGGCAGGATCTCCGTGAAGACGGAGAGTTCGCGCAACCGGCGCGCAATCAGCTGGGTGAATTGCGAACCGAAGTCCAGAACGACGATAGTCTGATGATTCACTGTGAAATGACGCGGACGGGAACGCTGACGGCCGATCGGATGACGCTATTATAAGGTGTGCATACGGTCGGCACCACCATATCTTGTAGGTTTCTTGTCACAATCGTCGTCGCGTCGACGATGACGGCAGGCCTGCGAGCGCAGAAGGTGTCGGTGCCCGTCGCGCCCGCGATGCCCCCTGTCGTGCAGGGAGCGCCCCCCTTTCTGTTGGAGCCGCCACTCCCCGACGTGCCAGCCATGCCCGCTGTCGCGGCTGGTGCGCCGGAGTTTCTGCTGGAAGCGCCCTCCCCGATCCGCTGGGCTGTTCCGATGGCGTCGGCCCCGATGCGGCCCCCCGTGATCGCGGGTGGCCGGGTCTTCGTGACGTCACTCCCTGGAATACTCTCCGCCCATGACCTGATCGACGGCCATCAATTCTGGAGCGAGGAGATGAGCCCCGACCATCCGGTCGTCGCCGACGTCGAGCGCGTGTACGTCGCGGCCGGTGAAGCGGTTCACGCGCTGCGCGCGCAGGACCGGGCCGTCGCCTGGCGGACGCCGACCGGTACGCTGACGGCGCCGCCCCTCGGCAGCGACGGCTGGGTGATCGTCGCCCCGGCGGGACGGACCGTCGCGCTCCGGGCAGCCGATGGCGCCGTCGTCTGGTCCCGTGAGAACGGTACGCAGCGCGTCCGCCCGGCGCTGGCCGGCGACACGCTCATCGTGGCCCTGACCGACGGGCGGATCCAGGCGCTGGATCTGAAATCCGGCAACACGAAATGGGAGCGTCGCCTGGGCGGCATTCCCGCAGAAGCGCTCGTCGTCGGCGACCGCGTGTACGTAGGCGCGAGCGACAAGTATTTCTATTGCCTCAAGCTGGCGTCAGGATCCATCGATTGGCGCATTCGGGTCGGCGCGGCGTTGAGCGGTACCCCCACGTCGGATGGGGACCGCGTCTACTTCACGGCGCTCGACAACCTCGTACGGGCGGTCACGCGCGTCAGCGGTGCGCAGCTCTGGCAGCGCGGGGTGCCGTTCCGCCCGTTCTCGGGTCCGATGGTGGCCGGAGGGTCGGTGCTGGTCGCCGGTCCGGTGTCTGCTCTCCGGCTGCTCCACGAGCGGACGGGGAGAGATGTGCGGACGATCGCCTTCCCGGAACCGCTCGTGAATGCGCCGGTCGTCGGCGCCTTTAACGGCGAGATCGTTGTCGTCGGCGTCACCGGAGGGCTCAACGAGTCCTGGCAGCTGATGCTCGCCTCTCCTCCCCCATGGACCTGGGTGCGTTAGCAGTGTCGCCGGGTCAGCGACGGGCGAATGTCGTTCTGCGTCCGGCCTTGTCGAACGCGACCACGTCGTAGGGCTGAGGGGTCGCCGATTCCATCCCCGGCGAACCGGCCGGCATGCCGGGAACCGCGATCCCCTCGACCGCCGGGTTGCGGCGCAGAAGATCCTTGATCACGTCGGCTGGCACGTGGCCTTCCACGACGTAGCGGCCGGCCGTCGCGATGTGGCAGGACCGCAGGTCGGCAGGAACGCGGTCGCGTCCCGGGGCCTTGTCGAGGCTCTCGACGATGTGCACCGTGACGTTGAAACCGGCAGCTTTCAGATGGTCCACCCATTTGCCGCAGCAACCGCACGTCTTCGACCGGTAGACCGTGACTGCCGCTCCGGCACGTTTCTCCCTGGCGGCCTGCGGAGGCGGTTCTGCGCCGCTCAGTGCGAGCGCCAGCAGCAATGACATCAGCGTGGTGAGCATGCATCCATTATAGACGCGGCAGCGCGCGCGTCGCGCCTGCGATCCACACCCAGTCACTCAGCGGCCACACCCGAAGGTCTCGCGGCAACGCGACCCGTCATCTACAACTTCTGACGGATAATGACTCGTGCTCGCGAAGCTTCTCATCTGGGCGCTCCTGGCCATAGTTCCGATGACGGGACTTCGGATGGTCTGCCTCGACCAGCCGGGCGGAGTCGCGGTGCCTGAGGCGGGGGCGTCTGCCGGGGCGGAGTGCGACGAGACGTGCGCGTTGCCTGGAAAGGCCGCGCGCAGGTCAACCCCCGCGTGCATGCTGCTTGCAGAAAGCTGTTCGCTCATACTCGTGGGAACGGTGGCGGTGCTGCCCGCTCAGCCAGCCGTCCGAACCCTTCCTGAGATCGTTCGATTCGAATACCCCGGCCAGACGTGCTACAGCGCTCCCGTCCTCGCGCATCAGGGCCCTCCCCCGAAAGCCTGATCGTCCTCCCGATCAGTCCCGCGTGCCGGACATTCGCGTCCGGAGTCGGCGGGTTTGTGTCTCCAGAAAGTTGAACGGAGCCACGACACCCCGCCCGCGCCGTCGGATGTGCATTTCATTTCCAAGAGGAGCGTCCCATGACCGATTACCGACAACTCGAAGAGCGATTCGCCGCACACCTCGGACTCCAGCGCCGCCCCGTGGCCATCGTGTCGACCGACACTGTCCCCGCGGGGGTTGCGAAGTTTGAGGGCACGGTTCCGTCAGGCTGCACCTTCTGGCGCCTGGCGTCGGAGGGCGGCACCTTCTACACCGTCCCGAGCGATCACTACAACTGCGCGGTCGGCGCCTACACGCACAACATCCCTCTGCCGCCGGACCGCGAGCACGAGTTGCCCGGGACACTCGACTTCATGGCGGGCATCGGGTACATCCGCATGGAGGAAGTCCCGGGCATTCCCCGCCTGCCGGCATCACCGACGGTGATCGTGTACGCGCCGCTCGGCGACACGCCGGTCGAACCCGACGTCGTCGTCTTCTGCGGCCCGGTGTCTCAGGTCATGCTGCTCCAGGAAGCTGCGATCCGCGCCGGCGTGGCGGCGCAACTGAGCACGCTCGGACGGCCGACCTGCATGGCGGTGCCCGCGGCGATGGCGCTCGGCACGGTGGCGAGCACGGGATGCGTCGGCAACCGCGTGTACACGGGCGTGGACACAGGCGACCTGTATGCGGTGGTGCCGGCCAGGGATCTCGAGCGCCTGGCGGAGGAGGCGGCGACGATCAGCTCGGCCAACGCCGCCCTGCTCGCCTACCACACGGAGCGACGGCAACGCCTCACGTAGCGTTCCGACTTGACGCAGTTGTTGTCACATAGGAGTCTAGGCACGCCCATGCTTCGTCATCACTCGCTCCCCATTCGACGCCGGCTCGGCGTTCGGCTCGTCGGCCCCCTGTTCGTCGTGGTGCTCGGGATGGCCATCCTCGCTGGAGGGTGTGGACCCGGCGTGCCGACGCTGACAGATATTTCGAGCGTCGACACGCTGAAGGCGCGATTCAACGAGGACGCGGGTAAGACGCGCATCGTGTTGCTGCTCTCGCCGACGTGACCGGCGTGCTTCGACGGCGCCCGGTGGGTGCAGAAGGAAATCCTCGAGCCGCGTGCGTCGGCCGATCTCCGCGTCTACGCGGTCTGGTTCAACATGGTGGAGGAGGACGCGCGCACGCGTTGGCCCGCGGACCTGCTGACGGACCGCCGCGTGACGCATTTCTGGGACGAGGAGAAAACGGTCGGCCGCTGGTTCGCGCCGCGAGCGGAAGCGCCGCCGATGGTAGCGGTGCGCGCCCCGGACTCGAGCGGCCTCGGCCAGCCGGTGCTCTGGGACGTCTACCTCGTCTACGGCCCGGACGCTCGGTGGGACGAGGAGCCGTCTAGTCTTCGACGATGGGGGCGGACGATCCTGCGCACGCGCGAACAGCTGCGAGAAGCGGTGACGGCACTCGCAGGAGGTCCCTCCGGCACACCCTGACACTCCGTACAGACATTCGACCAGGGATCGCAGTGGTCAGGGTGAGCTCGGACATCACCGTCCTCCCGTCTGTCGCGAGGCCGCCGGTGCGCCCTCGTACTCCCGCACCGCGGCTCCCAGCCGCGCAACGCCGACGCGAATCTGCTCGGGCGACGGCGCGGAGAAGGCCAGGCGAAGCGTGTGTCGCCCCAGGGGCTCGACAAAAAAAGCCGACCCGGCCACGTAGATGACGCCGTGTCGCACCGCACACTCGATCATCGCGTCCGCGTCGATATGGTCGGGCAGGGTGGCCCACAGAAAGAACCCGCCCCTCGGCGTCGGCCAGGTCATCTCATGACGAAACTCCTCGCGAAGGGCCCCGACCATCACATCTCGCTTCTCCTGGTAATGCGCCCGCAGGAGCGGGAGCTGGCGGTCGAGTACGCCCCGCCGGCAGGCCTCGAAAATGATGCGCTGGTCGAGCGCGCCGGTGCACAGGTCTTCCGCCTGCTTGGCCATCTCGAGCTTCGACACGAGCGCCGTGGGCGCGTCGATCCACGCGACGCGATATCCCGGCGCGAGCGTTTTTGAGAAGCTGCTCAGGTACACGACACGCCCGTCGGCATCGTCGGCCTTGAGCGGCCGAACATCCTGCTCGGTGGCGGAATCCTCGAAATACAGCTCGCGGTACGGATCGTCCTCGACGATCAGTACGTTCCGGCGCTCGGCCCACGCGAGGAGGCGCCGCCGCTTCTCGAGCCCGATGAGGAGCCCTGTCGGGTTCTGGAAATTCGGCACCAGGTACAACATCCGCACCCGCTGGTGCTCGCGCACGAGCCGCTGCCATGTCTCGTCGAGCGCGTCGAGGTCGACGCCGTCGGATTCCTGCCGCACGCCGACCATGCGCGCCTGCACGTTGCGGAACGCGGTGATCGCGCCGGTGTAGGTCGGAAGCTCGACCAGCACGATGTCGTCCGGGTCCAGCAGCACGCGCGCGACGAGGTCAAGCCCCTGCTGCGAGCCGGTCGTGACCAGCAGGTTGTCGACCGCGGTCGCGACGCCGCGCGCCTGCATGATGCCCTCGATCGCACCCAGCAGCGGCGCGTAGCCCCTTGTCGGGCCGTATTGAAGCACGCTGCCATCGCCCCCCGCGAGCAGTTCGCGCGCGATCTCGCTGAACTCCGTCCAGGGGAACGTATCGGTGGCCGGGTAGCCGGGGGCGAATGAGATGATGTCGCGCGACTGCGCGAGCACCGTGCCCATCCGCCGGATGGCCGACTCCTGCATCTGCCCGGCTGCGCGTGAAAGGAAGGCGTCGTAATTGATCATGCAAACCCGCCCCTGCTGATGGCGTCTGGTGTCCCGTCACCTTGCCGTGACGCGGCCTCGGCAGAGAGCCGGTACTGCGAGAGATATCCGCCGAGCGCGGTGAGCGCCAGGTACTGAAACACGAAGCCGCGGAGGAGCCATGCGGCCACCTGCAGCGGCAAGGCGGCGAGGCCCGCGAAGGGAACGAATGCGATGAGGCTGAGTCCCGCGGTCGCGAGAATGGAGGCCACGGTGGCGAGTCCCACGAGGAGCAGGACGATACCGAAGATCGCCGCGAGCTCGCGCAGCGAGCCGCGGACGAACTGCACGACCCGTCCGGCCGCGGCCCGAACACTGACGTCCTCGACCGCCACGATCATCTGCGTGAGGAGATAGCCCAGGTTGATCAGCGTGACCCACACGACGAGAACGCTCGATGCCAGCGCGGCAACGACCGTCCAGCCGAGGAGGATCGGGGTGTCCTCGACGAGCGCATACCCGCCGACGACGATCGTCAGGTAGGCGACGGCCGTGACGGCGTAGGCGATCAGGAGGCAGCCGCCGAGCCGTACGTACCGCCGTCCCAGGTGCCGGCAGCCGTCGAGGAACGAATCGATGTGCACCCGGTTGAGCCGTCGCACGGCCTCGAAGCGCACCGGCGGCCGCTCGATCGAACCCGCTGCCCTTTCCGCCTCCGCCAGGAGCGACATCGTCCCCCCCTTGACGATGAATGTGAGGGTGGAGCCCCCAAGCATGACGAGGAGGAACGCCACCGCGAAGGCCACCATGGCGACGGGGTTCGAGCGGAGCGCGCCCAGGATGGTGACGGCGATATCGCGGAGGCTTCCCGCCAGGATGTCGTCGATGTCGGCATCCATCAGGAGCACGACGAGAAACAATCCCCCGATGGTGGGCACGGCGAGCAGCAGCTTGAGCGTGGCCTCGGCGATGAATTGCACCACCACGAGGGGCCAGTTGGCGGCGGCAATGAGCGCGCCGCGCTTGAGCGCGGATTTCAGCGGGAGCGGATGGTCCATCGACGAAGCTCTTGAGTGTACCCTTTGCGGTATTCTCCTGCTCAAGTGGTTTCGTCTCCCCATTCGCCTTTGCGCCCGCGTATCGTGAGCTGGCGGCGTGTGCTCGCCGTCGGGCTGGTGCTCGCCGGGCTCACCGCCATCGGCGGCTTTGCGATGGAATGGCGGCGCTTCGGCTCCGGGTCAGGCGGCGCGCTGACGCGAGCCGAGGACGAGTTGCGCGGGCGCTTCGCCGACATGGCGGGGCTCCTGGATCGCGTGGCCTCCGGCATCGCGAATGACCCGGCCGCCGGTGCGGCGGTCCTGGCGGGTCCCGACGCCGCGAGGGCGCTCTTCGACGTGGTCGACGGACACAGCCGCGCGATCGTCAACGAGGCGGACATCGCGGTCACGGTGTTCGAGACGAGCGCCGGTCGCGTGTCCGCCTGGGCCGGTCGACCGTCGGACATTCCGATCGAGCGCCTCCGCGGACCCCGTGCATGGTTCGTAACGCCGTCGCCGCTCGGCTTGCGACTGGTGCACGTCCGGCCCATCGGCCCGGAGGATCGTCCGCTCGGCGTCGTCGCCGTCGAGCATCCCCTGTCGCCGGGCGCGGCGGGCGGAACCATCGCGCCGGCCGGTTACGTGCTGCAGACACGCGTGGGTCCGGCGTCGCTCCGCACGCAGTACGAAGGGGCTGGGGACCGTCCGCGGCCTGACACCTTTCTCGTGCGGGCACCCACGGGCGACACCCTGCTGGAGGTGTCGATGTCTCCCGAGCAGATCGCGCGGGCGCGTGCCGCATGGCGCCGAGGCGTGTTCGCGGCGGTGCTCGGGCTCATCGCGATCACGGTGCTGCTGCTGATCGGACCGGTGCTGGACCGTCGGTCGGAGCCTGACGCGGGCCGGCACTACCTGGCCCGCACCTGGATCGCCGTGGCGCTCCTCCTGGGCGGCGCTGCGCTCGGATGGCTGGCCTTGCGTACCGGCCTTGACGGCGGCCCCGACCGGTACACGTTCCTGCTCCTGTGCGGCGGTACCGCCGCCGCCCTCGTTGCGCTCTTCGCGTCGCCGGTCGCCAGGCTCCGGCTCACCTTCCATGGCCGGCGTCATCCCGTCTCGGCCGCGCGCATTCGCTTTGGCGCTGAGCAGCTTATCGCCGGCGTGTTGGTGGCGACGCTCGTGGCGCTGTTCGATGCGGTGTTGCGGTGGGCCCTCGACGGCGCGACCGTGGATCTGCGCCACTTTTCCCTCCATCCCTGGACCGTGGACCGACTGACCCTGCTGGCCGCCATCCTGGCGTGCCAACTCGCTGCGCTCTGGGCCGGCACGCTCGTGCTCGCGACGGCACTGGCGCGCTGGCGGATCGGCCGCCGCCTGGGGCTCGATTCCGCGCTGGCCCTGGCGGCCTGGATCGCCCCGGCCTGTGCACTTGCGGCCACCGCGTCGGTCAGGCAATGGTCGGTCCCCCTCGTCGGGATGGTCGCGTCCGCGGTCGCATGCGCGCTGGCCGCGATCGCGTTACGCCGCGTGTCGGCGTGGTTCCGGCATACGACGGTCGCGGCGCGGATCCTCTCGTTGTTCATCGCCTTTCTCGCGCCGTCGCTGCTGCTCTACCCATCCGTGAGCTTCTTCACCGATCGCGCCGTGCGCGGCGTGATCGCGACCAATTACGCCGTCGAGGCCCAGAACCACCCGCGGACGCTCCAGGACATGCTCGTCCAGGCGCGCGAGCAGATCGACGCACTGCCACTGTCGGAGCATGTGCGTGACAACAGCGCGGTCCAGTCGGCCGGGCCACGGACGGACAGCGCCTTTTTTCTCTGGCGGCAAACGGCCCTCGCCCGTGCGCGCCTGACGTCGGCGATCGAGCTGTACGATGCGTCCGGTACGCTCGTCAGCCGGTTCGCGTTGAACTTCCCCGAATACACGACCGCGACGCAGGCCACGCGTCCGGTGGCCCCCTGCCAATGGGATGTCTTCGGCGAAGCGGCGCCGTTCGGCTCGGAGGAACGGCGGATGCTTCACGCCGAGCGCAGCATCTGCGAAAGCACGGGGCCGGACCGGCGCGTCCTGGGCGCGATCGTCGTGCACGTCGTTCCCGACTACCGGACGCTGCCGTTCATCACCTCCGAGAGCCCCTACTTCGAAGTCTTCCGCCGCGACGGCGGGGCGCCCCGCGAAGGCATTACCGGCAATGACGTGGACATCGTCATCTACGGATGGGGACTGTCGCCGCTGTACGCATCGGGTGCCGCGGCGTGGCCGCTGACCGACGACGTGTTCGCACGTGCCTATCGCTCGCGCTCCCCCTTCTGGACGGAGGTACGGCAGGGGCATCGCGCGTGGCACGCCTTCGTCTCCAACGACCGCAACGGCATCTATGCGATCGGATACCCCAAGCTGACCGCGTTCGATCGCCTGGTGCACCTCGCCGAGCTGACGACACTCGCGGCGGCGGCATACGTGGTCGTCCTTCTCGGCACGGCGCTCTTCACGCGGCTGGCGCGCGAGCGGGCTCGGCTGGGCCGCGCCTTGCTCCGCGAGATCCGCGCAAGCTTCTATCGGAAGCTGTTTCTCGCGTTCGTGCTGGCCTCTATCATCCCGGTGCTCACGCTGGCGCTGGTGATCCGCGCCTACTTCGCCGGGCTGCTCCTGGCCGACGTGGAAGCCGGGGCCGCGCGCTCCGCGCTCGTGGCGCAGCGCGTCATCGAGGAGTCGCAGGCGTTGCAACGGCAAGGCGGTCAGGCGCCGGCGCCCGCCAGCGACGACGTCATGATCTGGATCTCCCAGGTCATCGACCAGGACGTCAACATTTTCGATGGACCAAGCCTGGTCGCGACCAGCGAGCGGGACCTCTTTGCGTCGGGCCTCCTCCCTACGCGCACGCCCGACGACGTCTACCGGGCGATCGCGCTGCAGCGCCTGCCGAGCTTCGTGGGGGAGGACCGGATCGGCGCGATCACTTACATGATCGCGGCGGCGCCCGTGCGCACCGGTGGACGTGACGCCATCCTGACGGTGCCGCTCGCCAACCAGCAGCGTGAGATCGAACGCGAGATCGACGAGATCGATCGTGGTGTCCACCTGGCGGCACTCTTCTTCATCCTGCTCGGCGCCGCGATCGGCCTCTCGATGGCCGAGCGCATCGCGGATCCGGTGCGGCGTCTCACTCGCGCCACCCGCCGGATCGCGCGTGGAGAGTTCGACGAGCGCATTGCCGTCCGCTCGTCAGACGAACTGCGCCGGCTCGTGGACGCCTTCAACAGCATGGCGGCCGAGCTCAAGGCGCAGCGTTCGCAGCTCGAACGGACGCACCGTCTCGAGGCCTGGGCGGAAATGGCCCGGCAAGTGGCGCACGAGATCAAGAATCCCCTGACCCCGATTCAACTCTCCGCCGAGCATCTCCGGCGCGTGCACACGGACCGGGGCGAACCGATGGGACCGGTACTCGACAGCTGCGTGACATCGATCCTCGGTCAGGTGCGGCTGCTCCGCCAGATCTCTTCCGAGTTTTCGAATTTTGCGTCCTCGCCCACGGCGCGCCTGGTGGAGGTCGACCTCCCGAAGCTTGTGGCGGAAGTCGTGGACCCGTATCGCACGGGACTGGCCGGCCGCATCTCGATCGACAACCAGGTGTCCCCTTCCCTGCCGCGGGTCGTCATCGATCGCACACTGATCGCGCGGGCGCTCTCCAACATCGTCGAGAACGCGTTGCACGCGATGCCTGGCGACGGAGTGCTGATACTCACGAGCGGCACGCAGGAGGACTCGGTTCTGCTCACCGTGCGGGACACCGGCGCGGGGATGGATGCGGATGCGCTCGCGAGGGTCTTCGAGCCGTACTTCTCGACCAAAGCCGCCGGTACGGGCCTGGGCCTGCCGATTGCGCGGCGGAACGTGGAAGTGAGCGGCGGGCAGATCGATGTCCAGAGCGTGCGGGGAGCCGGAACGACGGTCATCCTGCGGTTGCCCATCGCCGCATCCGATGCGTCGGGAGATCGCCCGACCTGAAGGTCGGGCCTACTCTTTCTGGGAGGTCGGCTCGGTATGCGGAGCGGGCGCCGAGGGTTCGGGATCGTGCGACCGCTTCCGGAGCCGGCCGATCATCCAGCTGACGCACGCGTAGATCACGTACGAGTACGCCATGACGACCAGCGCCAGGCGCGGTTGCGTCGCGATGAGGGCAATGATGACCGCCGCCATGAACAGCGCGAAATAGGAACGGCGCCAGCCCACGTCGATCGCTTTGACGCTTCGAAAGCGGATCGTGCTCACCATCAGTAACGCCGGCACCAGCACCATCGCGACGGCCGGAAGCGCCGCCCGCCATTCCTGCAGGCCGCTCGGATAGAGGTAGACGGTCGACGCGATGACGCCCGCCGCCGCCGGGCTGGGCAGTCCGGCGAAATACCGCTTGTCGGTCACGGTGTTCGTCTGGATGTTGAACCGCGCGAGCCGCATCGCCGTGGCGGTGACGTACAGAAAACCGACGGCCCAGCCGACGCGCTGCAGGGGCCACAAGCCCCACGTGAACGCCAGGATCGCCGGGGCCATGCCGAACGACAGCACGTCGGCGAGCGAATCCAGCTGCACGCCGAACGCGGACGAGGAATTCGTGAGCCGGGCGAAGAAGCCGTCCAGCGTGTCGAGCACCATGGCGATGGCGATGAGGAGCGCGGCCGTGTCGAAGTCCGCCCGCGTTGCGTAGACGACGCACGCGTAGCCACAGAAGAGGTTTGCGACCGTCAGCAGCGACGGCAGCAGAAAGACGCCACGTCGGAAGTGGTTCGCCCGCTCCCTGCGTCGCCGGCGCGTCGTCACGCTATCGAGCACCGGCGCTCCCGAGCACCGCGAGCACCGTCTCGCCACCCACCACGCGCTCGCCGACACCGACACGCAGTTCTGCCTCGGTGGGGAGAAAGACGTCCATGCGCGAGCCGAACTTCATGAGACCGATGCGCTCCCCTCGCGCCAGCTCCTGCCCTTCCACGACGCGGCAGACGATGCGTCGCGCGAGAAGGCCCACCACCTGGCGGATGACGACCGTCCGGCCCTCGTAATCGAGCCAGATTTCGTTCAGCTCGTTGTCATTCGAGCCCTCGTTGTACGCAGGCAGGAACTTACCCGGCTTGTAGCGCACCGAGGTGACGCGTCCGGCGATCGGCGTGCGGTTCATGTGCACGTCCATGGGGGACAGGAAGATGGTGATCTGTTTCCACTCGCCGGGCGGGGCCCATCGTTTGTCGGAGGGGCCCGCGATCATCACCCGTCCGTCGGCCGGTGAGACGACAAGGTGTGGGTCCTGCGGGACCTGCCGTTCCGGATCGCGGAAGAAGTACGTGAGGAACCCGCCGAGCAGTGCAAACGACGTGGCCGCGACCGGGCGGCGGGCGACGGCGGCAATCGCGGCCGGGAGGAGCGCGCCGGCGATGAACGGGTATCCAGCTCGATCGATTTTCATGGGTGCAGTCGGGCTCTGTAAAAAATGAAAGAGCCAGGCGGCGCGTGCGCGACTGTCGCGCGCGGGCAGCGCTGGCCCTGCATGCTACCGGGAACGGTTCACGGCCGCGCGTGCGCGTGGACGGTGTCGCTGCCATGCCTACGCAGCAGGCTTTCCATCTGATCCTTGAGATGCAACTTCTGTTTCTTGAGGGTGACTTCTTCGACGTGCTCGGGTTCGGTGAGGTAGTGGCGATCCGTGTAGTGGTGGAGTTTCTCGTCGAGAGTGTGATGCTGGGTGGCGAGCTGGCGAAACTCCTCGTCGCTCTGCAGGAGTCTACGCTTCAACTCTTCGAAGTCTGTCGGCATCTCCGCCTCCTTGCGCATGAACCGCAGATCCGCTGTGTCAACGCGCGAAGGTAGCACAAGACCCGGCCGTCTTCAACAGAATGGAGGGCGCATGCCAAGCTCAGGAGTTGAGCCACAGGATCAGGGCATCCTCGTCAGGATTGCTGTAGTACCGCTGCCGCACGGCGGTCGAGATAAATCCAAGCCCTTCATAGAGTTTCTGTGCGGCGGTGTTGGAGCGCCGGACTTCCAGCGTGGCGCGGACGACCGCGGTTTCGTCGAGGATGTGTTTCAGCAGCTTGCGTGCGATGCCACGGCGCCGCGCACCCCGATCGACGGCGAGCGTGTTGATGTGAAGCTCCCCGGCGATCACCCAGCACGCGCAGAACGCCACGATCCGTTCCCCATCACGCGCGACGTACACACGCGTGACGTCGGATGCGAGCATCTCGACGAGCGCCTCCGGCGTCCAGGGGTTGCTGAACGAGTGGGTTTCGAGTGCCAGGATCGCCTGCACGTCCGAGCCGTTCGGAGCCGACACGCGCTCGATGGCGATGCGGTCGATAGCCCCGCCGCCGGGAGACCCATCGTTGGTGGCCCCGCTCACCCGGAACCCTCACGGCGCTCGCGCGCGAGCTCGACGTCGGGGCGGCGCACGTAGACGGGCACGATCGCGTGCGGCAGGACGGCGCGTCCAGGTTCGGCAGCGGCGATGCGGCCGATCGCGCCGGCGAGCGGCGGAGCCTCGGTCGCGACGAAGGTGTCGGGGCCGAGAACGGCCCGGATCCGGTCCGCGTATCGTGCGGCGCCGTCGCCGTGGAACTGGACATCGCGCAGCTCCCCGTCCGAGCGCCACGCCGCGAGCACGTCCTCTGGCGAGGCCGCCAGCGCGCGTGTCGTCCCCCGGCCCATGAGCTGGCAGCCTGGAGACGCCCGCACCTCGAACCTCTGCGCATACACCTGGGAGCGTTGGGCGTCCATCCACGCGGCGATCGAACAACCGCCGCTGCGCGCCGCCACGGCGATGGCTTCGAGGGTCGACACGGGAACGACAGATCGGCCGGTCGCGAAGGCCAGGCCCTGAATCGCCGCGATACCGACGCGCAGACCCGTGAACGACCCCGGTCCGGTTGCCACGGCGAACAGATCGATCTCGGCGAGTGCCACGCCCGCCGACGCACACGCGGCGACGACGTCGAGGGGCAGGCGCTGGCCGTGTGGCCGCATGGGATCACCGGTCATCTCGTGCACGACCTCGCCGTCGCGAACAACCGCGAGACTCCCGGCGCGCGTGGTGGTGTCGAGAGCGAGGATCAGCACGGCAAGCCCAATTCGCTCAATGGTATACTGGCGCTCTCCCACTTGGCACTTAGCACTGAGCACTCAGCACTTCAGATGCCCCCCCTGTCCATCGAGCCCGCTGGCGCAACGCCCGCCATGCGGCAATACTTCGAAGCCAAGCGCCAGCATCGTGACGCGATCGTCTTCTTCCGGATGGGGGACTTCTACGAGATGTTCTACGAGGACGCGCTCACGGCCTCGCGCGCCCTCGAGTTGACCCTCACCTCGCGATCGAAGGATGCCAGCGGCGGCGCCATCCCGATGTGCGGCCTGCCGTTTCACGCAGCCGACGGCTACATCGCGCGGTTGGTCAAAAAAGGCTTCAGGGTGGCCGTGTGCGAGCAGGTGGAGGACCCCAGGAAGGCCAAGGGGCTCGTTCGGCGCGAAGTCGTGCGCGTGGTGTCTCCCGGCACGCTGACTGATGCGGGTTACCTCGACGCGCGGGAGCCGGCGTTCCTGATGGCGGTCTCCGCCGCGCAGCCAGGCCCCGGGTACGGCGCGGCGCTGATCGACCTCTCCACTGGCGAGTTCACGACCGCGGAGTTCAGCGGCCCCGACGCGCGGCAGGCGCTCGCCGACGAGCTCGCCGTCCTGCGGCCGCGCGAGATTCTCGCCCCCTCAGCCCTCCCTGACGTGCGCGCGCTCGCAGAGGAATTGCGCCTCGGGGCGCTCGTGATGGACGCCGACGACTGGACGTTCGAATTCGAGTCGGCGCGGCGCACCCTGCTCGACCAGCTCAAGACACACAGTCTGCACGGCTTCGGACTCGACGATCATCCGGCGGCGATCTGCGCCGCGGGTGCGCTGGTGCATTACCTGCGGGACACCCAGAAGGCCGATCTGGCGCACCTGCGCGAAGTCTCCTTCCGTGCAGGATCCGACTGCCTCGTCATCGACCCGACCACGTTGAGGAACCTGGAGGTGCTCGAGGCCGCCACCGGCGGGCGCGTGGGATCGCTCCTCGATGAGATCGACCGCACGGTGACGCCTATGGGTGGACGCCTGATCCGCGGCTGGCTGTTGCGGCCACTCCTGTCACTCGAGCGAATCCAGGATCGTCTCGATGCCGTCGAGGAGTTCGCGTTTCGCAGCACCGAGCGCGCCAAAGTGCGAGAGACGCTCAAGACCATTCAGGACATCGAGCGGCTCGTTGCGCGGGCGGCCCTCGGCACCGCGGGGCCGCGGGACCTCGTCTCGCTGCGGCAGTCGATCGCCGCCATCCCGCGCGTGCGCCTGCTGCTCGACGACATGCAGGCGCCGCTCGTGCGCAGCCTGCTGTCGGAGATCGACGACCTCGCGGACATCCGCGACGAGCTCGACCGCACGCTGATCGACGAGCCTCCGGCCATCGCACGCGAGGGTGGCATGATCCGCGACGGCGTGGATCCGGAGCTCGACGAGTTGCGGATCATCAGCCGCTCGGGCAGGCAGGGTATTGCAGAAATGGAGGAGGCGGAGCGCACGCGCACCGGCATCTCCAACCTCAAAATCCGCTACAACCGGGTATTCGGCTATTACATCGAGATCTCGAAGTCGAATCTCGGCAACGTGCCGGCCGATTACCACCGCAAGCAGACCATCGCTGGTGGCGAACGGTTCATCACGCCGGCGCTGAAGGCCTACGAGGAGAAGGTCCTCGGCGCCGACGAGCGCATCGTCGAACGGGAAGTCGGCATGTTCGAGGCGCTGCGCGCGCGTGTCGCCTCGGAGGCGCCACGCGTGCAGGACACGGCGCGCGGGGTCGCGACGCTCGACGTGCTCTCGGCACTCGCGGAGTCAGCCGCCGTCGGCAACTACACCAAGCCGCTGATGCACGCGGGCGAGGAGCTCCTCGCGACCGACGTCAGGCATCCCGTGGTCGAACGATTCGCCCTCGACGCGTTCGTGCCGAACGACGTCATGCTCGACGCGGCGTCGCACCAGCTGATCATCCTGACGGGGCCGAACATGGGGGGCAAGTCGACCTACCTCCGGCAGACCGCGCTGCTCTGCCTCCTCGCGCAGGCCGGTTCGTTCGTGCCCGCACGGACCGCCAAGCTCCCGGTCGTCGACCGGCTCTTTGCACGCGTCGGCGCGAACGACAACATCGCGCGCGGGCAGTCGACCTTCATGGTCGAGATGCAGGAGACCGCCAACATCCTGCACTGCGCCACCTCGCGCAGCCTCGTGATCCTCGATGAGATCGGGCGCGGCACGGCGACCTTCGACGGCCTGAGCCTGGCGTGGGCCGTGGCCGAGTACCTCGCGTCCAACCCGAAGGCCCGGCCGAAGACGATCTTCGCGACCCACTACCACGAGCTCACCGACCTGGCGGATGGCCTCCCCGGCGTCGCCAACTTCCATGTCGTCGTGCGCGAGTGGAAAGATGACATCGTGTTCCTCCGGAAGGTCGTGCCTGGTCGCTCGGATCGTAGCTACGGGATCCAGGTTGCCCGGCTGGCGGGGTTGCCCGGGAGCGTCGTCAGCAGGGCGCGGGAGATTCTGAACGGCCTCGAGCGCGACGAGCTGTCGCGGGGCGGCCGTCCGACATTGAACGGCGACGGCGCGGAACGACAGCGGCAGCTCGGGCTCTTTCAGACCCCTCCCGCCGGCGACGACCCTCTCCACCGACGGCTTCGTGAGATCGACGTGAACCAGCTGACTCCGCTCGCCGCCTTGACACTGCTGGCGGAGCTCAAGCGGGAGGCGGATGGTTAGGTTCGTGGGTCCCGGGGTCCGTGGGTCCGTAGGTCCGTGGGTTCGCCGGTGTGCAGGTTCGTGCGTCCTGCTGTCCGTGCTGGCCGGTTGCTCGAGGACTCCCCCGCCTCCACCGGGATCGATCGTCGTGGGGATGACGAATTCCGCGCTGGACCTCGATCCGCGCGTCGCGACCGACGAGGCTTCGCAGAAGGCTCACCAGCTGCTCTACAGCACCCTGGTTCGCATCGACGGCAACCTGAAGATCGTGCCCGAACTCGCCGAGTCGCTCGAACAGCCGGACCCCCTCACCTACATCGCGCGGCTGCGGCGTGGCGTGATGTTTCACAACGGGCGCGAGCTGACGGCTCGCGACGTTCTATACACCTTTCGCAGCCTCATCGATCCGAAGTTCCGGGGCCGGACGGCGGCCTACCGGCTGCTGGGTTCGGTGGACGCCCTGGACGACTACACCGTCAAGTTCACGCTCAAGGAGCCGTACGCCTCATTCCCGATCAACTTCGTGATGGGGATCGTTCAAGACGGCTCCGGCGCGGCGAATGCGCGGCAGCCGATCGGTACGGGGCCCTACACGCTTGCGAGCTTCGTCGCCGACGACCGCATCGTGCTCACTCCCTTCGCCGGACACTTCAAGGGCCGGCCCAGAAACAACGGGCTGGTCCTGAAGGTGATTCCGGACGACACGATGCGCGGGCTGGAGCTCCGCAAGGGAGCCGTGGATCTGATCGTCAACGACCTGGCGCCGGACATTGTCGCGCAGCTCCGCGCTGAGGGACGGGTCAAGGTCGTCACCGCCCCCGGCACCGACTACGCCTACGTCGGGATGAACCTGCGCGATCCGATCCTGGGGCGTGCCGACGTCCGGAAGGCAATCGGGCACGCGATCGACCGCGATGCGATCGTGACGCACCTGCGGCGCGGTCTCGCCACGACGGCCGTCGGCATCGTGCCCCCGATGTCGTGGGCCTTCGAGAAGGACGTCTTCACCTTCCGTCACGATCCCGCCGAAGCGCGGCGTCTGCTCGACGCGGCCGGCCTGCCGGATCCCGATGGGGATGGACCTCGACCGCGCTTTGAGGTGACGCTGCGGACATCGACGTCAGAGGTCTATCGCGTGCAGGCCGCGGTCATTCAGCACGACCTGGCGCGCGTCGGGATCAAGCTGGTCGTCAGGTCGACGGAACTTCCCACGCTCCTGAACGACGCCGCGCGTGGAAACTTCCAGATGTACACGCTGCAGTTTGTCGGGGTCACCGATCCCGACATGCTGCGCCGGGTGTTTCATTCCAAACAGGAGCCGCCCGCGGGGCTCAACCGCGTGTTTTATCGCCGACCTGAAGTTGACCTGCTGATCGAGCAGGCCGCGCTGCCGGGAACCGACGACGCGCGTCGGGCGCTGTATGCGAAGGCGCAACAGCTGATTGCGGCCGATGTTCCCTACATTCCGTTGTGGTATCGCACCAATGTCGCGATCTCCCAGTCGAACATCGAAGGGGTGTCGCTGTCGCCGATCGCAGACTTTTCTTTTCTGAAGGACGTCTATCGGCAGGACGTCCCGAAACAGCAGCCCTGATGTTCACCCGCACCTGCCGATGCGTTCTCGTGCTGTGCCTGGTGCTCGCGGCGCCCGCGGCCGCGTCCAACCGGTACGATCCGCGCCTTCGATTCCGCACGATCTCCACGGCACGCTTCGACATTCACTTTCACCAGGGGGAAGATGCACTGGCCCGGCGGCTGGCGGGGATCGCTGAACACGTCGCAACCGAGCTCGAGCCCGCGATGGGCACGCTGCAGCAGCGCGTCTCGGTCATCCTGGTCGACCAGACAGATCTCTCGAACGGATGGGCGACCCCGACGCCGTTCAACCTGATCGAGATCGCCGCGGTGCCGCCGCATGGCGACAGCAACATCGGTAATACCAGCGACTGGTTGCGCATCGTGTTCACGCACGAGTACGTTCACATCCGGCATCTCGAGCGTGCAGGGGGATGGATCGGCCGGGGCCGCGCGATCTTCGGGCGGCTGCCGTTCCTGCACCCCAACCTCTTTCTGCCGACGTCGCAGATCGAAGGGCTGGCCGTGTTTCACGAGAGCGGTCAGACCCGCGAAGGACGCATCCCCGCCGGCGACTTTCGTCTCATCGTCGGCCAGGGTGCGGCGTCGGGCCGATTCGAGCCGCTGGATCGCGCGGCGACCGTGCCGGTGGACTGGCCGTCCGGATCCATCCCGTATGCCTACGGCGCCTTCTTCACGCAGTTCCTCGCGGACACGTACGGCGCCGAGTCGTTGTCGCGCCTGGCCGATGCGACGGCATCGCGGGCCCCGTTCTTCGGATCAGCCGCCTACAAGAAGATCTACAAGAAGTCGCTCGGCGAGTTGTGGGCCGAGTTCAAGGCTGACGCGTCCGCTCGGACGGTGCTGACACCGTCCGACGCCCGTCGCCTGACGCACCATGGCTTCCATGTGAGCGGTCCTCAGATCGTGGACGGCGGACGCCTGTTCTATTCGGTGGCCGGCGCGCACGACTTTCCCGCGTTGATGGAACTGACGCCGGAGGGGCCGGCGACGGTCACGACGCGGGTGCTGGGCTCGCGCGTGTCGCCTGCTGGCGACGATCTGGTGTTCGACGAGGTTGAGTTCGTGCGCAGTGTCGCCCTGTTGTCCGACCTCTACGCGGTACCGCGCAAGGGGGGGGAGCGCCGGGCGCTGACGCGCGAGGCGCGGGCGGTCGACCCTGACGTCTCCCCTGATGGCCGCACCATCGCGTGTGCCGTTCAGATGACGGGACGCCGGATCCTTGCGACGCTGCCGTACTCCTCTGGCGGCACGGTGCAGGCGCCCCTCGCGCTGATCGACGAGCCGTCCACCGAATTCTCGTCGCCACGCTGGTCGCCCGATGGCCGTCTGCTCGTCGCCGAACGCAGACGTCTCGGGGGACCGTCCGAGATTGTGCTCATCGACATGGGCAGCCGGACGGTGCGGATGCTCACCGCGAGTGCGCATGGGCGAAGCGTCACGCCGTCGTGGACGCCTGACGGCCGCGAGATCCTCTTCGCCTCCGACCGCGACGGTGGTGCGTTTTCGATCTACCGGATCGGGCTCGACGGAACCGCGCTCAGGAAGGCGGGCAATCTGGGCAACAGCGCCGAGGCGCCCGTGCTGTCGCGTGACGGCTCACGCCTCGTCTTTGTCGGCTACACGGTCGAGGGCTCGGACCTGTTCGACATCCCGTTTGCGCAGGTGCTGTGGAAGGCTGCGGCGACCGACATCGTTCCGGCCCCGGCGCCCCTGATCGCCGCCGCGGGCGGTCCGGCAGTTGCCTACAACCCATGGGGCACGCTCGCGCCCCGGTTCTGGTTCCCGGTTGTCGAGGAGGACGGGGATCGGCTGGCGTTCGGCGCAGGCACCGCGGGCACGGATGCCCTTGGCCGGCATTACTACTTCACGGCCGCCTCCTGGTCGTCGCGCCTGCGCCCTGACTGGAACGCGTCGTACGCCTACGATCGCTGGCGGCCGACGTTGTTCGGAGACCTCTCCGACAGCACGGATCCATGGAAGCAGGGCACGGTACGCGTCCGCGAGCTCAATGCAGGCGCGGTCCTGCCCTTCAGGCGGATCCGCCAAGGCCATGCGTTGTTTGGCGGCGTGCATGCCGCGACCGAGGAGGTGGCCTGTGCGGCCTGCGCACCGGCGATTGACACGCGCGTTGCCCGCCGGGCGCTTCGCGCCGGATGGCAGTTCAACGCCGCGCGCGCGTACGGCTACTCGATCAGTCCCGAGGAGGGCTGGCGCGGATCCCTCTCATCCGAGTGGACGCGGAAGGCGCTCGGCTCGGATGGCAACGCCGCGTCCGTCATCGCCGACGTCCGCGGCTACCTGCGCGCCGGGCCACGGCACGGCGCCCTGGCGGGTCGGGTGGCGTTCGCGGCCGCCTCGGGTGACCCACGCGTGAGGCGGGCGTTCTCCGCGGCCGGCTCCGACGCGCAGCCTGGAGGGGTCAGGTTTTCGTTCGACGCCATCGGACTGTTGCGTGGCTTCGATGCCTCGGACGTGTCCGGACGGCGCGCTGCCGTCATCAATGCGGACTATCGATTCCCCTTGCGCTGGATCGAACGGGGCGTCGGCACCTGGCCGTTGTTCCTTCGGTCGCTGCACGGCGCGCTCTTCGCCGATCGCGGAGCGGCCTGGGACGGCACGCTTCGCGCCAGGGACTGGCGCACCTCGTTCGGCGCAGAGCTCTCCGCGGACGTCGTCCTCGGCTACTGGGTGCCGGTGTCGTTCACGTCTGGCGTGGCGTGGCGCGATGATCCGTCCGGTGCGACGCGGGGCGCGACGGCATTTGTCAGACTGGGCCGGGCGTTCTGAGCGACGTGCGATGTGCGACGGGCTACGTGCTGCACGTGCGACGTGCGTACGTGCCACGTTCGACGTGCTACGTGCTGACCGTGCTGGACGTGCGAACGTGCCACGTTCGGCGTGTTACGTGCACGCACGTCGCCCGGCACATCGCACGTCCGCACCGAGCACATCGCACGTCCGCACGTGCAGCACGTAGCCCGTCGCACCTCTCTGCCCACGCGCGACGTGAACTAGAATGACAGCTCATGCCGGACAAGTCCCGCTTTCTTCGCGTACCGGTCGAGCCGTTCGCAGTCGAACCAGGGCTCGGCGTCGACGAGGTGCTGGCGCGCATGGAGCGTATTTCGTTCCAGGGACGCAACCTCGCCACTGCGCGGCGCATCTGGGAAAAGATGCTCGCCGGGGATTGCACCATTTTTCTCGGCCTGGCCGGAGCGCTCAGCGCCGGCGGCCTCCGCCTGGTCATCGCCCACCTGCTGACCCATCGGCACGTCGACTGCCTCGTATCCACGGGGGCGAACCTCTACCACGACCTGCACGAAACGCGCGGCCGCAGGCATTACATCGGATCCCCGCGTGAAGACGATGCGGCGCTGCAGGCCGACCGGATCGATCGCGTGTACGACACCTACGCCAGCGAGGCGGAGTTCTGCGATAACGACGAGTGGATCGCCGAGTTCGTGCTCACGCTCGAGCGCCGTCCCTACACGTCTCGCGAGTTTCTCTACAGGCTGGGCGAGCATCTGTGGAAGGAAACAGCCGGCGACGGCATCCTGACGGCGGCCTATCGCGCGGGCGTGCCGATCTTCTGCCCGGCGATCGCCGACTCGTCGATCGGCATGGGGCTGTCGCAGGCGCGTCACCGTGACGCGGCCGCCGGACAGATCGACGTCATCGGGGACATCATCGAATCGGCGAACCTCGTCATTCGGCGCCCACGAACGGCGTCGGTCGTCCTGGGGGGTGGCACCCCCAAGAATTTCATTAACCAGGCAACCGTCCAGGCGGAGTTCTTCGACGATCGCGTCAGCGGGCACCGCTTTGCGTTGCAGATCGTGACGGACGTGCCGCATTTCGGCGGCGCCTCGGGCTCCAGCCTCGAAGAGGCCCAGAGCTGGGGGAAGCTGGCGTCGGATGCCGAACAGGTCACGGTGCATGCCGACGCCACGATCGTGCTCCCGGTGCTTGTCAGCGCCCTTGCGTCCAGCGCGCAGGCGGTGGTCGCCGCCAGGACGCTCCTCCGCTTCGACTTGTCCGGTCCCGTGATGGCTGTCGACGGACGGCCCTTTCCCAACGCGCGTTTCGAGGCCCGCGAATGAGTTTTCCCTTCGAGTACGACCACGGCGCGCCGCTGGCGTTCGGCGGCGCCCTTCCTGAAACGCGCACCTTCGAGCAGTCGCGTGTCGTCATCCTCCCGATCCCGGTGGACCGGACGACCTCGTACGTGCCGGGCACACGCAACGGCCCGCGCGAGATCCTGCAGGCGTCGTCGCACATGGAGTTGTGGGACGAAGAAGTCGGAGCCGACGTCCACGGTGTAGGGATCTTCACCCTGCCCGAGATGGATCTGCCCTTTGGTGAACTGGCGCCGTTGATGGACGAGATCCGCCGCGTCGCCGGCGAGGTGGTGGCGCGCGACAAGTTCCTGGTGTCGCTCGGAGGAGAGCACTCCATTACCCCTCCGCTCGTCGCCGCGGTCGCCGCCCGACACGCCGGGTTGCACGTGCTGCAGATTGACGCGCATGCGGACCTGCGTGACGCCTACATGGGCACCCCCCACAACCATGCGTGCGCGATGCGCCGCAGCCTGGAGTTCGCGCCGATCACCCAGGTCGGCATCCGCAGCATGTCGACCGAGGAAGCGCAGGTCGCCCCCTCGCTCAACACGAGAATTTTTTACGACGCCTCGATGCGGAAGGACCCCCAGTGGATCGACCGCGTCGTGGAATCCCTTGGCGACCCGGTCTACATCACGATCGATGTGGACGGGATGGACCCGGCGATCATGCCAGCGACCGGCACACCTGAGCCAGGCGGTCTCTCGTGGTACGAGATGCTGGGCCTGCTCAGGGCGACGATCGCGCGACGCACGGTGGTGGCCTGCGACGTGGTGGAACTGAGTCCCCTGCCTGGCCTCATGGCCCCGAACTTCCTGTGCGCCAAGCTTGTGTACAAGATCCTGACCTACAAGTTCGCAACCCAGACGGCGTAGGCCCGACCTTCAGGTCGGGCGTTGACCCAGACGGCGTCTGTATACAAGGTATACTCCAGCCGATGGCGGTGGACCTCTACGCGACAGCAGTGCAGGCGCTCGAGCATGGCCATGGCGCCGAGGCCGTGGACTTCCTCTCTCGCGCGCTGCGTCAGCCGGATCTTTCCCGAGATGATCGCGCGCAGATGCGTTGCGCGCTCGCGGACGCGTGGCTGCTGCAGGACGACCTGGCGCAGGCGCGTGCTGCCCTCGGGCCGGAGCCGGCTGGCCGCGAGAGGCTACATCCCGCGCGTCTCTCTGATCTCTGGCGGATGCACGGACGCATCGCGGTCGCCGACGGACAGGCGTCGCGCGGCATCGGCTTCCTGACGCGAGCGCTCCGCCTGGCGGACCGCGCCCATGATTCCCGGGCCATTGGCCTCGCGCACTACGAGCTTGGCATCTGTTACCGCCAGGTCGGTGACACCGCCATCGTGGGCGAGCACATCGCGCACGCGGCGTCGGCGCTGCATGCCGCCGGCGACCGCCGGCATCTCGCCATGGTGCACTCCCTGTCGGGCATCACGCTGGCGCAGCAAGGGCGTCTCGACGAAGCGATGTCGGCGCTCCGGCAGGCCGAGCGGCTGGCGCTCATGGTGGAAGCCGACGATGTGTTCGGCACGGTGTGCGGGAACCAGGCCAACGTGGCCCTGATGCAGCACCGACATGAGCAGGCGCTCGCGCTCGCGGAGCGCAGCGTCGAGCTTCAGGAGCAGGCCGGCACGCCCCACGGGCTCGGGATCGCGCTTGCGTCGCTCGGCCAGATCTGTGTGCGGATCGGGAATCTGTCACGCGCGGAAGCCGTGATGCACCGCGCGCTCGACGTGCGAAGCCCGCTGCAGTTCATGCGCGAGACGACCGGTGCGGTGCACGATTCGCTCGCGCAGATCTATCTGATTCGCGGCGCGCACGACGATGCGAGTCGGAGCCTGGCCCGGGCGCGTCAGGCGTACGGCGAGACACGTGCGAGCGGCTGGTACCAGTGGTCCGTCCGTGTGCTGGACGCGCGCGTGGCGCTCCGGCGTGGCGATGCGGCGGGAGCACTGGCGCTCTGCTCCGACGTCATCGCGGCGGCCGACGCGCCGGCCGCGTACGCCTTGCAGGCGGAGCTGACCACGATCGAGGCGCTGCTCGCACTCTCGCGCGGGCCGGACGCACAGGCCCGCCTGGCCGCCGTCGGCGCCCGTATCCAGCCCGGCGCCATGAGCGGCACGTGGGGAGAGTTTCTGCGATTGCGAGGCCGGCTCCACGCGCTCGACTCGCGCGCGACCGAGGCGTACCACGACTTCGGCCAGAGCGTGAGCGTCTTCGAGTTGCTCGGCGAGCGGTACCAGGCGGCCCTGGGATACCTGGAGCTCGGGCGCCTCGCGGCGGCGGCTGGCGCCACGTCCCGTGCGACGCGATATCTGACCGACGCACACACGCTCTTCGGCCTGCTCGGCGCCGCGGAGTCCGTCGAAGCGGCGTCGTTGCTGGCCGGTCTCGATGCTGCCGGGACCGGCGGGTTCGTCGGTGTCCAGATGGACGGCGACGACGCGCTGGTGCGACGACTGGTGGACGCGTCGGCGATGCCCGCGCTCCTCGCGCGTGAAGGCGCGACGGCGCTCCTCGAGTCGGGCGATGGCACGGCCGCCGCTCTCATCGTGGAGCTGCCCGGCGGCCGTCTCCGCGTTCTGGCATCGGCAGGTTGCGACGCCGACGGCGCGCGCGCCCTGGCGTCCGCCGCGCTGCGCGGGGGGCCGTCCGGGCCACCCGTCGCGATGGAGTCCCTGGGACGCGACGCCGAAGGTCCACGCCAGGCGGTCGTCGCGATCCCTCGCGCCATGTCACAGGCCGGGCGTCAACGCTTCCGTACCCTCTGTGCGGTCCTCCGGCAGGGGTTCGAGTTGTGCCAGGCGCGCGACCGAACGCCAGAGCCGATGCCGACGGTCCTGGAACGTCAGCTGGAGCCGTTGCTTCCCGGTTTCGTCTGCGCGAGTCCCGCGATGCTGCGCGTGACGGATCACGTGCAGCGGCTGCAGGGGAACGATCTGACCGTGCTGATCACCGGTGAGTCGGGCACCGGCAAGGACCTCGTCGCACGGGCGATCCACGCGGGCTCGCTCCGACGCTCCGGTATGTTTCTCCCCTTCAACTGCACCAGCGCCACCCGCGAGCTCGCCGACAGCCAGTTGTTCGGTCATCGGCGCGGCAGTTTCACGGGAGCGATGGCCGACCAGCCAGGCGTGCTCCGGACGGCCGCCGGGGGCACGTTGTTTCTGGATGAAATCGGCGACCTCCCGATCGATGTTCAGCCGAAGCTGCTGCGTTTTCTGGAGCAGGGGGAAGTGCTGCCGGTTGGCGAGACGCGTCCGCAGCGAGTCGACGTGCGCGTCGTCGCCGCCACGAACGCCGATCTCGAGCAGCGTGTGTCGGCCGGCACGTTCCGCGAAGATCTCTTCTATCGTCTGAGTGTCATCCGCATCCACGTGCCGCCCCTGCGCGAGCGGCGCGAAGAGATTCCGCATCTGAGCACATTTTTTCTGCGAGACGCGTGCGAACGCTTCGGAAAACCGGACGTAAGGCTCAGTCCCGACACGCTCGATCTCTTCGACGCCTTCGCGTGGCCGGGAAATGTCCGCCAGTTGCGGAACGAAATTCAGCGCGCGGTGACCTTGACGTCGGCCGGCGGAACCGTGACCCCTGAGCTCTTGTCGCCCGTCTTGGGCGCGGGGCCGGGCCTGGATGCCGCGGTGACCGCACGCAGCCGAGGGCGACGCGCGACGCTCGCGTCGGCGGTCGAGAAAATCGAACGCGAAATGATCGAAGCCGCGTTGCACCGATCGGGAGGCAATATCTCCGCGTCGGCGCGGGCTCTGGGACTGACCCGGCGGGGCCTGTACCTGAAGATGGATCGCCTCAAACTTCAGAACCCAGCTGGGCACTCATGAATAGTTAGTATCCAGACCTCGACCATGATGATTACTTAGTATCTATGAGCGATGGCTCATCTATAGTGTGGTCTCGGTCACATAAGTCATTCGTATTCAGCTATTTAAGGCCATAAATGTGTCCGACCGGTCTGGTGCCACGTCGAGGGCGCGGACCTTGATCCATGGTCCTCCATAGCGTTCCCACGGAGGTCAACACATAATGGAACAGCGGCTACGGCTGGTGCAGGGAGGGAGCGGACGCGAGGAGCAGCGCTCCGCAGTCCGGCGGCGGGTCCAGGTGCCAGGCCAGATCATCTGGAAGGATGGCCGTGGGCAGACCCGCATGGCGGCCGTCGTGACGCGAGACGTCAGCGAGCATGGCGTGTTCGTGGAGTGCCGCACGGGCTTGAGTATTCCGCTGTACCGGCTGGTCTACTTCCAGATCGACCGTCCGGCGCGTCACCGACCCGATGTACCGGAGTCGCTCCGAAAGCAGAGCGTCTTGTCGGCGGTGTTTCGCGTCGGCCTCTCGAACGATGTCACCGGGACGCCAACCGAGTACGCGCTTCGGCTCCTCGTGGAACCGCGCATCTCCGCGGCGGGCACCCGCACGAAGACTGCGTGACAGGGCGGCGACTCAGCCCTTCCTGGCTTCTGCGAGCTCGCGCTTGGCGTCAGCCACGTACGCCGATTGCGGAAACTCGTCGACAATCCGGCTGAAGGTGCGCGCCGCTTCATCCTTGCGTCCGGCCCGAAGGTACGTGCGTCCCAGTTCCATCAGCACGCCGTCTAGCGGAACCGCGGAACTCGAGTCGGCGCTCATCTCGCGGTAGATGGTTATCGCGTTGTCGAACTTCCCCTGGGCCACCTGTGCGTCAGCCACGCCCAGCTTCCCTGTCCGGGCGTAGATCCCCGACCCGGCCTTGTCGACAACTTCCTGGAAACGCTGTTCCGCCTCCGGGTAGCGGCCGAGCGAGGCCAGCGCTGACGCCGCGTAATAGCGCGCCACGATTCCGGCATCGGTGTTCGGGTATTGGTTGGCCGCTTCGAGCAGCCGCGGCAGCGCCGCCTCGAACTTCGCCTGCTCGGTCGCGTACGTGCCGGCCTGCTGAACCGGCATCGGGCTGCCCGGCGCGGGTGCCGCCGGCGCCGCCATCACAGGGGCTTCGTAAATCGCCAGGCCAGCCGCCATCGCGGCACTCGCCTTGGCATGACGCGACTGGCGCCACACGGAATACCCGCCGATCACCGCGGCGATCACCATCCCCACAATCACGATGCGGGAAATGTCTCCACGCCTGGTGTCGATGACACTCCGCGCGCGCGAGACCGAGCTGGCGAATTCATTTTCTTTGAGCTTGTGTCGTTCAGTGCTTTTCATGTGTCGTCGTTCTGGCTTCGTTGTGCTGAGCTCTTCACTCGGCTGTGCCGTTTGTGGTGCGCCCGGCAGGACTTGAACCTGCGACCCCCGGTTTAGGAAACCGATGCTCTATCCTGCTGAGCTACGGGCGCGAGCAATGTTTATGCGGTTCTTTTCGCTTGTGCCCTCGGCTGCCAGCCGAGACTGCCAGCCGTTTTCTTGTTGACCGCATCGAACGCCTTCACCGCCACGAGCAGCCGCGGTGCCACGCCGGCGAGGGTGTAGCGGTCCATCATTCGACTGGTTGGGCTGTGCATGAGCAGTTCCGCTGTCGCTTTCGAGTCCCCCGTCTGCCGATACATCTCGGTCGCAAACGAGTGGCGCAAGTCGTACACGCGCGCCTCTCGGACGCCCGCGGTCTTACAGGCCCGGTGGAAGCTTTTCATCATACTGGAATTGCTGAAGCCTCCCCAACACTCCAACTCTGCGAACCGCTCGAACGCCTGCGCGCCGGCATCTGTGAGGGGCAGCACGCGACTGCCTACGCCTTTCCCCTTCTTGCGGGCGGGGACGGTGATCGTGCGCCGCTCAGAATCGACGTCCGCGGCCCTCAGCCGCTTCAGGAGGCTGTGCGGGAGTCCGGTGTAGGCAATCACTGCCAGCCGCGCCTTCGTCTTACTGGCGTCGTCCCTGGCCTTACCTTTCACGCCCTGGCCGCGATCCGGCATGGCGGCGAGGATCTTCCGTATCTCGTCGTAGGTGAGCGCCCGCGCCTCGGGCTCGGCCATGCGCGGCTTCGTCGCGCGCCGAACGGGATTCTGCGCGTCGGGTCCGTCGAGACGGTTCCACAGATGGAGTAGCGCCGTGCGACGGTTCCGCACCGTCGATGGCGCTTTCCCCTTCAGCAGCCACCGGTTGAGAACCGCGTCGATGTCAGGCGTGCCGATGGTGTGCCGCGCGCGCTGTCCAAACTCCGCGATCCAGAGCGCCACGTGCGCGCGCCGTTCCTTAATCGTGGGCATCGCGGCGACGGACTGGAGATACCGTCCGGCGTCCGCCGCAAAGGTGCCGCGCGCGCCCTGCGGTGCCAGCTTGCGCAGCGCCACGCGCGTCTCACCTTGCCAGGCTTTGATGGTTTTGATCGAGGCATCATGGGGAAACCGTTTCTCCCGCTGAATGCCCCCGACCTTGACCGTCGCGGCAAGGCCGTAGGCATCTCGATAGATCCCTGGAGCGATCCGTACGCGTTCGCGTTGCATCACACCCTCCCCTTCTGCGCGTCCATGAAGTAGTCAATCCAGCGTTCAATCACGGCGGCGCGTATCGGGTATCGCCCTTCGAGCTTCATAACCTTGCGCACCAGCGCGCTTGGCGTCGCATCGGTGCGCTTCCGTGAGTCGAATACCAGGACGGGCTTCAGCCCCTGCGGTTTCGGCCCGGCCATCACGCGCCGCCTGTCTCTTGGTGCGGCGCGTCCTGGTGCTCACGGACGTATGCCGCGACGGCAGCCGCCCCGGCGAGTTGATGGAGTTGCGCCACAGTGAACCAGTCGAGCACCGTCGGGGACGTGAGAAACGCGAGCAGATCACGCGTGCGATGATGCGCGCCCTTTTTGGGTTTCCGCACAGCCCCCGCAAACTCCAGAATCAGCGCCGTGATCGTCCGTCGCTGATCGGCC
>DATLXP010000081.1:0-3360 GCA_035575695.1 Vicinamibacterales bacterium
GCCGTTCACGGTGCTGCCGATCCAGATCTTCAACTGGGTGTCGCGACCCCAGGCGGCGTTTGGCGAGAACGCGGCGGCCGGCATCGTGGTGCTCCTGGCGATGCTGCTGGTGATGAATGCCGTCGCGATCGTCCTGCGGGACCGGTTTCAGCGACACGCCGGGTGACACAACCGCGCTGTAGGCCCGACCTTCAGGTCGGGCGTGTTCGGATCAGCGCGGTCACGCGTTCCCGGATTTCGTCCCGGATCTCACGGACTCTGACCAGGGGCTTTCCCTTCGGGTCCTCGAGCGGCCAGTCTTCAACCTGCAGTCCGGGGATGTACGGACATTTGTCGCCGCATCCCATGGTCACGAGCAGGTCGGCGCCGCGTGCGAGGTCTTCGGTCAGCTTCCGCGGCTTCGCCGACGAGAGATCGATGCCCACCTCGCGCATCACCTCCACCACTTCGGGATGCACGCGTTCGCCGGGTTCGGTGCCTGCCGACATGGCACGCGCGCCGTCGGCCAGATGGTTGAACCAGGCGGCAGCCATCTGTGAGCGGCCGGCGTTGTGAACGCACGCGAAGATCACCGTCGTCATGACGCCACCGGCTTCGCCGCCCGGATGAAGGCGCTGGCGATCTTGCCGTCGACGTGCGGTGCAATCGCGTCCACATCGAGACCCGCCTCGCCCAGGAACTGACGCGCATCCTCGACCCGGTACACGCGCCACGGCTCCACATCGATGCCTTCGAACCCCGCGACCGCCAGAAGGCGCGCGTACTCGTCTTCATGCAGGGCGCCCGCGACACAGCCGACCCAGAGTTCCATGCTCTTGCGGACCGCCTCCGGGACGTCCCCGCGGACGACGACGTCGGACACGGCGAATCGGCCGCCCGGCTTCAGCACCCGGAACGCCTCGCGGAGGACGCGTCCCTTGTCAGCGGACAGGTTGATGACGCAATTCGAGATGATGACGTCCACACTGTTGTCGGGCAGCGGGGTCCGCTCGATGTCCCCTTTGAGGAATTCGACGTTGGTCGCGCCAGCCTTGCGCTGATTCTCCCGGGCGAGCGCCAGCATTTCATCCGTCATGTCGAGGCCGTAGACCCTGCCTGTCGGCCCCACGCGCTTCGCGGACAGTAAGACGTCGATGCCGCCACCGGACCCCAGGTCTAGGACCGTGTCACCCGCGCGCAGCTCGATCAGGGCCGTCGGGTTCCCGCACCCGAGCGACGCCGCGACCGCTGCGGCCGGGAGTGCCTGCGTCTCGGAGTCGTCGTACAGATTGCTGGTGATCGGATCCTCGCACCCGGACCCCGTTCCGCAGCAGCCCGTCTTCTCCGCGCCGCGCTGCGCTCGGACGGCGGCCTCGCCGTACTTCTGCTGAATGACGTCCTTCAAGGTCTGTTCGCTCATCTGTCCCTCCCACTATGCGTATATGCGCATACGCGAATATATGAGGGCATGTTATATTTGTCAAGACGTATATATGTCGACCGATAAACGACTCATCTCCCTCGAGCGGACGTTCAAGGCGCTCGCCGATCAGACGCGTCTGCGCATCGTCGGGCTGCTGCGTTCAGGCGAGGTCTGCGTCTGCGACATCCACGGCAGCCTGGGGCTGCCGCAGCCGGCGGTCTCCAGGCACCTCGCCTACCTGCGCAAGTCAGGCCTCGTCGAAGGCCGCAAGGACGGCCTGTGGGTCCACTATCGTCTCGCGTCGCTCCCCGACCCGGTGATGCAGGCCCTCCTCGACGCCGCCACGCACGCCATCAGCCACCTCGATGCCGGCACCAGAGACCAGAAACGCCTCGCGACCCGCGTCGACCTTGCCCCGCTAGAAGACACGCCACCTGGCCGCTGCTGCTGCTGAGAGCGGCTCCCACGTGCAGGGATTAACCCAGAATTAACCCCCCGGTCACGCGAGCGCAATCTCCACCGCATACGCTGTGAGGCGATGAGTCGGGTGCCCCGTGTCCTCGTAGTTGAAGACGAGCAGGATATCGCTGCTCTGATCAAGCATGCGCTCGAACGCTCCGGCGACGCGGTCGTCGAAGTGGTGGGCAGCGGAGATACCGCGCTCAGGGCGGTCGCGGACAACGCACCCGATCTCGTCATCCTCGACGTGAATCTCCCGGTCATGAGCGGCACGGAAGTCTGCCGTGTCATGCGCTCACGGCCCGACACCGCCAATACGCCCATCATCATGTTGACGGCCCGCACGAGCGAGGCAGACCGCGTGGCGGGCCTCGATCTCGGCGCCGACGATTACGTGACCAAGCCGTTCAGCCTGCGTGAGTTGTCGGCGCGGGTTCGAGCCGTGCTCCGGCGACGCAACGGCACGGCAGCACCCGCCCCTGCGATCTACGCGGGGAAGCACCTGCGGGCGGATTTCGACGCCGTGGCCATCTCGGTCGACAACGAGCCAGTTCGCCTGACCCGTCGCGAGTTCGAGCTCCTGAAGTTCCTGGTGGAGAACCGGCATCGCGTCCTGTCGCGCGACCGGCTGCTCGAACGGGTCTGGGGCTACGAGCGATTCGTGGAGACACGGTCGGTGGACGTGCATGTGGGGCGGTTGCGCGCGAAACTGGGGCCCGCCGGCACGCAGATCGAAACCGTCGTCGGCCTCGGCTACCGATTCGTCGACTGAACACTCCCCGCGCGAGCGTCCCCCGCCCGCAGGGATAAGATGCATTCATGAATGGCGTGCTGACCGTAATCCTTGGTGGCGGAAGGGGTGCGCGTCTGTTCCCTCTCACGCACATGCGCTCGAAGCCGGCTGTGCCGATTGCGGGGAAGTACCGGCTCATCGACATCCCGATCAGCAACTGCCTGCACGCAGGACTGAAGAGGATTTTCGTCCTGACGCAGTTCAACTCGGCGTCACTCAACCGCCATATCGCGCAGACCTATCGCCTGGACACGTTCTCGGAGGGCTTCGTCGAGATCCTGGCCGCCGAACAGACCCCGGACAGTCCCGAGTGGTTCCAGGGGACTGCTGACGCCGTTCGACAGGCCGCGAAGCACTTCGTCGGCTACGACGCCGATCATTACCTGATCCTCGCGGGTGATCACCTGTACCGCATGGATTTTTGCGACCTCATCGAGTCGCACATCGAGAATCGCGCCGACATCACCATCGCGGCACAGCCCGTCACGCCAGACGACGCCACGCAGATGGGGGTCTTCCGGCTGGACACCCAGGGCCAGATCACCGGATTCGAGGAAAAGCCGAGCGCGGCCAGGCTCGCCGACATGCGCACCAGCGTGCCGACTGGATCCACGGCCGGGGGCGTGACGCCCGAGAAGCCGTTTGTCGCCTCGATGGGCATCTACGTCTTCTCCCGCGAGGTCCTCATGGAGTCGCTCGAGACCCC
>DATLXP010000082.1:0-9244 GCA_035575695.1 Vicinamibacterales bacterium
GGTTCAGGGTTCACGGTTCAGGGTTCACGGTTCGACGTGCGCGGGGTCATTCGGCGCGCAAGGCGACGAGCGGATCTACGCGCGTCGCTCGGCGCGCCGGGAGGTAGGCGGCGAGCGTCGTGGCCGCTGCGAGCACCAGGCCGGATCCGATCAGCGTCACCGGATCCACCGGAAAGACACCGACCAGCATGCCGGACAACGCATAGGTCGCGGCGACGGCGGGAAGCAGTCCCCACATCAAGCCGCGGGCGGCAAGCTGGAGACTTTCTCGAACGAACAACCGCCGAACGTCACTGGCGCCGGCGCCGAGCGCCATCCTCACACCCATCTCGCGCGTACGCAGCGTCACGGCATAGGCGGTGACCCCGTAGAGGCCGAGACAGGCGAGCGCGAGCGCCAGGACGCCGCAGACCGCCAGCAGCCTTAAGAGTGCTCGCTCGCCGTCGAGGCGCTCAGCGACGTAGTCGCGCAGGGGCCGCGACGCAAAGATCGGCAGGTCGCGGTCGATGCCGCGGATGACGCCTTCTATCTCGCGGATGACCTGGCCCTTCGGCCGCGTCGAGGACGCCAGCACGACGACCTCGCCCGACTCGCCCGCATGTGGGAGCCACGCAGCCGGCCACGGACGTTCTGTGAACTCGTCGATCCGCACGTCGCGCGCGACACCAATGATGGTGTGGAACGGTCCCTTCGCACCGTCGATCGAGAAGCGCTGCCCGATCGGCTCCAAGTCGGGCCAATAGCGCCGCGCCATCGTCTCGCTCACGATCGCGGCGCCTGACCCGGGACGCAAGTCCGCTTCGCTGAAATCGCGACCGCGCGTGATGGGGATTCGGAGGGTCGAGAAAAAATCGGTCCAGACCCGGTTGACAGACACCCGCTCTGGGCGCGCGTGCGCGTCGGCGGGTTTTCCAGGGAACGCGAGGCCGTGGACGAACACACGCCCGCCGAACGGAACGAGATGGGCCAGCGTCGCGCCCTCCACGCCGGGCAGCGCGCGGATGCCGGTGATGGCTCGAACGAAGAACGCGGAAGCACCCTGAGGGTCGTAGTGCTGGAGCCGGAGATCGGTCGAGATGGCGACTCGATTGTCGTACGCGAACCCCACGTCGGTGCGCCACGCCGCTGCCAGACCGCGGATCAGGATGCCCGCCGACGCAAGCATGACGAGCGACAGGGCCAGCTGCCCGATGATCAAGCCGCGCTGCAGACGGGACGTCTGCGGTCGTGCATCAGAGCCGGGCTCGGATCGCAGCGAGGGCACCAGTGGGAGACCTGCGGCGCGAAGAGCCGGGGTCAGCCCGAACGCGACCCCAGCCATGAGCGATACCGCCATGGTGAAGAGCATCACGCGCCAGTCCGGTGTGGAGTCGACGATCGCGGGCACGCCAGCGAGGCGGACGATGGCTTCGGTGCCCCACATCGCAGCGATGAGGCCCACGATCCCGGCGGCCGCGGCCAGCACGAGGCTTTCAGAGAGGAACAGTCGGGCCAGCGCGCCGCGCGTCGCCCCGATCGCCAGGCGGATGCTGATTTCGCGCTGCCGCGATGCCGCGCGCGACAGCAGCAACCCGGCGACATTCGCGCAGGCGATCAACAGAACGCAGAGGGTGACGCCCATGACGAGCGCGGCGATGGGGGCGATCTGCCCGCGTGTGTCGTCCGGCGAGCCGTGGTACCGAACGGTTCTCACGGTGAAGCCCGTATGGGTCGCGGGCGCCGAGAGCGCAATGCCCTCGGCGACACCCGAGAGCACAGCTCGCGCCTGGCCCACGCCCACCCCGGGGGCGAGCCGTCCAATGCCAGTCAGCCACCAGTGCCCGTGCGAGAGGGGATCGGTGCTGCCCGGGAGCGCAACGGCGTGCATCCCGAGCGGGATCCAGAGCTCCGCGGGTTCGGACAGGTCCGGGCCGATGAAACCCTCGGGCGCGACACCGATGATGGTAAACGGCCGTCCGTTGAGTGTGACGGCGCGGCCGACGGCGGCCGGGTCGGCGCCGAGTGTGCGCTGCCATGTGTTGAAGGAGAGGACCGCCACCGGCTCGCGATTCTCCGTCGCGGCGAACGCGCGACCATACACCGGCTCCACGCCGAGAAGGTCGAACATGTTCGTGGTGACGATCTGCCCATGGGCGCGGACGGCGTGCCCACCCACACGCACGCCCACCTGGACCCGGGCGTACGCAAAGGCGTCCGACAGGACGTCCCGCCGAGCGCGCAGCGCCTCGAAGTCTGGATACGTGAGGTTGCCGCGCGGCCCGTCCGGCTCGGTCGACGCGGACATCATGCCGAGGAGTCGGCCGGGATCCGCGACCGGGAGCGGCCGGAAGAGCATGGCGTTGAAGATCCCGAAGAGTGCCACGTTCAGCGCGATCCCCACCGCAAGGGTGCCGATGGCGATGGCCGAGAAGCCGGGGTGCTTGAAGACAGAACGGATCGCGTATCTCATGTGGACCTGCAGGCTACGAAGCGAACGAGCTGCCAAGAACGTCTGGGCCCATAAGATATTGCGACCACACGAGTTAACAGAAACGGTGACAGTCGCCGTTTCGCGGGGATGTTCGATACCGGGCACTCTCGTCCCACCGCTGAACCCACTGGACTACACTCTCCGCCGTGGCACAGCGCATACACGTCGGCACCAGCGGCTATAACTATCCCGAGTGGCGAGGGACGTTCTATCCGGAGAAATTCAGCACCAACAAGATGCTGGCCTTCTACGCGGAGCGCTTCTCGACGGTCGAGATCAACTACACGTTCTACCGGATGCCAACTGAGACGCTCCTCGCCGGGTGGTCTGCCGGAACGCCGGACCATTTCAGCTTCACCCTCAAGGCACCACGGCGCATTACACATGACGCCAAGCTGCAACGCTGTGACGACACGCTCCAGGCGTTCTGCAGGATTGCGAAGACCCTCGGGCCCAAACTCGCCGTGCTCCTGTTCCAGCTCCCCCCGACGTTCAAGAAGGACGCCGACGTCCTGCGTCACTTCGTCGATCTGCTCCCCGACCACACTCGCGCCGCCGTGGAATTCCGACACGCGTCGTGGCTGGACGGAGAGATCTTCGAGATCCTGCGCTCGCGAAACGTCGCGCTCTGTGTCGCCGATAGCGAGAAGCTGTCCACGCCCGTCGAAGTGACGGCCGACTACGCCTACTTCCGCTTGCGCGACGAGGGATACCAGCAGCCGGACATCGATCGATGGGCGGGCACCATCAGGGATGTCCAGGTCTCCGATGCGTTCGTGTACTTCAAACACGAAGAGCAGGGGCTCGGTCCTGACTTCGCCAGGCGGTTGATGGTGGCGGTGGAATAACGTGCGAAGTCCGGGGTGCGATGTGCGGGACGTGCGACGTGGGGACGTGCCATGTGCGCACGTGCGACGTTACGTGCGACGTGTTACGTGCTGCGCAAACTCGATGACTCGCTCTTCCGCCCAGTAGCCGTCGCTCACGGCCGACGGCTCTCCCACGAACGCGCAGTGCCCGCCGTGGTCGGTGATCCGCACCTCCACATGCGGGTTGGTGGTCACGGCGGCATCACGGAACGGCGCAGACGGCACGAATGGATCGTCTTCCGCGGTGATGATCAGCGCCGGTACGCGGATCCGACCGACCACGCGCATCGCGCTGGCGCGGTGGTAGTAGTCCTCTGCGCTGTCGAACCCAAACGCGGGCGCGGTGTAGGCGCCATCGAACTGCCTGATGGTGCGAATGGATCCAAGCGTCGAGACATCGAACCGGTCGGGATGGCAGACCTGCTTCCGCCGCATCCGTGCGTGCAGCCCGCGGACGAAGTTCCACTGGTAGATGACGTTCCCGCGCCGCTCGAGCGCGCTCACGCAGGACGCCAGCTCCATGACCGGTGAGACGGTAGAGACGCCTCGCAGCCACCCCGGCGGCGCATCGCCGTAGTCCCCGGCGAGTTTCAACGCGAGGTTTCCGCCGAGCGAGTAGCCCGCGACGACGATGCGCTCGATCCCGTCGGAGGCCCGAACCGCCCGCATGACGTGATCCGCATCCGCGGTCAACCCCGAGTGATACAGCCCCGGTCCAAGATGTTCGGTGCCGCCGCAGTTTCTCTGGTTCAGCAGCAGGACGTTGAAGCCGGCCCGCACGCCCTTGTCGGCCACGCCCTGCATGTAATGCGCAGCGCTCGACCCTTCGAGACCATGGAGCATGACGAGCAACGGGTGCGCCGCACGTTCACGCTGCCAGAAGCACTGCGCGAGCACCTGCGTGTCGGCCGTCACCTGGAAGTAGCGGTCCTCGGCGGGGGGGAGCTCGCGAAACCGACGCCCGCGCGCCCAGGCGTACATGGTCATCAGGTGACCGTTCCGCAGGCCTCGTTTCGGAACGAAGGTGCTCACCGGAGTCGATACACCCGCAACGTCCCGCTCTCGAACGCGACCGGCAGGTCCAGCACCGCTGGCGTCACGATGTAGTCGAGGCCGTACCTGGACGCCATGGCCTGCGCATCGTCACCCGTCAACCCGGCGAAATCAGGCAGCCCCGCCAGTCGCTCGGCGGTGCGGAGGGCGACGTCCCGATCGTACATCCCGATCGCGGCGTCCTTCACACCCTCGACGAAGACATCCCGTTCGCCCGCGACGCGCACGCTCGTGCCATACGTCACGGCATGCATCGGGTCGGCCAGCCAGCCGCTGTCTTTCGGCGTCGTTCGCGCCCATCGCATCACCCGGCCCCAGTCATCGTCGGGCACATCCACGCGGAACGGCTCGCGATCGAGTTCGAGGAGCACGTAGACACCTCGAACAGCCGAGAAGGCGAGCACGACGACGAGCGCGGCCACGGCTCGCCGTGACGTCGGTGCGCGGCCTTCGGCAAGGGCCCACACCACGTAGATGGTCGCGAGGAAGTCGAACATCCAGAAGGTGCGTGCCGGCTGCAGCTGGATCGAGAGGGCGACGTTCATCGTCTGCAGCAGAACGGCGATGAAGAAGATCACCCCGAGCGAGAGGCACCCGAGAAAGAGCCCTCGCTCCCGGATGTCGACCAGGCCCGCGCGCGCGCGCAGGCGGTAGAGCCCTGCGACGAGAGCCGCCGTGCTCAGGTTGAAGGCCCACGCGTAGGCGGGCCATCCGAGGGGGAACAGGTAATCCTTCGTTCGAAGCGTCGCGAGCCATGCCGCGTCCATGGGTTCGAGCCGACCGGCGAGGGGGCCGACGGTCAGAGCCCACGCACCGGCGCCGGCTGCACACGTGGCTGCCACGGCGAGAGGCACCCGGGCCGAGCGGTCGGCCACGAGAGTCGCGACGCCAAGCCACACCGCGAACCACAGCGCCGTCGTGGGATGGACGGAACAGGCCAGGACTACGCACAGCAGCGCCGGCCAGCGTCGGCCGCGCAGGAACGCGGCGACGCCGAGGGCCCCGAACGCAAACGCCAGCTGCCGTGGATGAAAATAGCCCTCGAGCGTGTTCGTTCCTGACCGCGCGACCGCGTGCCGCAGCGTGAGGGCGGCGAGCAGGGTGAGACAGGTCCAGACGCTTCGATACAGACGCCGGGCGATCATCCACGCGCCAGCGGCAAGAAGCGCCAGCGTCGTGACGTAGAGGGAGAGGAAGAGGTGCGGGAGGGGGAGCCCGGTGGCGCGTGCCACGGCGCCGATGGACTCGTCCATCAGCGTGAGCTGGGCCTGGGCCGCGATCAGCGAGCCGTCGCGCGGGAAACGGGCGGGATCCAGGTTCGCAAGGACGGCCGGCTGATAGAACGCCTGATCGGACGCGCCGTAGCGGTAGCCGCCCGAGTTGAGCGTCGCCAGCATGACGAAAGACGCCAGCAAGGCAACGGCATACGGGAGAGCGGGGCCCCGCGCCCCCGTCACTGCTCGTCCGCGGTGGGTCCGTAGATTGGCGGAAGCGGAACGTTCTTCAGCCGCAGGTAGACGGTCAACTGGCCGCGGTGATGAATGAGGTGGTTCATCACGAATGAGCGGACGACGCCGATGCGCGGCATCGAGAAGATCTCGTGATCGCCGTTTTTCAGGCTCCACGGCGCCGTCATGTCCGCGTCACTCGCTCTAGCCAGGCTTGCGCGCGCGGTCGCCACCTTGGCGTCGAAGTCCTTCAGCAGCGTGTCGAGCGATGTCGGCGGATCCAGCCGCGCCTCTGTATCGCCGGCCGTCAGATCATAGAAGGCGCCATTCATGGTGGCGCTGCACCAGAAGGGGATGTTCGCCACGTGACCCGCGAGCTGTCCGAGGGTCATGGATTTCTCGTGCGGCTTCCAGCCGAACTCCGCTTCTGGCACACGTTCGAGCAGGCGCCGCGTCGTCGCGAACTCGTGGTCGAACTCCGGGAGAAGAGCGTCCTTGATCGGCATGGAGAGATTGTAATCAACTCCGACACTAGAAGCTGGAAGCTGGAAGCCGGAAGCTTCCTATTGCATGAACGTCGTGTCAGCTTCGACGACGACCTGCTTGGTGCCGACGACCTTGTCGCCGATCATGAGCTTCACCAGGTAAGCGCCTGGCGCGACCGCTGGCGCAGTGAATCCGCCGCGCCCGCCTCCGCCGCCACCACGTCCCGCTCCCAGATTGGCGAGGCCGCTGGCCATGTTCCACTGCAGGCGGTGCAGGCCCGCTGTCTTCGGTCCGATCATCGAACGAATCTCCCGGCCGGTGACGTCGCTGATAGAGATCTTCACGTCCCCCTGCGCGGGTCCCTTCAGCCAGTAGCTGATGGCGGTGCCGCGGGCGGGATTCTCGCCACGCCACAACTTCGCGCCGCCGGCCGTGATCGTCTTCTGGATGTCGTTGACCCACGCCACGCCAGGCCGGATGTCGAGCAGCGCCGCATCCCTGGCGGTCGTGCTCTCGTTCAGCTGCTGAAGCGCCGTGATGTCGTCGATGATCCAGAGGCTGCGTCCGTGCGTGCCGACGATGAGGTCGTTGTCGCGCGGGTGGACGAGGATGTCGTCGATTCGCACGTAGGGCAGTCCGTTCATGAACGGTTTCCACTCCTTGCCGCCGTTGAGCGAAATGAAAAACGCGTATTCGGTGCCGAGATACAGGAGGTTCGCGTTCTTCGGGTCCTGGCGGATCACGTTCACGTGCCCCTCAGGCAGGTTCGCCGCTATGGATGTCCACGTGTCGCCGAAATCGGCCGTCTTGTACACGTAGGCCTTGTGATCGTCGAACCGGTGGTTGTCGATCGTCACAAACGCCGTGCCGGCGTCGAAACCGCTGGCTTCGACTCGCGAGACGTGCCCTTCCTTCGGCGCGCCCGTGATCCTGTCGGCGACGTTCTTCCAGGTCGCCCCGCCGTCCCGGCTGATCTGGACATTGCCGTCGTTGGTGCCGACCCACAGGATCCCCGGCACGAGCGGGGACTCGCTGATCGTCACGATGTTGCTGTACGACGCGGCGCCGTCATGCTTCGACGCCATCGCGGCCTTGCCGTCCACGCCCATGATCGGGCGGTCATTGCGGCCGATGTTCCGCGTGAGATCCCCCGAGGCGGTCCACGTCTCGCCGCGGTCGTACGATCGGAACAGCCGCTCGGCGCCGAGATAGATCGTGCGCGGATTGTGCGGCGAGAGGATGAACGGCGTGCTCCAGAAGAACCGGAAGTTGGTGCCGGGCGGGGGCGCCGGCACGACGTTGCCGCGCGGGTTGGTGGCAAACCCGAACTGCGCGGCGAGTGCCTGCTGCTGTGTCACCACCGCGGGATCCTCCGGCGTGACGGCCGGGGTTGCAGTGCCCACGGCTGCCGCGCCAGGAGCGCCTGCCGCGCCCGGGACACCCGTCACGCCTCCGGCCGCGCCCGCGCCCTGGCCGCGGCCGCCCTGTCCCTGCGCCTGCGGGCCACGAGGCCGTATCAGGGTGCTGCGTCCGCTTCGCAGCTCGACGCGGCTCGTATTGCCGTCCTGCGACTCGGCGTACATCACCGTCCAGTCGGTCGGATCGTTCGCCGTGTAGAACCCGTCACCTCCGCCGATGCGGAACCAGTCCGAGTTGAGGATGCCGTTGCTGCTCCGCGTGGCGCTGGGGCCACACCAGCTGCCGTTGTCCTGCAGGCCGCCGCACACGACGTAGGGCTTCCGCATGTCGGCACTGATGGCGTAAAACTGTCCGAGCGCCATGGTGTTGACGTATTCCCACGTCGCCCCCTGGTCGTACGACACGTCGAGGCCGCCGTCGTTCGTGAGCAGGATGTGATTGTTGTCGCGCGGGTTGATCCAGAACGCGTGATGGTCGCCGTGCGCGATGCCCTGCACCTGCCGCCAGCTCTTCCCGCCATCGACGGTCTTGAAGAACGGCGCGCCCCCCTGGTAGGCGATCTCGGGGTTGGTGGGATCCACGCGGATCTGGCTGTAGTACATCCACCGGTCCCCCTGGTTCGACACGATCCGCCACGACTTGCCGCCGTCGTCGGAGCGCCAGATGCCGCTCTTGCTCGGATCCGGCGGGGGAGGAGGGGCGTTGGGATCGTTCTGACGTCCGCCGCCGCCGCGCCCGGCGCCGGGCTGCACGAGGCTGCCATCGGCGTTCACGCCCGCGCCGGTGCCGCCGCTCGCGCCCACTTCGAAGGAGGCGTAGATCGTCGAGGGTCTGGACCGCGCGAAGTCGATGCCGATCCGGCCGATCAGGTCGTTCGTTGGCAGCCCGTTACCCGTGAGCTTCGTCCACGTTCTGCCCGCATCGGTCGTCTTCCACAGGCCGCTGCCTTTCCCGCCGCCGTTGAAGCCCCACGCCTGGCGTCGCCGCTGGTACGAGGCGGCAAAAAGCACGTTCGGGTTCGACGGGTGCATCACCACGTCCGTGAAGCCGGTGTCCTCATCGATGAACTTGGTGTTGATCCAGGTCTTCCCGCCGTCGGTCGTCTTGAACAGGCCGCGCTCCTTGTTCGGTCCGAACAGGTGGCCGATCGCCGCGACATAGACAATGTTGGAATCCTTCGGATGGACGACGACCCTCGCGATGCTCTGCGTCTCCTTGAGGCCGACGTATGCGAACGTGCCGCCGCCGTCAGTGGACTTGTAGACGCCGCCGCCAAGGGTCGAGCTCTGGCGGTTGTTCGGCTCTCCGGTCCCAACGTAAATGACGTTCGGGTTGGACGGGGCCAGCGCGATATCGCCGATCGACGACACCGTGTACTGGTCGAAGATCGGTGTCCAGGTCGTGCCGTTGTTCGTCGTCTTCCAGAGGCCGCCGCCCGCGAGGCCGATGTAGAAGGTCGAGGGCTTGGTCTCGTCCACCGCAATGTCGTCGATGCGGCC
>DATLXP010000083.1:0-49993 GCA_035575695.1 Vicinamibacterales bacterium
GCCGAGGCCGCATCGTCAGCACACGCGCCGGAGGATCCGATTTTCCACGCCAGCGAAGCGGGAGCCGCGAGCCTGCGTCCCGGCTGACCCGCCCACGTACACGGGGACGCCCCTGATACGCTCACGGCTGCCTCCGCTAACCGAAGACGCTGGAACCTCGAACCTCGAACCTGGAACCTGGAACCTGCGAGAGAGCTAGTCTCGCCTGATCGAGACCCAGGGCTTCGGAATGTAGAGCTGCTCGTAGAGACTCACCGCGTAACGGTCCGTCATCCCGGCAAGAAAGTCCTTCGTCGCGACCTCCAGCCCGTCACTCGCGATGGTCTGCGCGTCGAGATACGCGGACGGCTCCTCGCGGACCTTCTCCCACAACCCGCCGAGAATGCCACCGGCCTTGCGAAACTCGGCGGTCGCAACCTCATTCTCATACACCGCTTCGAAGAGGAAGCTGCGGAGGCCCACGGTGGCGTCAAGGATCGCATCGCTCATGCGGATCTCGGTCATCCCCCCCTCGAGCGTCCGGTGCACGACGTCGGTGACCATCCGTCCGATCCGCTCGGACGAGCTCTTCCCGAGCACGGTCACGCGCTCCTTCGGCAGGTCTTCTTCCCGCAGCAATCTAGCGCGCACCGCGTCGTCGATGTCGTGGTTCACGTAGGCGATGATGTCGGCCACCCGCGCGATCTGCCCTTCGATCGTGCTTGCGCGGTGCGCGGGATCGGCGCCGACAGGCATTCCGCTCTTCCCTTTCGAATGCCGCGCAATGCCGTCACGCACTTCCCACGTCAGGTTCAGCCCGTCGCCGTCGTGCTCGAGGACGTCGACGATGCGGAGGCTCTGCTCGTAGTGGTTGAAGCCGCCGGGGATCAGATCGTTGAGCACGCGCTCGCCGGCATGGCCGAACGGGGTGTGCCCGAGATCGTGACCGAGCGCGATCGCTTCGGTGAGCTCCTCGTTCAGCCGCAGCACCTTCGCGATGCTGCGCGCGATCTGTGACACCTCGAGCGTGTGCGTGAGACGCGTCCGGTAGTGGTCGCCAGTCGGCGCGAAGAAGACCTGCGTCTTGTGCTTGAGGCGGCGGAAGGCCTTGCAGTGAATGATCCGGTCTCGGTCGCGCTGAAACGCCGGCCGGATGGGATCCTCGACTTCCGTGCGCAACCGACCCTTCGTGTCGCCGCTCTTGGCGGCCTCGGGGGCCAGGATTTCGCGTTCGCGCTGCTCGAGCTGCTCGCGGATGCTCATGCCGTCAGGATGTCGCTCAGGAAACTCGTGCCGTTCGGCAGCTTCGCGGCGCCGAACAACTCGGCGATCGTCTGCCCCAGGTCGGCAAACGTCGCGCGCGTGCCGAGGTCGATCCCCTTTTTGATCGAAGCGCCGACGATCATCACCGGCACGTACTCGCGCGAGTGATCGGTGCTCGTCGTCGTCGGATCATTTCCGTGATCCGCGGTCACAATGAGCACGTCGCCGGCTTTGAGGGCGGGGATCAACACGGCCAGTCGACAATCGAAGCGCTCGAGATTCTCCGCATAGCCCGGGACGTCGTTCCGATGCCCGAACTTCGTGTCGAAGTCGACAAGATTCGCGAAGATCAGGCCGCGCTCGGTCTTCTCCATCGCTCCGGCAATCTCGTCCATCCCCTCGTCGTCGCAGTCCGTGTGCACCGTGCTCGTGGTGCCGCGGCCGGCAAACAGGTCGTGGATCTTTCCAACAGAGACGACGGGCAGTTCCTTGTCCTTGAGGACGTCGAGCAGCGTTGGCGCAAATGGCGTGAGGGCGAAATCGCGACGGTTGGGCGTGCGCTCGAACGCACCGGGGGCGCCCTTGAACGGACGCGCGATGACGCGCCCGACGCCCGCGCCGGTGCCGGCGATCTCGAAGGCGATCTCGCACCAGCGATAGAGCTCCTCGATCGGCACCACGTCCTCGTGCGCGGCGATCTGGAACACGCTGTCAGCAGACGTGTACACGATCGGCTGGCCGGACGCCATGTGCTGTTCGCCCAGCTCGTCGATGATGGCCGTACCCGATGCCGCCTTGTTCGCGAGCGACGTGCGCCCGATGCGGCGCTCGAATTCACTCAGCATCTCCTGGGGAAAGCCCTGCGGAAACGTTGGGAACGGCCGCTCGAGGACGAGGCCGGCAATCTCCCAGTGACCGGTGACCGAATCCTTGCCGGGCGATTGCTGGGCCATGCGGCCGAAGGCCCCGAGCGGCGCCTCGGGCGCTACATCGGTCGCCGGGGGCGCCGGCGCGCCGATGTCGACCACCCGGTCAAGCCCCAACGAGCGCAGCGCGGGGACCTTGAGTGGAATGACTTTGGCGATGTTGCCGAGCGTATTGCTCCCCTCGTCGCCGTAGGTGGCCGCGTCTGGCAGCTCGCCGATGCCGACGCTATCCATCACGATGAGGATGACGCGATCCGGCCGGGTCGGGCTCACCTCTGCCTTCGGGCTCAACTCAACCTTCGTCTGAGGGGAAGTAGTTGTTGACCGCTCTCGGCGAGCGGATGCTGGCGATCGCGTGCTTGAACACCATGTGGTCGGCGCCCGAGTGTTCGATGATCACGGCGAAGCGGTCGAAGTTCTTCACGCGTCCTTCGAACTCCGTGCCGTCCATGAAACGGATCTGCAGCGCGAGCTTGTCACGGCGGGCGAGGTTCAGGAACGTGTCCTGAATGTTTGCCTGCATCGAAACGGACCGAGGATCAGCGGGTTCGGACATCGCGACGACTCTCCAGGGACGCGACAACGCGGGCGACTGCATTCAGCGTTTCGTCGCGCTCACCTGCGGCGTGAATCCACTGTAGGTTAGGCTCTTTCCTGAACCAAAGCAACTGTCGTCGCGAGTATTTTCTGTTCTCTCGCACGATCAGCTCACGCGTGGACACCTCGTCGCGGACACCGTGCAGATGTTCGAGCGCCTGCCGGTAGACGAGGCCCGTGAACGGGAGCGCGGTCGCGTGCAACCCGGCCGCCAGCAGCCCGCGCATCTCATCGAGCAGCCCCTGCTCGAACTGCGCGTCGACACGCCGCGCCACTCTGTCGAGGGTGGCCTCCGGAGGGATCTGCAGCGCGAACGCCGTGACATCGTATTCCGGCAGCGCGGACTGCGTGTCCTCGAAATGCATGGTCAGCGGGCGTCCGGTGAGGAGGTACACCTCGAGCGCCCGAATGAGGCGCTTCAGGTCGCGCGGCTGAATGCGCTCGGCCGAGGCGGCGTCGACGCGCCCGAGCAGCCGGTGCAGTCGTTCGGGCCCGCCCCTGGCGGCGATCCGTTCCATGCGTGCGCGGAGCGCCGTGTCGCGGCTCGGCCCGGGGAACAATCCGCGCGTCAGCGCACGGTAGTAGAGCCCTGTGCCCCCGACAAGGATCGGAAGCTTGCCCCGCGCGGTAATGTCACGGATGACGGAGGCCGCCTCGCGCGCATAACGCGCCGCCGAGTAGTCCTCCGTTGGGTCCGCGACGTCCACCATGTGATGCGGCACTCCCATCTGTTGGGCCGCGGGCAGCTTGTCGGTCCCGATATCGAAGCCTCGATAGACCGCCGTGGAGTCGCAACTCACGACCTCGCCGTTGAACTGGCGCGCCAGCCCGAGGCCGAGCGCGCTCTTCCCCGTCGCGGTCGGCCCGAGAACCGCCACGAGCAGAGGCCGGATCCCTGGCGTGTGGCTGATCGACACCGTCGTCAGACCGCGCGATAGAGGGCCAGCGCCACGAGCAGGCCCAGCAGGACCAGCAGGCCGATCTGCTGCGCGCGGGTCGGCGGATTCATCGCGGGGGGGTCTCGTTGAAATAGAACGTGACCGTGAAGAACGCCTTGTCGTCCGGGTACTCCGGAGGGAGCGCGAGCGTCGGGTTGGACGCGGCGAGGGCGTTGAACGCCGAGTTGGTGAACGCGTCGACCCCGGACGGCTTCACGACCTGCAGGTCGGTAATCCGTCCGTCCTTGTGGACGTTGAAGGTCACGACCACGTGTCCCTTCATCGTCATGGCCGCATACGGAATGAACCAGTTACGACGGATCTGCGCCACGAACCGGCGGAGCCAGGGCCCGAACTCCACCCCCTTCGAGTCAAACTGAATCGACGGGAAATTCTCGTTCGGCGCACCTCCCTGCGGGTTGTTGAACGTTTCTCCAGAGGCGTATTTCTGGACGTTGCGGATGGCGTCTGCCAGGATGCCGCTGGAATTGCCACGCGACTTTGACGAATCCGGAACGGGCGCCGCGGGCGCCTTCGGGGATTCGGGGAGCGTGACGGCAGAACGACTGGCCTCCGGTTCCCCGGCGGGGGTCGCGGGCTCCGGACGCAGATCGCGAGGGCCCACCGCCTCCGATTCCACCTGTTCAGGGGTGTTGCCTCGCGCAAAGGGCTGGGAATTCCGCGCGTCGACCGGCCGCTCGGCCGAGCTCGCCCTCCGATCGAGGTCCGACAGGTCCGCGCGCGGCGGCGGCACCCGCTGCATCTCGACCTTCGGTGCCATGAAGACGAAGCGCGCGTTCTCCCGCTGTGTTTCCAGGATCTGCTGCTCGCGCGTGTCGCGCTCCTGCTGCTGCGCTGCCAGCCGCGCCTGATACCAGTCGGTCCTGGGCAACACGAGCATGAGGATCACCGCCAACAGATACACGACGACCGTCGCCAGCACGCGCTCGAGTACCGAGAGCGAGCTCGCCAGCCTCGGAGTATCCGGGTGGTTCTCCTCGAAGTTGAAGTACATGAAGGACTTACAAGTATAACAGGCCGATCCCTACCGCCGGGACGCGACATACAGATAGACGATGCCGAAGGTCAGTGGGACTGCCTGAACCGAGACAAATCCGTGACGTTCGATCGTCTTCGCGAATTCGGCGGGTGGAGGGAAGGTACTGACGGAGGCGGGGAGGTACGAGTACGCACTCTGATGATGGGAGATCATGCGGCCGATGAACGGCAGCACGTAACGGAAATACGACGCATACAACGTGCGGATGCCAGGGATTCGCGGTTGGCCGAATTCGAGGATGGCCAGCTGACTGCCAGGACGCAGGACGCGCGCGAGCTCGGCAAGCGCGCGTTCCGGCTCCTCGACGTTCCTGATGCCGAAGGCAATCGTCGCGGCGTCGCAGCTGCCGGTGGCGACAGGGATGGCAGCGGCGTCACCCCGGACCATCCGGACGCGACCAGCCAGCGATCCCGCCCGGACCTTGGCCAGGCCGAGTCGCAGCATCGCGCCCGAGAAATCCACTCCGGTCACCCAGGCGTCAGGATGTCGTTCGGCCATGGCAATCGCAAGATCCGCCGTGCCGGTACAGAGGTCGAGCACGCGCCCATTCGGCCCGAGACGAACCGCGTCGACCGCGCGCTGCCGCCAACGCTGGTCGAGACCCGCGCTCAACACGCGGTTCAGCAGGTCATACCGTGGTGCGATCGCGTCGAACATCCCGGCGATGCGCCTGGGCGTCTTGTCGGGTGGTGAAGTCGTCACGGCTGGTTGTCTACCCTTCCCACCCAGGGTAGAGGGAATGGGGGAAACCCAGCGCGGAGAGGATCTTCCCTGCCATGAAGTCGGCGAGATCCTCGAGCGTCTTTGGCATCTGGTAGAAGGCGGGCATCGCGGGCATGATCATCGCTCCCGCCTCGGCGCAGAGCGTCATGTTCCGGAGCTGCGGCAGGCTCATCGGCGTTTCGCGCGGGACGATGATGAGCGTGCGACGTTCCTTGAGCATCACGTCGGCGGCGCGCTCGACGAGATTGCGCGACAGGCCGTGGGCAATCCCGGCGAGGGTCTTCATCGAGCACGGCACGACGACCATCCCCTCGCAATTCTGGCTGCCGCTGGCGATCTTCGCGCCGAGGTCCTTGTTGCTGTACAGCGTGTAGGTGCCCTTGCGAACCCCTTCACCGTACTGCGCGACGAGGTAGTCGGTCAGCTTGTCGACCGACGCGGTGTCGCCGAGCTCGTCGCGCAGCAGCCGCCGTCCGTAGTCGGAGATGACCAGCTCGAGGTGGCATCCACGTTCGAGCAGCGCGGCCATCGTCCTCGTCGCGTACATCGCGCCGCTCGCGCCGGTCACAGCGATGGCGATTGATCGTCGGGGACCGTCGGATGTGGGGACGGGAGTGGCGCCCGACCTGAAGGTCGGGCCTGCATCATTGGCCATCGGCATCATTGGGGCCGTCGCCTTTCGTAGGCCCGACCTTCAGGTCGGGCGCGTTATTGGACATAAATCGCTGCCGCCGTGGTGACGAGATACAGAATTCCGACGTACCCGTTGAGGTCAAACGCGCGCTTGACCTTCGAGAGATCGTGCTCGCTCACCAGGGACTGCTCGTACACGAGGAGCACCGCCACCCCCGCGACCCCCAGAAGGTACACCGCCCCGAGATCGGCCACCGCCGCCAGCGTCGCGAGGCATGTCACCGTGATCACGTGCATCCCCCGCGAGATCCACAACGATCGGCCCACGCCGAAGCGGACCGGGATCGACCGCAGTCCGTGCGCGCGGTCGAACTCGAGGTCCTGGCACGCGTACAGCACGTCGAACCCTCCGACCCACGTGCCGATCGCCAGGCCGAGCAGCCACGGCTCAAACCCTCCGCGGCCCCCGGCAGCCAGCCATCCGCCAACAGGAGCGATTGCCATCGCGAGGCCGAGAAAGAGTTGCGTGTAATGCGTGACGCGCTTGGCAAGCGAGTACCAGAACACGATCGCCAGGGCCACCGGCGAGAGCCCGAAACAGAGCGGGCCGAGCTTCCACGCGGCAAAGACGAACACGAGCGACGACACAGCCACGAACAGCGCCGCGTCGGAACGGGACAGCACGCCGCGCGGGATCTCGCGTGACGACGTGCGCGGGTTCAACGCGTCGTGGTGCGCATCGGCGAGCCGGTTGAATCCCATCGCGGCACTCCGCGCGGCGACCATGGCGACGACGATCCACACCAGGCGCCAGCCGACGTTCGCCGCTGACCAGTCGCCCGTCCGGTGCAAGGCCAGCAGGGCGCCTGTAAGTGCGAATGGCAGCGCGAACACTGAGTGGCTGAAGCGCACGAAGGACGCGTACGTCGCTACGCGAGCCATCTCACCCGATCCGGGGTGATCCCACTCACGAGATACGCTTCCACGTCATCGTCATTCAATCCGTTCACGTCGCCGTCGAGAGTGACGGCGATGAGCTCCGCCCGTTTCCCGGCTTCGATCGTGCCAAGTTCGCCACCGAAACCCAGCGCATCGGCGCCGTGTCGCGTAGCGCTTTCGAGCAGTGCGCGGGGCGGAACCGATGGCGTCAGTTGCCGCATCAGCGCCAGTTCGCCGAACAGGTTCAGGTCCTCCACGCTGGCGAGGCTGTCGGTCCCCACCGCCACACGGACGCCGGCCGCGTAGAACCGCTCGAGCGGAGGCACGCCTGCGCCGGTCCAGCGATTACTGCGGGGGCACGTCACGACCGTGGCACCCGCGTCCGCCAGTTTGCGCAGATCGTCATCGTCCAGCTGCACACAGTGGACGGCGAGCAACCGGTCGGTGAGCAAGCCGTGCCGGGCGATGTAGTCGACGGGCGAACAGCACGGCGCCTTCCAATCCTCCCGCATGGCCCCGAGGTTTCTCAGGAGTGTGTTCCAGGCCCCGGTGCCAGTCTTCAGGAACTCCATCTCCTCGGCCGACTCCCCGAGATGCATACTCACGCACACGTTCTCTGCGTCGGCAATGGCGCGCAGCAGCTCCGGTGACACCGAATACGGAGCGTGCGGCACGACCGACAGCTGCATCCGCTCATGTTTCGTCAGCGCGTCGAGCTCCGCCCGCGCCTGCGCGACCACGCCCCTGGCATCCGCGACCTTGAAGCCAATCAGCTCTCTGAAGACGGCCGCCGACACCTCGCTGTCCGCCAGCGGATCGTACGTCGCGAGGGTGTTGGTCGTGTCGCCGACGAGAGTGGTCCCCGCGGCGCGGGCTTCCGCGATCGCGTCTTTTATCGGCTCCGGGACCGGCTCCACCCCGTCCGGGCCGCCGGTGCGACGGAGCGCCATCAGCCGCTCGACCCATTCCGGCATCGACGGCGCAGGCGGCACCTGTCCGCGCATCCACGAGAGCTCGAGATGCGTGTGCGCATTGACGAGGCCGGGAAGGATCGCGGCGCCGAGCACGTCCCCGCGGGGTGCGATCGGTGGCTCGGTGCCGGGTCCGCCGAGCGCGGCGATGCGGTGACCGTCGACGGCGACCCACCCGTTCCGTATCGGGGGGCATGCGATCGGCAGTATCCAGCGCGCGCGGAAGACCTCGAGCATCAATCCCGCGCGGGTAGGTCGTCGGCCCCGACGCCGCGTAACCGTTTCTCGGCAGCGCTGCGCGCGGCGTAGTGGACGATCTCCGGCGGGCGACTCGTGTCGCCGTCGGTCCGGGCGACCGCGAGCTCCAGCATCCGCGGCACGTGTCGCTCGCGGAAGATCGGGTCCCCGAGAATCTCGTAATGCATGGTGCGGCGCTTGGGGATGAACCCGGCATTCTCGACGTTCCGAACGATCTCGATCTCGTCCATGCAATACGAGGCGCCCGCCGCGCGGACGACATTCTCCTCGATCATGACGCTGCCCATGTCGTTGGCGCCGTACGCGAGACTGAGTTGACCGACTTTCCCACCCTGGGTCACCCAGGACGCCTGCAGGTTGTCGAAGTTGTCGAGCACGATGCGCGCGATGGCCAGCGTCCGCAGGTATTCGACGCCAGTCGCCTCGAACCCTCCGAGCTCGGTGTGCTCGGGCTGGTAGCTCCACGTGATGAACGCCGTGAAACCCCCGAGGTCGTCCTGGACATCGCGCAACCGGAACATGTGCTCGAGCCGCTCGTCCACGGTCTCCACGTGCCCGTACATCATCGTCGCTGTCGTCCGGAGCCCCGCACGGTGCGCGGCGGCCATCACACCAAGCCACTCGTCCGCCGTGGCCTTACCGTAGCAGTTGAGCAGCTTGCGCACCCGATCGACGAGAATCTCGGCGCCTCCGCCGGGAATGCTGTCGAGCCCCGCGGCCACCAGCCGCTCGATCACCTGCGGCACGCTGAGCCGCGACGTTCGCGTGAGGTGGATGATCTCGGGCGGCGACAACGCGTGCAGGCGGAATGCGGGATACCGTGACTTCACCGCTCGAAACAGATCCTCGTACCATTCGATCGGCAGGTCGGGGTTGTGCCCTCCCTGCAGGAGCAATTGACCGCCCCCCAGTTCGATCGTCTCGTCGATCTTGCGAAAGATCTCCTCGAATCCGAGGACGTATCCTTCTCCGGAACCCACCGGGCGGTAGAACGCGCAGAAATTACAGCGGGCGACGCAGATGTTGGTGTAATTGACGTTGCGGTCGATGATGTAGGTGACGATCCGTTCCGGATGCCTGCGGGCCCGGATGCCATCGGCCAGCTCGGCGAGCAGCGCCGTTGGCGCCTGTGTGTACAACGCGAGCGCGGCGTCGCGCCCCACGCGGCCGCCGCTCCGTACTGTCGCCGCGATCTGGTCGATCGATGTCATCGTGACTCGTAAAACAGCGGTTCCCGCGGCCCGTCGATCAGCCCGTGGCGAGCCGCCAGCTCGAAGTACGTCTTCAGCCCTGCCTCTTCCCGCTCCCGGACGTCATACTGAATATTGTCTCTCAGATACGCGTGCCCGAGAGCGGCGCGCGCAGCGCCGCAGTAGTCGGCTGCGATCGTCTCGGCCGCCGCCACGCCGCGATCCCGCGCCTCTGCGAGTGCGCAGGCGGCTTCCGGCGAGACGGCGCCAGGGCGTCCGGCCCAGAATGCCCAGACGAACGGCAGGCCCGTCAGCGCCGTCCACTGCTCGCCGAGGTCGATCTTCTCGACACCGGCCGCTGCCGGGTCGAGGTACAGCGCCGGATCGCCGATGATCAGAGCCGCGTCGCACGCCTGCAGCATCCGACCTGCGTCCGGGGCCATGGGCGTGAAGTCCGGCTCGATCCCAAATCGCTCCCTGCACAGGATCCGAAGGAGCGCGTTCGACGTTCGGGAGCTGGTGTCGGTGGCAATGGTCCTGATCTGGTCGAGCGCTTTCTTTGCAAAGAGCGCGACCGAGGCCACGCGACCCTCAGAGACGATCCCCATGCCCGGCACCACCCGGTACTCCGGGCCCCGGCAGTATTCGATCGTCGGGATCATCCCCACGTCGATGGCGTGCTCGTGCAGCAGCAGCGCACACACGGACGGAGGATCGAAGCGCAGCGCGAACAGGTCAGTCTGCTGTTCGAGACCGTGGACCAGCGGCCGCGCATTCAGGTAGTCCACGGCGCCAAGGCGGATCCGCTCACCGCACACGAAACATCCCGTCCCGCTCCATCGGCTCCAGTGACGCAGCCGTGATGTTTCCCTTGATCTCTTCGAGCGGACTGCGTCGCGTGCCGAGCACGCCCGGATCCACGGCCGCCACATTGTCCACGTCGTTTGCGCCGACCGTCAGCGCCACCTGCGCGAGCTTCGGCCCGTAAATCGACCAGTCGACCTGGATCGCCTCGATGTTGGTGACGACGAGGCGTGCGAGCGCCACGTGCTTGACGTCGTCGTATCCGGTCGTGGGCCTGGAAACCGAGATGGTGCGCGGCAACGGGGCAAACGCCTTGAATCCCCCGAGCGACGCTTGCAGCTCGAACGCGCGACGGCACGTGTCGAGCCGGCGATCGTCGTCCACCGAGTCAAGACCGAGCGCCAGGATCGGCAGACCAGCGGCACGCGCGTCGGCCGCCACCAGTTCGATGTCGTCGACGGTATCGAGCGGCAGCTGCGTGATGGCCGCGACCCCCGCGGTCTTCAGGGCCTCGCAGACGGCTCGCACGGGGGTCCGCAGATCGAGAAGATCTGCCATGGAGAAGACGGTGACAGGCACGCCGCCCGCAAGGGCCACCGCCGACCGGGCCGCAGACACCAGCGCGTCGAGACTCGCCGGCCGTCCAATGAGGCGGAACTCTCCGGCATGCGTGCGCGCCGGCAACGCCTGGGGTGGCGCGTCGACATGGATCTCGAAGACGCGGACGAACGTCGTGCGTGTGCCGTGCATGCGCCGGCGGACGTCGTCACCCGCCACGCCGGCGGCAATCAGGTCCGGTGTCTCCAGGAGCTCTTCCGGCGTCATACCGTCCACCCCCTGGCGATCTTCTGCCACACCTCTTCAGCTTTACGCACGGCCTGGTCGGTGGTGGAGATCTTCTTCGGCCAGTTGCGTGTGAAGCCTTCCGACGGCCACTTCCGCGTGGCGTCAATGCCCATCTTGCTCCCGTAGGCCGGCAGGTCGCTGGCATCCTCGAGATCGTCGACCGGCCCTCGCGTGAACTGCACGTCGCGTTCAGGGTCGTAGTGCGTGCCCACGATCCAGGCCACTTCATCCATGTTCTGGACGTTGACGTCCTTGTCGACGACGATGACCGTCTTCGAGAACATCAACTGGCCGAGCCCCCAGCACGCGTTCATGATCTTGCGGGCGTGCCCGGGATACCGCTTGTCGATCGAGATGATCACGATGTTATGAAAGATGCCGGCCGCCGGGAAGCTCATGTCGACGATCTCAGGGAGGGTCTTCCGGATCAGCGGCAGGAACACACGCTCGCTCGCCTTGCCGAGATAGAAGTCCTCCATGGGTGGGATGCCGACCACCGTCGTGAGGTAGATCGGGTTCTTGCGGTGGGTGATGCACGTGATGTGGAACACCGGGTAGTCGTCTGGATGCGAGTAGAAGCCGGTGTGATCGCCGAACGGGCCTTCGCGGCGGCGCTCACCCGGATCGACGTACCCCTCGAGAATGATCTGCGCGTTGGCGGGCACTTCAAGATCCTGAGTCACGCATTTCACGAGCTCGACGCGCCCGCGGCGGAGGAAGCCTGCGAGCATCAGCTCGTCGAGACCCTCGGGCATGGGGGCTGTCGCGGCGTATGCCAGTGCGGGATCGGGGCCGAGCGCGACCGCGACAGGCATGCGCTTGTTCAAACGCTCCGCCACGCGGTGATGCTGCGCGCCACCCTTGTGCCGCTGCCAGTGCATGCCCGTGCTGCGACCGTCGAAGACCTGCATGCGGTACGTGCCGATGTTGCGCATCCCCGTCTCGGGGTCCTTGGTGAAGACCAGCGGCAGCGTGATGTACCGCCCGCCGTCCTCCGGCCAGCATTTCAGGATGGGGATCTCGTCGAGGGATCCGTTCTTGCGCACGACTTCCTGGCACGCCCCGTCCTTCACCGTCTTGGGCAGCGCGTCCTTGAGGCGGCTGAGCGTCGGCAGCATCTTCACCGCATCGAAGACGCCGGTCGGGATCTTCGGCGTCGTCAGTTCTTCGACGTCCCGGGCGAGGTCGTCCAGTGTCTTGACGCCGAGCGCCATGCACATGCGGCGCATGGACCCGAACAGGTTGATCGCCACCGGCATGTTGTAGCCGGTCGGATGCTCGAAGAGCAGCGCTGGACCGCCGCCGGGCGACTTCGAGACACGGTCGGTGATGGCGGCGATCTCGAGGTCGGGGCTGACGGGCTCGGTGATACGCGCCAGCTGCCGGTCGCGGTCCAGCGCACCGATGAATTCGTTGAGGTCGTTGAACATCACACGCTTTCCATTTTCTCCGCAATCCGCGTCGCCAGTTCGAGCGCCGCGCGTCCTGCTGCCCCATCAACCAGGGGCGGGGACTGTTCACGCGTCGCCCGGATGAAATCAGCCAGCTCTCGCCGCAGCGGTTCGTCCTTCTGCACCGGCAGCGCGCCCCCTTCGATGGCCGGCCTGGCGCCCTCGCGGTGGACGAGCCGCCAGCCTTCCACTTCCTGGGCCGCGTAGTCGATCGACATGTAGGCGTCGGGCTGAAAGAAGCGGATCTTTCGCACGCGGTCGCGACTGATCCGGCTCGCGGTCAGGTTCGCGATGCAGCCCGATTCGAATCGCAGCCGCGCGTTCGCGATGTCAAATTTCGGCGTCAGCACCGGCACGCCGACCGCCTCGATCGACACCACCGGCGACCGCACGAGCGATGCGACCACGTCGAGGTCGTGGATCATCAGGTCGAACACCACATCGATGTCGAGGCTGCGATCCGGGAAGACGCCGAGGCGATGGACCTCGATGAACCGGGGAGACGTCACGAGCGGCATGACCGCCGCCACAGCGGGGTTGTACCGCTCCGTATGCCCGACCGCGAGCGTCGCGCCGGACGCCCGCGCTGCCTCGATCAACTCGTCGGCCTCCGCGAGCGTGCGTGCGATCGGCTTCTCGACGAGCACCGCGATACCCCGCTGCAGGAAGGGCAGCGCGATGTCGCGATGAATGGCGGTCGGCACCGCGACGACCACGGCGTCCACCAGGTCGAAGAGCTCCCGGTAATCTTCCAGCGCCAGGGCGCCCGATGCCGCGGCCGCCTCGACCGCACGTTCGCGAACGGTATCGACGACCGCGCTGAGCGTCGCCCCCTCGAGCGAGCCCAGGATCCTCGCGTGGTGACGGCCGAGGTGGCCCACGCCAATAACGGCAACCCGTGTCGTCGCCGCGACATCCTCAGCCACGCTGCGCGCTCCGTGGACGGCCGACCATCGCGATGCCGGCCTGATTGGCTGCCGCGAAGACCCGGTCGCCGTCGATGACCAGGGTGCGCTCGGCGTCGACCGTCAGCGCCGTCGCGCCCGCGGCTTTCATGGCCTCGATCGTCGCCAGACCGATCACCGGTACGTCGAACCGCATGTCCTGATTCGGCTTCGCGACCTTCACGACCCGCACGCCGCCGCCGGCGATGCGGCCCGCCCGGGCAATGACATCATCGGTCCCCTCCATGGCCTCGACGGCGACCACCGCCTGGTCCTTCACGACGATCGTCTGACCGATGTCCAGCCCGGCGATGGCGTCAGCCAGGCTGTAGCCGAACACGAAATCAGCCTGCTCGGCCTCGGTCGGCGCCCGCTCGGTGAGCTGCCCCTCTCTCGCGAGCAGGGGCTCCAGGAAGGCGGTCGAGTCGAGGAGCTCGATCCCGCGTTCCCGCAGGACGCCTGCGACGGCCGAAATCAACGCGTCGGTATTGCGGGCCGTGAGTCGAGTCAGGACAGCCAGCAGGGTCATGTCAGGGATGATCCCGGAGAAGATCTTTGCGTGCTTGACCTGCCCGGCAAAGACCGCCTGCGATACGCCGTCTTCCTTGAGAATCTTGATACACTTCCCAAGGTGGCCGAGCGACACCGAGTGGTACGTCGCACTCGCGTCATGGGCCGCCTGCTCCAGCTCAGGGAACGCCTCCTCCTTCACGGCGACAACGGTGACGTCGTGACCGAGGCTGCGCGCCCCCTGGAGCGCGAGAAACGGGAACCGGCCGTTGCCGGCGATGATGCCAATACGGGCCAAACGGTATGCTGCGGCGTCTGAAGTAGTTATTGGTGGCGAGTGACTGGCCCGCCCACGCGAAGGCGAGGGGGCACACTCGATCGAGTTTATCAGAACCCTGGGGAGCTACCGGTCAACCCGGCGGCGTAGATTGGTGAGGTCGAGAAGGCATGCGACGAACGCTTAGTGGAATCCTGATGCTGGCGGCGATCATCTCGGCCGGCTGCGACAACACGGTCGAGAACGCCACCCCACCGACCACCCCCGTACCGACGGTGACGGAGACCTTTACCGGCAACGTGAATATCAACGGCGGCAGCACACATACGTTTACCGCCACCGCTGCCGGCTCCGTGACGGCCACGCTGTTTGGTGTCACGCCGGTCAACACCGTGACGGTCGGATTCAGCATTGGCACCTGGAACGCGTTGAGCGGAAGCTGCCAGTCGGTGATTGCGAAAGACGATTCCGTGCAGGGGACGGTGCTGACCGGCAACGCGTCCGCGGCAGGCATGCTGTGCGCGCGGATCTATGACGTCGGGAAGCTCACCGAAACGATCGGCTACACGATCACGGTCACGCGGCCCTGAAGCAATAACTACTCGTCGTCCGCCTCTTCAAGCCGCCGGCTCGGTCGCCGCAGCCCCACGCCGCGCGTGGACGACTTGATGAACTCCACCACGTACTGCACCTCCGCGCACTGGAGCGTCGGATCCTTCTCAATCCTGGCGATGGCGCGGCTCGTGTTCGCGTGCAGCAGGACGCGGTAGGCCCGTCGCAGCTTCGCGAGCGAATCCGGAGAGAACTTGCGCCGCACCAGGCCGATCGTGTTCAACCCGTAGATGCGGGCGCGATTGCCGACGGTCTTCGCGTACGGCAACGCATCCTTCGTCACCACCGAATACCCCCCGATGAAGGCATGCTGGCCCACCCGGCAGAACTGGTGCACGCCCGAGAACGCGCTGATCGTCGCGAAGTCCTCCACCGTCACGTGGCCGCCGAGCGTTGCGCCGTTCCCGAAGATGATGGAATTACCGACGTGACAGTCGTGGGCCACGTGGGCGTACGCCATGAACACGTTGTCGTCGCCGATCTGCGTGATGCCCCCGCCACCGGCGGTGCCGCGGTGAATGGTCACAAACTCCCGGATCACGTTCCTGTCGCCGATCACCAGCCGGGTCAGTTCCCCGCTGTACTTCAGGTCCTGCGGGATCAGCCCGATCGAGGCCAGCGGAAAAATCTCGTTCCCGTCACCGATCTCCGTCCAGCCATCGATGACCGTCGAGGCGCCGATCCGGCAGTTGCGCCCGATGCGCACGTGCTCCCCGATCACGACGTGCGGGGCGATGCGGGTGCCGAGACCGATGCGAGCGGTGGGATGCACGACGGCCGTCGGATCGATCAGCGGGCGCTCCACGATCAGATCCCCGGCCGCCACCAGGCCCATGACCAGTTCCGCCTCGGCGACGAGGTCATCCTCCACGAACGCCTGTGCCTTCAGGCGTGCGATCCTGGCGCGCCGCGGCCCGAGCGTGACCTCCAGACGCAGCTGATCGCCGGGCGTCACCTGGCGCCGGAACTTGGCGTGGTCGACGCCGCGCAGAAACACACGGTCCCCGTGAGCCCCTTCGCTGTCGTGCATCAGCAGCACGGTGGCGACCTGGGCGAGCGTCTCGATCATGAGCACGCCGGGCATGACCGGTGACCCCGGAAAATGTCCCTGGAAAAATTCTTCGTTGACGGTGACGTTCTTGACCGCCACCATGCGCCGGCCCGGTTCGTGTTCCGTCACCGCATCGACCAGCGGTGACGGATACCGGTAGCAGAGACGCTCGAGCGTCCCGGGAATGTTGATCGACACTATTTCTTCGGCGCGGCCTTCGTCGCGGCGTCAAAACGCCTGATCACTTCGGCCGACAGGTCGACGCCGTTATACGCCCAGACGACGCCGGAGTCGCGGACGCTGAAGACCATCAGCAGGTTCTTCTCGGTGGCGATCTGCTCGATGATCGGGTTCAGCTTCTCCTGGAACTCCCCCTGCAGCTGCGCCGTCAGCTCGCCGCGGTCGCGCTGCGCGTCTTCCTGCAGACCCTGAAGGTCGCGCTGGAGCTTCTGAAGGTCTTTCTCGGACTGGGCGCGTGCCGAGTCGCTCAGGACGTTGCCACCCTGCTGAAGCTTCGTCTGCAGCGCCTGTGCCTGCTTGTTCTTCTCGGCAAGCTCCGCCGTGACCTTCTTCTCCCACTCCTGGATCTTGCCGGACGCGGACTTCCCTTCCACGGAGCTGCTGGCGATGAGCTGGATGTCGATGTAGCCGACCTTCGCCCCTTCGGGAAACGGCTTCGGGGCCTGGGGCGCGGGTGGCTGGCCGGCGGCCGGCGCTGCGGGCTTCTGCCCCGCGGGGGGAGGCGTCCGCGGCGCTGCGGCTGCCTGCGCGAACGCCGGAGCCGCGATCAACATCCCGATCACCGCCATGGACAACGTCGTCTTCAACACCTTCATGAAACTTGTACCTTTCATCTCAGCTATCAGCTATCAGCCTTCAGCTATCAGTCAACAACTACCAACGAACAGACACTGGTCTCGAACAGCTGAGAGCTGAAAGCTGTCAGCTGGGAGCTACTAGAACGTCGATCCCACCGCGAAGCGGAACTTCCACCGCTTCTCCTGCACCAGGTTGTTGTCGAGCACGCCGCCGCGGCTCGGATTCATCGCGAAGATCAGGCGGAACGGCACGTTGAGCACCGGCATGAAGAAGCGGATCTCGGCGCCGATCGATGACTTGAACGCGCTGAGCTCTCCGACCTTCACGCGTTGCGCAATCGGTGCGGCGATGCCGGGGTTCGTCAGGACGCCGGACACAAACGGGTCAGTCAGCCCGACCGATGTGGGCGGAGGAAACTGGCGCTCGAAGACCGACTCGTTCCACGTGAAATTCTCGCCGACATCGCGAACCTGCCCGGCATCGGCGAAGAGGACGAGGCGCACGGGGCTCGCAATCGTGATCAGGTACTCGGCATTGACCAGCAGACTCTTGTTTCCGCCAAGCACGACACCCGAGAACGCATCACGCGGTCCAACGGTCCGCAGGTCGAAACCGCGAATGCTGTACTCGCCACCCAGGAACAGCTTCTCGAAGATCGGGAGCGCAAGGCTCTTGCCGTAGGACCGGATGTACTCCCCCTGCGCCCGGATCCCGAACGAGGTCCGCTTTGTGTGCTGGAAGTACTTGATCGCTTCCGCGCGCGGGTTGACGAATTTCGTGTTGCCGCCGAGGCCCGCCACGTCGAGCGACAGGGTGTAGCGGGCGCCGCTGTTCGGGAAGATCGGATGGTCCACCGTGTTGTAGACGTAGCTCGGGCCGATCTTGCTGACGATCCGCTTGTTGCCTTCGCCGAGCACGAGCGAGTCGCGCAGGAAGGGGTTGCCGTTCAGCACGCGCTCGTCCAGGAACGCGGGATTGAGGTCCTTCACCTGCGTCCGCTCGAGGCTGTAGTTGACGAACATCCGCGCGAAGTCGGCTACCTGGAATCCGTAGACGATGTTGCCGCCGGTGGACGCCTGGGTATACAGCCCGATGTATTCGAACTCCCGGCTGAAAATATCGATGCCGGCCGTCTGCGGCCGGTCGAAGAGGAACGGCTCAGTGAAGGCCAGCTGGTAGTTCTTCGCGCGGCTGCCCTGCTGCGCCGAGACGGTGAAGGTCTCGCCGCGCCCGAGAAAGTTCGAGGTCTGGAACGACAGCTGCCCGAAGAAGCCTTCGAACTGCGAGACACCGGCTCCGAAGGTCAGCTGGTTCCGGTTCTGCTCTTCGAACTTCAGCTTAACGTCGACCTTGTTGTCGGCGCCGGGCGTCTTGTCGACAGCGATGGCGTCCCCTTCGAGCGCCTTGAAGTAGCCAAGCTGGTTCAGCCGGCGGACCGACTGCTTCAGAGCCTCGGTGTTGAAGACGCCTGCTTCCACCAGCCGGATCTCCCGGCGGATGACGTTGTCCCGGGTCGTCGTGTTGCCGAGGAACGTGATGCGGTTGACGAAGTACTGCTTGCCTTCCTGCACACGCATCGTGACGTCGACGACCGGCGGGCCTGGAACGGCGGCAGGCGCCGGGGCTGCCGCGGGAGCCGGCGGGCCCGCACCTCCGGGGTCACCGGCAGCCGCCGAAGGCGTGTCGCGCGGCGCGAGGTCGGGATACGCCGTGAACTCGTAATAACCACCCGACCCGTAGACTTCGCGCGCCTTGTCGAGCCCTTTGCGGATCTTCTTCTCTTGGTAGGTGTCGCCGGGCTGCAACTTGAAGAGCGGACGGAGCGCCTCGGCCTTGACGACCGTGTTCCCTTCGAACGTGAAGTTGCCGACCTTGTACCGGTTCCCCTCGGTGACGGGAACGCGCAGCTGCACCCAGCGGGTCTTGCCGTCTTTCTCGTCCTCGAGGATCTTCAGCTCAGGCTGCCCGACCCGAGCGGTGATGTACCCCCGATCGCGGTAATACCCGACGATGGCGTCGGCATCTTCCTCGAACTTCTCTTCCTTGTAGGTGCCACCGCCAGTGACGAACGACAGGAACCCCTTCGACTTGTTCTCCTTCATCCGGCGGCGCAGCTTGCCGTCCCCCATCGCCTGGTTGCCGACGAAATCCACTTCACGGATCCGCACCTTGGGCCCTTCGTTCACGTTGAACGTCAGGTGAACCAGCTTCGGGCCTCCGGCGACTTCCTTGATGGTCGGCTTCACCTCCGCGAACATGTAGCCCTTCTCGGCGTACACCTCGCGAACGACGCCGGTGACGCGGCGCACGAGACCGGGATCGATGAAGGAATCGAGGCGCAGGTTGATGCCGCGTTTCTTCAGCTCTTCTTCGATTTTCCCCTGGTCGATCTTGGCGTTCCCCTGGCCGACATAGTCGACGATCTTGATGCGCTGGCGCTCTTCCATGCTGTAGACGACCAGCTTGCCCGTGACACCGTTGCCGAGCGCCACATCGCGCACCTCGATCGCCAGGTCGTCGAGGAAGTTGGTCGACCACAGGCGCTTGAAGTCATTCTGCACGACCTGCTCGATCTCGTCGGTGTAAGGCACCCACTTGTTCTGGGATGGGATGCTGACCCGGTTCTGCAGCTCGATGTAGTACTGGTAGGTCTGGGGCTCGATGACGGAGGACCCACCCTGCTTCTCGAAACAGAGGAGGAGGGCGTACACGACCGTCGGTGTGCCGGCCGGCGGCACGGCCGACGGCGCCGGGACCTCCAGGCCACAGACCGTGGCCGGAAGCCTCAGGACGTCGACCGGAGGCGCCGCCACCGCAGGCGTCTGCCCGTGGACGGCAGTCGCCATCAAGGTGGCCACGATGAACGCAGGAAAAAAGCGCATAAGTGGGAGTAGTCCCGAAGCCTCACGTCGAGGCCAAACGATGAGTTTACTGGATTTTAGACGCGTCAGGCCAGCGTCCGGCCGTCGAGGGGTACTCCGGCGGGCCTGTAGGCCAGCGTTCCCCCCTCGAGATAGACCTCGATGTCGCCGGCTTTCAGATGCCCGCGGATGAGCTCCTCCGACAGCGGGTCCTCAATATGCCGCTGGATTGCGCGGCGCAACGGCCGGGCCCCGTACGACCGGTCCTTGCAGGTCGCTTCGATGATCCAGTCGATCACCTCCGGCGCCGCAGTGAGATGAATCTTCCGATCCACGAGATTCGCATTGAGCTGGTCGACCAGCATCCGCGCGATCGTGCGCAGGTCGTCGTCAGACAGCGCTTCGAACACGATGATCTCGTCGATCCGGTTGATGAATTCCGGGTTGAAGGTCTTGCGGACCTCCGCGAGCACCATGTCGTTGACGCTGCGCGCGATGGTGCCGGCATCGGCTGACTGAAAGCCCAGTCCTGCCTTCTTCTGGATGAAGCGGGCGCCGATGTTCGACGTCATGATGATGATCGTGTTCTTGAAGTTCACCCGGTTGCCGAGCCCGTCGGTCAGGTGACCGTCTTCGAACACCTGCAGCAGGATATTGAACAGGTCCGGATGCGCCTTCTCGATCTCGTCGAGCAGCACGACGGAGTACGGGTTCCGCTTCACTTTCTCGGTGAGCTGACCCCCTTCTTCGTGGCCCACGTATCCGGGTGGCGAGCCGATCAGCTTCGACACCGAATGCTTCTCCATGTATTCCGACATGTCGAAGCGGATCAGCGAGTGATCGCTGCCGAACAAGAAGTTGGCGATCGCCCGCGCGAGCTCGGTCTTCCCGACGCCCGTCGGCCCGAGGAAGACGAAGCTGCCGACCGGCCGATTCGGGTTCTTGAGACCCGCGCGCGACCTGCGGATGGCGCGTGAGAGCGCCGAGATGGCTTTCTCCTGGGAGACGACCCGCCGGTGCAGCTCCTCTTCCATGCGGAGGAGCTTGTTCCCCTCGTCCTGGTTGATCGAGGTCAGGGGCACGCCGGTCCATTTCGACACCACGTCGTCGATCTCCGCCTTGTCGACGACGACGCGGCGGGTGTTCGCTTTGACGTCGAACTTTTCGCGCACGAACTGCAGGTTCTCGCGAGCCTGCACTTCCTGCTCGCGGAAGAACTGGGCCTTCTCGAAGTTCTTTTCCGAGACCGCGCTCTCCATCTGCTCGACGGCCACGCGGATGCTCTTGTTGATCTCACCGAACTCTTCGCTGTAGCCGGCCTCTTTCAGTTTGGCGCGCGCGCCCGCCTCATCGATCAGGTCGATCGCCTTGTCGGGCAGAAAGCGGTCCGTGATGTAACGGCTCGACTGGTACACCGCCGCCTCGATGGCCTCGGCCGTGTACTCGACGTGATGAAAGGACTCGTACTTTTCCTTGACGCCGGTCAGGACGTCGATCGTCTCTTTCTCGGAGGGCGGATCTACCTTGATCGCCTGGAACCGGCGCTCGAGCGAGCGGTCCTTCTCGATGTACTTCCGGTATTCGGCGGGCGTCGTCGCGCCGATGCAGCGGATCTCGCCGCGCGACAGCGCCGGCTTCAGGATATTGGCCGCGTCGAGCGAGCCTTCGGCCGAGCCTGCGCCGACCAGCGTATGCAGCTCGTCGATGAACACGATGATGTTCGGGTTCTCCGTGAGCTCCTTCATGATCGCCTTGAGGCGCTCTTCGAACTGGCCGCGATACTTCGTACCGGCGACGATCAGCGAGATGTCGAGCGCCAGGAGGCGCTTGTCGGCCAGGAAGTGCGGCACGTCCCCGTAGACGATCTTCTGCGCCAGCCCTTCGACAATCGCGGTCTTCCCGACGCCGGGCTCGCCGATCAGGACGGCGTTGTTCTTGGTTCGCCGGCAGAGGACCTGCTGCACGCGCTCGATTTCAAGATGTCGGCCCACCAGCGGATCGAGGTGGCTCTTCATCGCCGCTTCGGTGAGATCTCTCGAGAACTCCGCGAGCAGGGGGGTTTCTTTCGCGCGGTTGTTGACCGTGGTCTTTTCGTTCAGGAGCGCCACGATGTCCTCGCGGACGGTGTTGAGGCGCATCCCCTTCTCCATCAGGATCGTCGCGGCAACGGAGCGCTCCTCGCGGAGAATGCCCAGCAGCAGGTGCTCGGTGCCGATGTAGTTGTGCAGCAGGCGGTCGGCTTCCTCCGCGGCGAATTGCAGCACACGCTTGGTCTCCGCGCTGAAGGGGATCTCGACGGACGTGGAGACCTTCTCGCGGAACACCGTCCGCCCCTCGATCTCCTTCCTGATGCTCTCGAGCGACAGGTGCGACCGGGCGAAAATCCGGCTGGTCAGACCCTTCCCTTCGCGGATGAGCCCGAGCAGCAGGTGCTCGGTTTCAATCGAGATGCTTCCGAGCTGGCTGGCTTCGTACCGCGCGAAAAAAAGCACACGTCGCGCGCGTTCCGTATAGCGTTCGAACATCCGGTGTTACCTGTGGTGAACGAGGGGATTTCTGTGCCAATTATACGGCAAAGCATCTGGGCGTGGTCCCTCCTTCTTCTCCTCCTGATGCATACTGTTCCGCTAGGAGGATTGTTTCCATGGTTTCAACGACGAAAATGACGAAGATGATCTCGAGCGCCGCCGCGGCGGTGGCGTGCAGCGCCGTTCTGGTATCCGCCCAGGTTCAGTCGGCACCGGCCCAGATGCCCCCAGCGGCACAGACAGCCCCCGCCATGCAGCCAGCGGCCCCGGCGCGTCCTGCGAGCCCGGCCGGGTTGGCGCAGACGGAGGTCGGGGGCACGTATGTCAAAGTCGGCCAGCGAAACCGTTACCAGGGCGGGAAGTGGATCGAGATCGCATACTCCCGCCCCCTCAAGCGCGGTCGCGACGTGTTCGGCACGGGCGCCGAGTACGGCAAGACCCTGAACTCAGGTGCACCGGTGTGGCGCGCGGGCGCGAACGTCTCGACCCGTCTGAAGACCGAGGTTCCGCTGGTGATGGCCGGCAAGACGGTCCCGGCCGGGGAGTACAGCCTCTTCATCGAGCTGAAATCCCCCACGGAATGGACGTTGATCGTGTCGTCGTGGGGCGCCGCGAAGGGGGGCAGCGAGCCGGCTGCCGGTACGCTCTGGGGCTCCTTCGGCTACACGGCCGACAAGGACATCGTCCGCGTGCCGATGACGCTTGGGAAGCTCAACCTGTCGCTGGATCAGCTGACATGGTCGTTTGCCGACGTGACGAACGACGGCGGCAAGATCGCGATCGCGTGGGACACCACGCTGGCCTGGGTGCCATTTACGGTATCCAAGTAAACCGGACAGGGCCGTCGCTGCTCTCATGCACGAAGGCCACGGACACATTCGTGGAGTCCGTGCGTGAGGGCCCGCGTCAGGCCTGTTGCCGTCAGGCCGGCGTCAGCCGGCCGTCTGCCAGGCGCAGGACGCGGTCGCACGCGGCTGCCAGCCGTGGGTTGTGCGTGGCGATGAGCGACGTCAGGCCGCGCTCCCGGTGCATCTCGCGGAGCAGTTCGTGCAGCGCGTCGGCTGTGTGCTCGTCGAGATCGCCGGTCGGTTCGTCGGCGAGCAGGATGTGCGGATCCATGACGAGCGCGCGCGCAATCGCAACGCGCTGCTGCTCTCCCCCCGACAGCATGCCCGGACGATGGGCCAGGCGCTCGGCCAGCCCGACGCGCGTCAGAAGCTCGCGCGCGCGCGCACGCCGTTCCGATGAGGGACGCCGCGCGATGCGCATCGGCATCTCGGCATTCTCGAGCGCCGTGAACTCCGGGAGCAGGTGATGGAACTGGAAGACGAAGCCGACGTGCGCGTTGCGAAACGCCACGACCGCCGCGTCCGAGAGGGCCGTGATGTCGGTCCCGCCCACCCGCACGTTGCCCTCGTCGGCAGGATCGAGCCCACCCAGTACGTGCAGCATCGTGCTCTTCCCGACGCCGGAGGCGCCCACGACCGCGACCATCTCCCCTTTCTCGATCGACACGTCGAGCCCCTTCAGCACCGCCAGCATGGTGCTGCCGACGGGATACGCCTTGTGGACCCCTGTGGCTTCGAGAAGAGGCACGCTACTGGTACCTGAGCGCCTGCGCCGGGTCGAGCCGGGCCGCCTGGCGCGACGGATAGATGGTGGCGATGAAGCAGATCAGGACGGCTGAACCAATCACGACGGCAAAGTCCAGCAGTTCCAGACGGAACGGCACGTAGGAGATCTGGTACACGTCCACCGGCACGCGCACAAGCTTGTACCGGTCGGCGATGAAGATCGTGATGCACCCGATGATCGCCCCACCGAGCGTGCCGACCAGCCCGATGACGAGCCCCTGGAACATGAAGATCCTGCGGATGCTCGCGGCCGAACTCCCCATGGTCTTCAGGATTGCGATGTCGCGGCTCTTCTCCATGACGAGCAGCACCAGCGACGCGACAATGTTGAGGGCGGCGACCATCACGATCAGCCCGATCGTAATCGAGATCGCCAGTTTCTCGAGCGAGAGTGCCGAGAACAGCGACTGATTCATGTCGGCCCAGTCCTGGGGCATGTATTCGCTGCCGAGGCGTTCGGGGATGGATTCGGCCACCGCCTGCGCCGCGAACAGGTCGTCGACCCGCAGCTCGATGAAATCCGGCCGGTCCTTTCCGAGCATGCGCCTGGCGGCATCCATCTGCATGTACGCGTAGGCCTCGTCGAACTCGAGCAGGCCCAGGCTGAAGAGGCCGACGACCTTGAAGCGGCGCGGCGCGAAGCTCATGCCTCCCGGCGTCAACGTCCCCTGGGGCGTCATCACGTGCAGCGTGTCGCCGACAAACGAGCCGAGCTTCGTGGCGAGTTGCGCGCCGATCACGATACCCGGCATCTCACCCTCCGGCGTGTCGAGGGCCGACAGGCTGCCTTTCTGCATCGCCTCGGCGATGCGCGTGACGTCTGGCTCGAGCTTCGGCACGACCCCTTTGAGCGTGACGAAGGCCTCGCCGGAGGCGCCCGTGACCATGCCTTGCCCGAGCACCACGGGCGCCGCGCCGAGCACGTGAGGCACCTGTTTGAGCTTCGCGATCTCCGCGTCGTAGTCCTGGAGCCCGGTTCCCGCCTTGAAGACGTACACGTGAGCGGTGGATCCGACGATGCGATCGCGAAGTTCGCCTTGAAGACCGGTCATGAGTGCCAGCGCGATCAGCAGCGCCATGACGCCCACCATGACGCCGAGGATCGAAATCAGCGAGATGAGAGAGATGAAGGCCTGCTTGCGCCGGGCCAGCAGGTACCTGACGGCGATGAACAGTTCGAATGGAAGGTCGTTCAATTCCTGGATAACCACAGAGGCACAGAGGCCCACAGAGATGCTTCAACGGGAGAAACGGTTCCCTTCACCCAGGATTCTCTGTGGACCTCTGTGCCTCTGTGGTGAAATCCACCTTCCGCTGTAGTGAAAGTCGTCATGCTCGTGGCCGCATGAGCGGGAACAGGATCACGTCACGGATGGAGGGGCTGTTGGTGAGCAGCATCACCAGCCGGTCGATGCCCACGCCTTCGCCGCCTGCCGGCGGCATGCCGTACTCGAGCGCGCGAATATAGTCCTCGTCCATCGCATGCGCCTCGAGATCGCCGGCCGCGCGGTCACCGAGCTGCGCGTCGAAGCGGCGACGCTGCTCGGCCGGGTCGTTGAGCTCGCTGAACGCGTTGGCGACCTCGAACCCCCCGATATACAGCTCGAACCGTTCGACCGTATCGGGATCCTCGGGTTTCTGCTTGGAGAGCGGCGAGACTTCCGTCGGGAAGTCGTACACGAACGTCGGCTGCACGAGGTCACGCTCGTTGAGACGTTCGAAGATTTCCGTGGCGATCTTGCCGGCGCCCCAGGAGCGCTGGAGCTCCAGCCCCAGCTTCTTGGCAATCGCGGCCGCGGTGTCGGGATGGCGGAGGTCGGCCTCCGGGACATCCACCCCCAGCTTCTCCGATGCCTTGAGCCGCGCGCCCGCGCGCAGCGACACCCGGCGATACGGTGGCGCGAGAGAAATGGCGTGCCCGTCGAACGTGACCTGGTCGGTGCCGACCGCCTCATGCGCAACCATCGACAACATCTCTTCGGTCATGGCCATCAGCTCCTCGTAGCCGCTGTAGGCCTGGTAGAACTCCAGCATCGTGAATTCCGGGTTGTGCTGGGTCGAGATGCCTTCGTTGCGAAAGTTGCGGTTGATCTCGTAGACGCGCTCGATCCCGCCGACGGTGAGCCGCTTCAGGTAGAGCTCCGGCGCGATCCGGAGGTACAGCTGCATGTCGAGCGTGTTGTGATGCGTCACGAACGGGCGTGCGAGCGCCCCGCCGGCGATCGGTTGCATCATCGGCGTTTCGACTTCGAGAAAACCCCGCGCGTTCAGGAACGTCCGGATGGCGGCAAGCGTGCGGCTGCGGATCTCGAACACGCGTCGAGACTCGGGGTTGACGATCAGATCGAGGTAGCGCTGCCGATACCGGATCTCCACGTCCGAGAGACCGTGCCACTTTTCGGGCAGGGGGAGAAAGCACTTCGCCAGGAACTCGAGGCTCGATGCGTGGATGGTGAGCTCGTTGGTGCGCGTGCGGAACAGCCGACCGTCCACGCCGATGAAGTCCCCGAAGTCGAGCAACTTGTAGATCTGGAAGTCACGCGGCGACAGGGCGTCCTGCCGGATGTAGACCTGGATCGTCGCCTTGCCGTCCGAGATGACCAGGAAGTTAGCCTTGCCAAAGGCACGGATCGCCAGGATCCGGCCGGCCGTCCTCGCGGTGGTCTGGGGCTGTTCGAGCTCCTCGGCCGTCCTGGCGCCGTGCGCGGTGACGAGCGCTTCGATCGAGTCCGTCCGGTCAAACGTGCGCGGATACGGGTCCACGCCGAGCCTCAGGAGCTCCTCGAAGTTGGCGCGCCGCTGGCGCAGCAGGTCGGATTCTTTGATCTCTTCGGACACTTGGCTGATTCTCACATGCCCGACCTGAAGGTCGGGCCTACGAACGTCTGAGCTCTTTCCGGACCGCGTCGAGGACGCCGTTCACGAATCCCACCGCCTCTTCGCCACTGTAACTCCGCGCGAGCTCGATCGCTTCGTTGATGATCACTTTCGACGGCGTCTCGGCCTCGGCCAGCATTTCGTACACCCCAAGCCGCAGCACGAGACGGTCGATCACACCCATCCGCTCGACGCGCCAGTTGTTCGCATGGGCCGTCAGCAACGCGTCGATTTCCTCGAGCCGGGACGTCGCCCCGTGCACGAGGGTGTTGGCGAACTCGCGCAGCGGCTCATCGAGCTCCGCGCCCGTGTCGCGGGACGGCCAGTAGGTCGCGATCGACTCGGACGCGCCGGCCTTGCCGATCTCGCTCTGGTACAGCATCTGCAGCGCCGCTTCGCGCGCCAGTCGCCGCCCGTGCGGATCCCCGGTTGTCACAACTCCCCTGCCCCGGCCGCAAAGCCGAACGGACGCGCGGACGACCTGGCAGGCGGCCGTCCGAGCTGGCGGAACAGCGCGGCCATCTCGATCGCCGCGGCGGCGGCTTCCCGCCCCTTGTTGCTCGCGTTGTCGCCGGCGCGCTCGGCTGCCTGGGCTTCCGTGTCGGTCGTCAGCACGCCGAACGCCATCGGCACGCCGGTGTCTCCGGCGGCCGCCATGAGCCCCTGGGCCGCTGCCGACGAGACATATTCGAAATGAGGTGTCTCGCCCCGGATGACGCAGCCGAGCGTGACGATCGCGTCGAATCGGCCCGTCTCGGCCGCGCACCGCGCCGCCTGAGGAAGCTCGAAGGCTCCCGGCACGCTGAGCTCCTCAATGTCACCGGCCGCCACACCCGCCTGGACGAGCGAGGCCCGCGCCGCCGCACGCAGCGATTCGGTGATCTGTGGATTGAAACGGGAGACGATGATGGCGAAGCGGAAACCGGCGGCGGATGGCAGCGGCGCCGTGCTGTCCTGGGATGTCCGCACGCTACGTGCCCTTGAACTCGGCCTTGCGCTTCTCCAGAAAGGCCCGGGTCCCTTCGCGCATGTCGTCGGTCGTCGACACAAGCCCGAAGAGCGTCGCTTCGAACATCTGCGCCTCGGGGAACGGCATCTCGAGGCCCTTGTTGACGGCGTCGATGATGTATCTCACGGCCACCGGCGCCTTCGACGCCAGCGTGGCGGCCAGCGTGCGGACTTCCGCCATCAGCTCGGCCGCCGGCACCACACGGTTCACGAGGCCCAGGCGATACGCGTCGGCGGCCGTCACGTGATCACCGGTCAGGAGCAGCTCCATCGCGCGCCCCTTCCCGATCAGACGCGCCAGCCGCTGGCTCCCCGCATACCCCGGAATGATGCCGAGGTTGATCTCCGGCTGCCCGATGCGCGCCGAGTCGGCCGCCACACGCAGCGTGCACGCCATCGCCAGCTCGCAGCCCCCGCCCAGGGCGAAGCCGTTGATCGCCGCGATGACCGGCTTCCCCATGTTCTCGATGAGATCGAAGATGTGCTGTCCCTTCAGCGCGTGGTCGCGTCCGCCGACGGGCGTCTGCACGGACAGTTCGTTGATATCGGCCCCCGCGATGAACGATTTTTCGCCCGCGCCCGTGATGATCACGCACCGCACGCCAGCGTCGGCTTTCAGGGCAAGGGCCGTGCGCCGGAGCTCGTCGAGCGTCTGCGCGTTGAGCGCGTTCAGGACCTTCGGGCGATTGACCGTGATGGTGGCGACGCCACCACTCGTGTCAAGCAAGAGGTTCTGAAGATCGGTGAGTGACTCGATGCTCATGGTTGGTGTGCGTGCAGGCTCGCGGAACGGCCCATTATATCGTGCCCTTAGAACGGCAGCGGGTACATCAACCAGCCCAGGAGGAAACCGGTGGCGAGAAAGCCGCCGAACATCATGGCGCCCAATCGCAGCTGGGCGCGCGGCGTGTCACGCAGCAGCACGGCGAACACGAGCGACACGAGCAGGGCAAACACCGCGAGCAGCAGGAAGTGGTCCGTCACTTGCGTCCCATGCCGATATCGAAGGCATCGAGAACAATGAGCGCGTTCAGCAGACCGGCGACGATCATGAACGTGTTGCCGTACTCCCACGTGGCGGACGTCACGGTGCCGCGGCCCGCGTCCATCGCCCGGGCGAGGATCCAGGGCACGCCGGTGCCGAACTCTGCAAGCGCCGCAAGGCCCGAGAGCGGTTCTGAGAACTGGAACGGGAAGATCGTACCGTGCAGCACCAGTCCCAGTACGAACATCACCGGGATCGCGCAGAGAAACACGAGGCCCTTCTGGCGGCGGCCCTGCCACAGATGTCCTGCGCCAGGCACGAGCCATGCCGCGACGCACAGGAGCGCGAGCGCGCCGGGCTCGGCAGACGCACGGGCGCGGTCAGCCGTGGTGGATTTTGTCGCCATCGACGCGAGCATCATAGCGCAGCATCCGCACGAAGAACCACCCGGCAGCCGCGCCGAGCGGCACGGCGGCCGCCGCGCGCAACGCGTTCGAGACCGCCATGAAGCCGAGCACCTCGAGCGTAAACGTCGCGGCGGTCGGGAGAGCCGCGATCAACAGGACCCACCGCATGTACAGTGTTCGCGCCGGCAGGCGCCGGGCGCGCACACCCCATGCGATCAGCGCACCGGCCGCCCCTGACAGGTAGAGCCCCGTGCAGCGCGCGCACACCGGCATCTGTATCCTGTCCGGCCGAAACGAGCGTTCGGGTCGTTGATGACAGATGCGGGCTGCGCCCGCGTAGACCAACGTGGCCGGGCGGACCGACGCGCCGGACGCCAGGGCGACGGGGGCCGCGAGGATCACACCACTCCACACTAGGGCCCCGACCGTCAGTAACGCCGCCAGCGTGCGGTTCACGGTGTCAGTCGTAAAAGGCCCGTGTTCAGCCAAAATGGGTCGCGTGCCGGGCGGTGAATTCTGCCCGCGTGAACGTGTGGCTCTGGCCGCCGAGGTGCTCGAGTGAGTAGGTGGCCGCCACCGTTCCCAGTTGCGCGCAGACGCGGTAATCAGCGTCCCCTGTCATGCCCTTCAGAAAGCCCGCGCGGAAGGCGTCGCCGACGCCGGTGGGGTCGACGATTCGGTGTGGCGGCACCGCCGGCACATCCGTGCTGCCCCCCTGCTCGATGATCGTGCAGCCGTGCTCCCCCTTCGTCACGACCAGGGCGGCAGCGCGGGCCAGTACGCCCGCCTCGTCGAGTCCGGTTTTCTGCCGGATCAATTCAAATTCGTAGTCGTTGCACATGACGATCGCCGCGCCGTTGAGGCCTTGCGCAAGTTCGTCCCCTGACATGCGCGCGCACTGCTGACCCGGGTCCCATATGAAGGGGAGCTTCAGTGTGCGGCATTCCTCCGCGTAGTGGACCATCGCGGCCGGATCGTTCGGGGAGATGATCGCCAGCCGGCACTCCGGCGCTGCCCGGAACGACAGCTCGGCGGCATTCGCCATCGCCCCGGTATAGAAGGAGGCGATCTGGTTGCTCTCCTGGTCCGTGCTGCAGAAGAACGAGGCGGTGAACTTGCCCTCGATGACCTTCACGAGTGACGTGTCCACCCCGGCGGCGTCCAGCCATTGCCGGTACTCCCCGAAATCCTGCCCGGCCGTCGCCATCAGGCGAGGGCGTTCGCCAAGCAGTGCCAGCGTGTAGGCGATATTCGGGGCACACCCTCCGCGGCGCTTGTCCATCGTATCGACGAGGAAGCTCAGGCTGACGCGGTTCATGTGTTCCGGCAGGAAGTGTTCGGTGAACTTCCCCGGAAAGGACATCAGATAGTCGTATGCGATCGAACCCGTGACGACGATGCTCATTTGAGATATTTCTCCACAAGAGGTGCGAGCCTCTGTTTCGTTGCGGCGGGCACGGCTTCCGGCCTGGTGATGATGGCGTGCGCGAGGGCGGTCGCGCACTCGCACGTGCGGACGAACGGCAGTCGTTCGACCGCCTCGGCGATGACCCGCTGCGCGGTCGTGGCGTTCTCGAGGAGGTTCCCGATCACCATGTCGACCGTGACCTGGTCGTGGTCCGGGTGCCAGCAGTCGTAGTCGGTGATCAACGCGATGGTCGAGTAGCAGATCTCTGCCTCGCGAGCCAGCTTGGCCTCCTGCAGGTTCGTCATCCCGATGACGTCCATGCCCCAGGACCGGTAGAGTTTCGACTCGGCCAGGGTCGAGAACTGCGGCCCCTCCATGCAGACATACGTGCCGCCGGCGTGGACCGTCGCACCGGCGCCCCGGGCCGCCGCGAGCGCAATGGCACTGAGCGGCCGGCAGAATGGATGCGCGAAGCCGACGTGCGCGACCAGCCCGTCGCCGAAGAACGTCGAGACGCGTCCCTTCGTGCGATCGAAGAACTGATCGGGGATCAGCAGGTCCATCGGCTTGTAGGCTTCCTTCAGGCTGCCGACGGCGCTGGCGGACAGGATGTACTCGACGCCCAGCGTCTTGAACCCGAAGATATTCGCGCGAAAGTTCAGCTCCGAGGGGGAGAAGCGGTGGCCCGCTCCGTGGCGAGAGAGAAACGCCACGCGCTTTCCGCGCAACGTGCCGACGAGGTAGGGCGCGGACGGCTCGCCGAACGGCGTCACGACGCGCCGTTCCTCGCGGTCCGTGAGATCCGCCATGTCGTACAGGCCGCTCCCGCCGATGATGCCGATCTGGATGGTCATAAGAAATGAAGAATGCAGAGTGCAGAAGTTCCGGAGCCTGAGCCCGAAGAGTGACGCCTGAATTCTAGTCGGAAATGACCGGCTCCACGTACTTGCGCCGGTCCTTCTCGCGGATGTATCCCGCCGCGATCCTCGGATCGTGCTCGAAGAAGATGAGGTACTCGCGGTCGATCGCCTCGCGGATGAACGTGCGCTTGAACGCCAGCGTGTCCATGGGATACAGGTCGTACCCCATGATCCACGGTTCGTCGACATGCGCCGTGGTCGGAATCATGTCGGCCGCGAACACCGCCGTCCGTCCGCCCGACTCGACCATCACCACCTGATGGTGCATGGTGTGGCCTCCCGAGTGCCGCACGCGCACGCCCTGCATGATCTCATCGTCGCCCGGCACGAGGTCGAGGACGCCGGCATCCTTCAACGGCACGAAATTCTCGGCAAGGTAGCTCGCCCGGTTGCGCTCGTGTGGATGTGTCGCGTCTTCCCACTCCGCCGTCCGGACCACGTACCGCGCGTTCGGGAACCGCGGACGTAACGCACCCGAACCGTCCCGGCACGTAAAGCCGCCGGCATGATCGAAATGAAGGTGGGACGCGAGCACGACATCGATCGCATCGGCCCGGGACCCGGACTCCGCGAGGGAGTGGTCCAGATGCTGCGCACGATCGATCCCATAGATCTCGACGCTCCTGGCGTCCATCTTGTCGCCGATCCCCGCATCAATGAGCAGCGTCGGGCCACCCCCCCTGATGAGGAGCGGTCGAAGGCCCAGATGAATCCGATTCACCTCGTCGGCGGGGGCGCGTTTCTCCCACAGCGGTTTGGGAACGACGCCGAACATCGCCCCGCCATCCAGGCGGAAGTAGCCGTCGAGGAGCGGCGTGAGTTCGAGGCTGCCGATCGTGACGGACGGGCGGGTCACCTGGCCTGCTTGAGCTCTACCAGCACGCCATGCGTACTGGATGGATGGAGAAATGCGACGAGGGAATCGTGCGCCCCTGGTCGAGGCGTGTCGTCGATGAGGCGCACGCCACGCGACTTCAGCTCGGCGAGCGCGGCGACGATGTCGTCCACGCGGAGCGCGATGTGATGAAGGCCCGGTCCGCGCCTGGCGACGAACTTCGCGATCGGCGAATCCTCCGCCGTCGCTTCGAGGAGCTCCAGCGTCGCGTCACCCGCCTGCAGAAAGTGTGCGCGTACACGCTGGGACGGCACGTCCTCCGGCGCCTCGAGCTCGAGTCCCAGCGCATCGCGGAAAAACGACAGGGATTCGGCCAGGTCGCCGACCGCGATGCCGATGTGATCGATGGTTGCTTTCATGACGGTTCAACCTGCTTCAACACGCCCGACCTGAAGGTCGAGCCTACGTGCGTTGTCAGTCGCCCGACCTGAAGGTCGGGCCTACGTATGTTGTCAGTCGTCGGTGCCGAGGGCCCTGCTGAAGATCTCGTCCACCGCCGAGTAGGGATCGGTCTCACGCGCCGCGATCCGGTTCAGGAACGTGTCGAACTCTCCTGGACGCAGAACGTTCTTCTCGAGATGGGTCAGAAAGCGCTGGCCGAGGAGCTCCCGCAGGCGCCATTCCGCGCGGGCCCGACGTCGGCTGCCCTGCGTGGCGGCGGTGTGCATGCGAAACGTCTCGATCATCGCCAGGAGCTCGGGGACGCCGCGTCCCGATGTCGCTTCGGTCTTCATGATGGGCGGACGCCACTCGCCGTCCTTGAACGCATGCAGCGACAGCATCGCTTCGATTGACGTGACCGTCCGGTCCGCCCCTTCACGGTCCGCCTTGTTCACGACGAAGATGTCAGCGATCTCCATGATGCCGGCCTTGAGCGCCTGGACCTCGTCGCCCGTGCCGGGGACGAGAGTCACGATCGACACGTCGGCCGTACGGACGATGTCCACTTCGTCCTGTCCCACGCCCACCGTCTCGATCAGCACGATGTCCTTCCCGGCCGCGTCGTACACGACGGCGACTTCCCCCGTCGCCCGCGCGAGACCGCCGAGATGGCCGCGGGTGGCCATGCTGCGGATGAACACGCCCTCGTCACGCGCATGCGCCTGCATGCGGACGCGGTCCCCGAGAATCGCGCCCCCGCTGTAGGGGCTCGTCGGATCGACCGCCACGACGCCGATGGTCTGGCCGGTCTTGCGGATCTCCGCGATCATGCGGTCGACGAGCGTGCTCTTGCCGGCGCCCGGGGGGCCGGTGACGCCGATGAGATACGCCCGTCCGGTCCCCGCGAAAATCCGTCGCACGAGGTCGGCGCCCTCCGGGGCATCGTCTTCGATGAGCGAGATCGCCCGGGCGATGGCGCGCGGGTCGCCGGCCAGAAGGCGATCGGATAAAGAAGGTGTCGTCACTGTGCGAGCAGGTGGCGCGCGATCACGAGCCGTTGAATCTCGCTCGTCCCTTCACCGATGGTGACCAGCTTCACATCGCGGAAGTATTTCTCGGCCGGGTAATCCTTCACAAAACCGTACCCGCCGTGGATCTGGACGCAGTCGTCGGCGGCCTTGACCGCGATCTCGCTCGCATAGAGCTTGGCCATGGCGGACTCGCGTGTCATCCGCACCCCCGAATCCTTCAGGTAGGCCGCCCGGTACGTCAGCAGGCGGGCCGCCTCGATTCGCGTCGCGTTGTCGGCCAGCTTCCACTGTATGGCCTGGAAGGATGCGATCGGCTTGCCGAACTGACGACGCTCTTTTGCGTATGCGCGCGCCGCTTCGTACGCGCCCTGGGCCAGCCCGACCGACAGCGCCGCAATGCCGATGCGGCCGGCATCGAGCACCTGCAGCGTGTGGATGAATCCCTGCCCTTCCTCGCCGACGAGTGCGGTCAACGGGATGAGGCAGTCATCAAAGACGACCTCGCTCGTGTCGCTCGCGCGCATCCCCAGTTTGTTCTCTTTCTTCCCAGCCGACATGCCTTTCGTGCCGTGTTCGAGCACGAACGCTGAAATCCCTCGATGCTTCTTCTCGCGGTCCGTGACCGCCATCACCACCATCACGCCGCCAATCTTGCCGTGGGTGATGAAGGTCTTGGACCCATTCAAGACCCAGCCGTCAGGCGTGCGTGACGCCGTCGTCCGCATCCCCGCAGCGTCGCTGCCCGCACTCGCTTCGGTCAGGCCCCACGCGCCGAGGACTTCGCCGGTGACGAGGCGTGGGAGGTACTGCGTCTTCTGCGCGTCGTTGCCGAACATCGAGAGGTGTGCGGCACACAGGCCGTTGTGGGCCGCGACCGACAGCGCGATCGCCGGGCAGACACGGGCGAGCTCTTCGATGCAGATGCAGTAGTCGACGGCGGAGAGGCCCGAGCCCCCGTACGATTCCGGAAACTGGATCCCCATCAGTCCGAGCGCCGCGAGCTTGGGCAGCAGATCCATGGGGAAATGCTGCGCTTCATCCCACTCCATCACGTGCGGGCGCATCTCGGCCTCGGCGAACTCACGGACCGTCCGGCGCAGGATCTCCTGCTCTTCCGACAAACGAAAATCCATCGAAAGAAATCTATCACGCCGATTGAGCGTTATCCTGTGACATGCGACAGCGAATGCTCCTACCGTCCGTCCTGGCTCTCACGCTGCTGACGCCGTCGACCGCCTTGGCGGACGTCACGGCATTTCTTGGAGTGACGGCGACGCCGGCCAGTCGCGTCACGCGCGGCTTCGCTGGCGGCATCGGCCTGCTTGTCGTCGGGTTCGAGTTCGAGTACGCCGACACGGTCGAGGACCAGGCGAAAGACGCACCCGCGCTCAAGACCTACATGATCAACGGACTCGCACAGACGCCGTTCCCGATCGCCGGGATGCAGCTCTACGCGACGGCGGGCGGCGGCCTCTACCGGAGGTCGGTCACACAACCGTCCGGGGTGTTGAGCGAGTCGAATCTCGCGATGAACGTCGGAGGCGGTGTGAAAATGTCGTTGGTGGGGCCGCTGCGGCTTCGGCTGGATTACCGGATCATCAACTTGCGGGGGGAGTCACGGCACGCCAGGGTGCAGCGGTTCTACGCGGGAGTGAATCTGAAGTTCTGACGGGCGACGAGGAGCCTCCCCACTCACGACGCCACGAGGTGGCCGTCGTGAGTGAGGAGTGCGAACTACTTACATGCCCCCGACTTTGGTCAGGTTCAACTGATTCATCGTCGCGATGGAGCCGGCCCACTTCGTGTACATCTCGCGGGTCGCGGGATCGCGCTGCTGATCCGGGGTCAGCGTCTTGTTGACGACGTCGAGCCAGTAATGCTCGGCACCTGGCGTCGCCGGATCGTAGAGCACGACGTACAGGGCGTTGCCGCCGGCTCCCGCTTCGGATGATTTGTAGACCTTCAGGTTTCCCTGCTGCTTCACGGTCTCATCGGCGGAGGTGGCAACGCTCGTACGCAGCTTGGCAATCATTTCCTCGAACGCAGCCGTTTGATCCGGCTTAACCTGGACGAGGAGCATCCCCGCGTTGGTCTTGAACGTCAGCTTCGCCGCCGCGGGCGTGGCTGGCGCGGCAGCCTGTCCGGGCGCCATGGGCTGCGCGGGTGCGGCGGGCTGCGCCGGGGTGACCGGCTGCTGGACCGCCGGCTTGACCGGTGGTGGCTGCGCGGGGGGGGTCTGGGCAAATGCGGCTACCGGCACCAGGGCCAGCGCCAGAGCTGTCATTTTTACGAACGGGCGACGCATCCAAACTCCTCCTTGAACGGGCACAGCTTGATCGACGTGATCGAGCACAAAGAACGACTGTAACGTACCGACGGCAACCCGGCCAGACACAGTATCGGCGAGCTGGTCCTGTTTAGACGAACACCTGAAGAATTTCGTTTGCCATAAGCATGCCGTTCCTGCTGATCCGCAAGGTCGAACCCTCGCGGATGACCAGCCCTTCCTCGACAAACGGCGCGAGCGCGCCACCATATCGAGCCCACACGTCGGTGGCATACCGCGTCGATACCGCGTCCAGGTCGATGCCATCCGTGAGTCGCAAGCCGGTGAAGAGCGCGTCTTCCAAACGCTCCGAGCCCGACAATACCCGACGCTCCGACGACAGCGGCGATCCAACCGAGACTCGGGCGATGTAGTCGTCGGTCGACGCGACATTCTTCCACCGCACACCTTCACGGGTCGAGTGCGCCCCGCAGCCGAAGCCGAGCCACTCGCCATCGTCCCAATACTTGAGGTTGTGGCGCGCTCGTCGTCCTGGACGCGCGACGTTCGAGATCTCGTACTGCGCATAGCCGGCCTGTTCCAGGCGCTCGAGGCTCCACAGATACATGTCCGCCGCGTCGTCATCCGGTGCGAGCGACCAGCCACCGCGCGCCATGTCTTCCCTCAGCGGCGCGTTGGGATACAGCTCGAGCATATAGAGTGATGCGTGGTCCGGGCCGACGTCGATCAGCGACTCGACGCTTTCCTGCCAGTGCGCCTGCGTCTGCTGTGGGAGCCACATCATGAGATCGACGCTCACGTTGTCGAGGCCTCCCTCTCGCGCCTCCATGACGGCTTCGCGCGCTCGTGTCGCGGAGTGAATCCGGCCGAGGCGTTTGAGTTCGTCTTGCCGGAAGGACTGCACGCCGAAGCTGACGCGATTGACGCCGCTGGCGCGGAACTGTTCCATGCGCGCGGCGGACGACGTCTCCGGATTCGTTTCGAGCGTCACCTCGGTACCGGGCGCGAGAAGGAAGCTGTCCCGGCAGGCGGCGATCAGCTGACCGATCTCCGATGGATCGAGCAGCGACGGCGTGCCGCCGCCGAAGAAGATCGAGTCGACCGGCTCACCGTTGCCCGACGAACGGATCTCACGCTCGAGCGCGGCGACGTACCGATCCTTCAGCCCCGATTCAAACAGGCCGCGGTTGAAATTGCAGTAATTGCAGATGGCCGAGCAGAAAGGAATGTGCAGGTAGAGGCCTAACATTGCGGCCGATCAGGATCCCGCCTTGCCGCCGGACCAGCCGAGATCCTTGGTCCCCTGCGGCGTGCCCCTGAGTTGCGCGCGCAGAGGTCCCTTTGCCTTCGACGGGAGCGGTCGCTTCGGAGCCGTTTGTTTTTTTCGTTCCCAACCCATCGACAGGTCTTCAGCGCCGGCATTGGGAGGGGCATGTCGATAATCGGCGCCGTCCCATTCGACAAAATCGCACATCTCGTGCAGCCTCGAATGGATCCGAAAGCCGATGCGCTCCTTGAGCGAGAAGTCCTGATTGTCGTCGGCGGCGCCATCCGGCGTGTCATCGTAGTTCGACGTGAAGATCGTGTGCCGCCGCTCGTTGTAGCGCGTATTCACGATCAGATTCATCGTCTCTTCGACCCACTCGGAGGTCTTTTCGGACCCGATATCATCGAGGACAAGCACGTCCGCTTCCATGACGGGCCGAAGCACGTCCATCTCCGCCGTACGGACGAGCGGGTTGTAGGTGCTGCGGATGACACGCAACAGATCACGCGTGTCGTAGAAGAGACCGCGCGCACCGCGCGTGAGGATCACGCGCCGCAGCACGGCGACGGCCAGGTGCGTCTTGCCGATGCCCGGGGGCCCGATGAGACACAGGCCCTTGGGAATCGCCGGGAACTCGTCGGCGAATTTCGTCGCGACACGTACCGCACCTAACAGTTTTTCGTTCGGATACGTGACAAAGGTTTCGATCTCGCAGCGACGGTAGCGCGGCGGGATGCGCGCTTCATCGAGGAGCCGCGCCGTGGTCCCTTCGCGCCAGCAGTCACAGCGGATGACGCGACGCGTGCCGTTGACGTCGAGCGGCTTCCATCCGGTGTTGTCGCAGAGGGGGCACATGGGAGAGGCGCCATTGTAGCACTCGCGTCACGATCGGTCGGCTCGACACCGACCGCCACGTCACACTTTTTTTTCGACGTGCTCGGCGTCGACCGGCGTCGTCTCGGCAGGCGTCAACGACGAGGAGGAGATGGATGCGCGGACGAGGTCGGTCGGCGAGGACTTCACGAGTGCGGTGCTGAGGCGCTGCTCCCAGTCGCCTATGCCGCGCGAGAGCTCGTGCTTGACGTACTCGATGAACTCGTTAACCTCGCCCTGCATCGCCTCGATCTTCGAGCGCATGTTGAGAATGATCTCGACCCCCGCCAGGTTGACGCCGAGGTCTCGCGTGAGCGACAGGATCGTTTCCAGCCGCTCGAGATCGTCTTCCGAGTACAGCCGCGTGTTGCCATCCGTTCGTGACGGCTTGAGGAGCCCCTCGCGCTCGTACAGCCGCAGCGTCTGCGGGTGGATGTTGTACTTCTGCGCCACCACGCTGATCATGTAGTAGGCTCTGCCGCCTCGCTTCGCCATGTCAACCTTCTGACGCGAACGACTCGAGGAAGTCGCGCCTGACGTCCTCCGGGTTGAGGCGGGCGAACTCGCGCATCAGCTCCTTCGAACGAGCATCGACGACAGCAGGCAGGGCCAGCCGGATCTCGACGTAGAGATCGCCTCGCGCGCCGGATGGCGACACGGCACCGCGCCCGCTCACTTTGAAACGGTGGCCGGCCTGCGCGCCCGCCGGGACCTTCACGTGCAGCGGCCCGTCGGAGGAGGGCACCTCGATGCGCGCTCCGAGTGCCGCCTCGTGGACCGCCACCGGAACGACCATGTGGAGATCGTCACCGTCTCGCCGCATGACGCGATGCGGACGCACACTGACGTCGACGTAGAGGTCCCCGTTTCGCCCGCCGCAACGGCCTGCGTGACCCCTGCCAGGCACCCGCAGACGGGCCCCGTCCCGCACACCTGCTGGAATCCTCAGGCGGATGCCTTCGCTTCGAACCGAGCGCCCCGGACCTCCGCACACACCACAGGTCCGGCTCTTCTCGCGGCCCGTCCCGGCGCACGGCGCGCACGCTTTGGTGAACAGCATGTACCCCCGCGCCCATCGCACCGCGCCGGAGCCGTCACAGCGGGAGCACGGCACTTCCGCCACACGCATTTCCCCGGCGCCCTGACACGAGACGCAGGACACGTGACGCGTCACCATGATCTGACGCTCGACGCCCCTCAGCGCATCGTCGAACGACACGCTCAGGGACGCGTGCACATCGGCGCCCGCTTCCGTGCGCCCACGGTCGGCTGACGCGACCGGGTGGAGCACCTCCGCGAAGAGCTCCGTAAACGTTGCCGACTCGAGCCCCTGCGCCGCCACCGTGAAATCGAATCCCGTGAACTCGAACGCCCGTCGGTCTTCGTCCGGCGCCTGGGGGACCGCCGTGTCATACCGTTGGCGGAGCTCCGGATCCGCAAGCGTTTCGTACGCTTCGGAGATGCGCCGGAACAACGCCTCGACCGCCCGATCGCCGGGGTTGATCCCCGGATGATGACGCCGCGCCAGCCGGCGGTACGCTCGCTTGACCTCAGTCACGCTCGCGCTGGGCGCGAGGCCCAGAATGGAGTAGAAGTTCATCGATCTATCGATTCGTTACTTCTTTTCTTCTTCCACGACTTCGGCGTCGATCACGTCGCCTGACGCATGGCTCTCGGCGCCAGCGCCCGCGTCTCCGCCTGGTGACGAGGTCTGGGCGCCCGGCTCGCCGGCGCTCGATGACTGCGCGGCCTTGTACATCGCTTCGGCGATCTTGTGCTGCGCGGTGTTGAGGGTCTCCATCGTGCGATTCATCTCGGCCACGTCGCCCTTCTCGATCGCGGCTTTCAGGTCCTGGATCGCCGATTCGACGGGCTGGCGGTCCGACGCCGACACCTTCTCGCCGGCATCCTTCAGCATGCGCTCGGCCGCGTAGGCGGTCTGGTCCGCCTTGTTCCGCGTCTCGATCTCTTCCTTGCGCTTGCGGTCGTCGTCGGCGTGCGATTCCGCTTCATGCATCATCTTGTCGACCTCGTCCTTCGACAGGCCGCTCGATGCCGTGATGGTGATCTTCTGTTCCTTCTGGGTCGCCATGTCTTTCGCCGAGACGTTGGCGATCCCGTTGGCGTCGATGTCGAACGTGACCTCGATCTGCGGCACGCCGCGCGGCGCGGGCGGAAGCCCCGTCAGGTGGAACTTGCCGAGCGGCCGGTTGTCGCGCGCCATCGGGCGCTCCCCCTGCAAGACGTGCACTTCGACGCTCGTCTGGTTGTCGGCCGCCGTCGAGAAGGTCTCGCTCTTCCGCGTTGGGATCGTGGTGTTTCTCGGGATGAGCGTCGTCATCACGCCGCCGAGGGTCTCAATCCCCAGCGAGAGAGGGGTGACATCGAGCAACAGCAGATCCTTGACCTCACCCGCCAGGACGCCCGCCTGGATCGCCGCGCCGACCGCCACGACCTCGTCCGGATTCACGCCCTTGTGCGGTTCCTTGCCGAAGAGGTCCTTGACGATCTGCTGCACACGAGGGATGCGGGTGGAGCCGCCAACAAGCACGACCTCGTCGATCTTCTTCGGGTCCACACCGGCGTCGGCGAGCGCCTGCTTGGTCGGCCCGACGGTCTTCTGCAGCAGGTCCTCCACGAGCTGTTCGAACTTCGCCCGCGAGAGTTTCTTGACCATGTGCTTCGGACCGGTCGCGTCCGCCGTGATGAATGGAAGGTTGATGTCGGTCTCCATCACGCTCGAGAGCTCCATCTTGGCCTTCTCCGCGGCTTCCTTCAGGCGCTGAAGCGCCATGCGGTCCTTGCCCAGGTCGATCCCCTCGTCCTTCTTGAACTCGTCGATGATCCAGTCGATGATTTTCTGATCCAGGTTGTCGCCGCCCAGGTGGGTGTCCCCGCTGGTCGCCTTGACCTCGACCACGCCCTCGCCGACCTCGAGAATCGAAATATCGAACGTGCCGCCGCCGAAGTCGTACACGACGATCGTCTCGTCCTTCTTCTTGTCGAGACCGTAGGCCAGGGCGGCCGCGGTCGGCTCGTTGACGATGCGCATCACTTCGAGACCGGCGATCTGGCCGGCGTCCTTGGTGGCCTGGCGCTGCGCGTCGTTGAAATACGCCGGCACTGTGATGACGGCCTTGGTCACGGCAGACCCGAGGTACTCCTCCGCCGCCTGCTTCAACTTCTGCAGGATCATCGCGGAGATCTCGGGGGGAGACGACGGCTTGCCGCCCGAGTTGATGCGGACGTCGCCGTTGCTGGCGCGCTCCACCGAATAGGGCACCATCTTCATCTCTTCCGAGACCTCGTCGAACTTGCGCCCCATGAACCGCTTGATCGAGAAGATCGTGTTCTCAGGATTGGTGACCGCCTGACGCTTGGCGACCTGACCGACGAGGCGCTCGCCAGACTTGGTGAAACCCACGACCGACGGGGTGATGCGGCTCCCTTCCGGATTGGTGATGACGACCGGTTCGCCGCCCTCCATCACTGCCACAACCGAGTTCGTGGTGCCCAAGTCGATACCGATAATCTTGCTCATTTTTCTCTTGTCCTCACGGCCTCCGGACAACGACGGAGGCAATCCTTTATAACGTACGCATTATAAAATCTGAGCGGTCATCTGTCAATCTCGGGGCGCTCGTTACATTTCCAGAGGTGTTATACTTGCGCTTGCCAGCCTGCCGCAGCGGTGCTACCGCTGTTCCGGGGAACCCGACCGTCCCCTGCTTCGAGGTCTTTTATGGTTCGCCGTTCGCTTGTCATCTCGGCCGTCGTGGCCCTCGCAGTGGTGTGCCGCGCGGACGCCGTCCGCGCTCAAGGCCTCCCCGTCGCCGATGTGGCCCCGGCGCATATCTCCATTGTCGAGGGTAGCGTTACGCTCGAACGTGACGGTCGCTCGGACGAAGCTCCGGGCAACATGCCGTTGCTGGCGGGCGATCGGCTCCGCACGCGTGCCGGACGCATCGAAATTCTGTTTGCCGACGGCAGCACACTCCACCTCGATCACGACACCACCATCGACCTGCAGTCCGACGAACTGGTCCGTCTGATCGACGGCCGCGTGCGCCTGTCGATCCCGGGGCCTGCGCGCGGCGTGTCGTATCGCATCGATGCGCCTCATGCCTGGCTGCAGATCGCCGAGCCCGGCGAGTACCGAGCGGCGATGCTCCAAAAGACCGAGCTCGAAGTTGCGGTCCTTCGCGGTCGTGCGGAGCTGATCAACGATGACGGCCGTACGGCGCTTCGAGCCGGCGAGCGCGCGTTCGCCCGCGCGGAGGCGGCCCCCTCGTATGCCTACGTGTTCAACTCCGCTGCGTGGGACGGCTTCGATCGCTGGTCGGAAGCACGTCGAAGCGATCGGCTCGGCCTCTCGGCGCAGTATCTGGCGGACGAAGTGCGGCCATACGCGGGCACGCTGGATCGACACGGATCGTGGCGCCACGAGTCGTCCTACGGCTACGTGTGGTACCCCCGCGTTGATGACGGCTGGCGCCCTTACTATCAGGGGCGATGGTCCACACTCCCGTCCTACGGGTTGACGTGGATCGGCAGCGATGCGTGGGCGTGGCCCACGCATCACTACGGGCGTTGGGGCGTGTCGTCTGGTTCCTGGTTCTGGATTCCCGGGCGGACGTGGGCTCCGGCGTGGGTATCCTGGGCGTCCGCGCCCGGCTACGTCAGCTGGTGCCCACTCGGGTGGGACAACCGCCCGGTCGTGCAGATCGTGAACGTCAATATTCATCGGGGCCGCCGGGGCGACGATCCGTGGCGCGCGTGGACGGTCGTCCCCCAGCGACACTTCGGCGTCGATGCCGTCAATCGGCGCGGAGTCTCGAGCAACTACCTCGACCCGGCTTCGCGCAGCGCCTTTTCGCCGCGCGACTCGGCGCCCCGAGCCGCCGGCTACGCCGTGCCGCGTTCGGCTGCCCCGATCCGTGTAGCCGGCACGGCCGGCTCGCGGCGCGGACCTGCTCCTCTTCTCAGTAACCGCGGTGATGGATCCGCGGGCCGCTTCATCGCCCCAGAACCCGCGCGTCCCGACCGCGGAGCCGCCAGCCGCCGCACCGCGCCGGCCGAGGGTCGGTCCGATCGATCCATGCCACGGACCGCCGATGGAGCCACGATGGGCCACGCCGATAAACCCCCCGCGGATCCGCGCGGACGGATGGCGCCAGACCGTCCCCTGGTGCGATCCGAGCGCGAGGCCCCTCCAGCCTACGACAGAGCACCGCGGGCTGAACCCAGGGTCGACGATCGCGGCGGCCTGCCTCGCGGCCTCCCGTCGTCCCGCCGGGATGACAACGACGCGTATCGCAGGCGCGACGGCTATCAGGCCGGGTCCATATACGACCCTGTCGAGCGCCGGGCGACACCCCGTGGTGGCGACGCGCCTCACGCTGATGTGGGGTCGACCGAGCCGCGGGGCAGACGATCCGCCCCGGAGTATCGCGCGTCGCCGCCGCCGCAGGATCGCCGGAGTGCTCCATCGGAACCGGCGCCTCCGTCCGCGCAGCCGCCCCGCCGGGAGCGGTCAGGCGGACAGTACTCGGCACCGCAGCCGCCTTCTTCCGCGCCGTCCTCGGCCACGCCGCCTTCGGGCACGCCCCCTTCGGCCACGCCGTCGCACTCCCGCCCCCGGGGCGGCGACGCGCCGGCGAGAGGCCAGTCCGTCCGACGTCCGGCTGGCGGAGGGAATTAGGGAAGTTTTGGTTTTCTGATATGGCCCGAGTCGTCGTCCGCATCGCCCGCAGTGCCGGCATCGCCGCGTTGTTCCTCATCGCGGCGCTGCTCGGCATCGCGAGTGGCGTCGTGTTCGCCTACACGGGCGACCTTCCCAAGATCTCAGATCTGGACGACTACGCGCCAAGCACGATTACGCGCCTCTACGGCACCCGCGGCGAGATTATCGGAGAATTCGCCATCCAGCGGCGGGAGGTCATCCCGTACGACGCCATCTCCCCCATGCTGCGCCAGGCGATCCTCGCGGCTGAAGACGACGAGTTCGAGCAGCATGTCGGCCTGAGCATCCCGCGCATCATCGTCACGCTGATCAAGGACATCATCAAGCGCAAGAAGGCTGGGGGCGCGAGCACGCTGACGCAGCAACTCGCGCGGAAGCTGTTCCTCACCGACGAAAAGACGTGGGAGCGGAAGATCCGCGAGGCGCTGCTCACGATCCAGATCGAAAAGCGCTACACCAAGCGCGAGATCTTCACGCTCTATTGCAACCAGATGTATTTCGGCCACGGCGTGTACGGCGTCGAGGCGGCGTCGCGGTTGTACTTTGGCAAGTCCGCCAAGGACCTCCAGCTGGAGGAAGCGGCGATGATCGCGGGGATCCTGCAGGGAAATGTTCGGCAGAGCCCCTACGTCAACATGGAGGCGGCGCTCCGCAGGCGCAACTATACGCTCGGCCGCATGGCGGAAGTCGCATTCATCACGCAGGCGCAGGCGGACGAGGCCAGGCAAAAACCGATCGTCACCCGCGGCGAGCCTGGAGGGCCGCAGTCGGTGGCCGCGTACTTCGTCGAGGAGGTCCGCAAGGAGCTGGAGCAGCGGTACGGCGCAAAGCAGCTTTATGAGAACGGACTGTCCGTCCAGACCGGCCTCGACACGCGGCTGCAGGACGCGGTCAACCGCGCGCTCGACGACGGTCTCCGCCGCATCGACAAAGTCCGCGGCTGGCGCAAACCTCGGCGTAACGTGGTCGCTGAGGGCCACACGGTCGAGGCGTTCCGTCACGCACGGTGGGATCGCCCGATGCGCGTGGGCCATGTGGTCCCAGCCGTCGTGACGGCAGCCGACGGTACGACGATTCACGCGCGCGCGGGTTTACTGTCGGCGACGATCGACCGCAAGGGATACGGCTGGACCAGGAAGACGGTCGGCACCCAGCTCGTCTCACTCGGCGACCTGATCGAAGTGCGGCTGGCGGCCGTCGATGAGGCGACGAAGGCGGCGACCGGGTCTCTCGAGCAGCCGCCTGTTGTGGAAGGGGCGATCCTCGCGCTCGATAATCGAACGGGGCAGGTCCGCGCGATGACCGGCGGCTTCAGCTTCGAACGCAGCAAGTTCAATCGCGCGACGCAGGCTTTCCGGCAGGTCGGATCGTCCTTCAAGCCGATCGTGTACACCGCGGCGATCGACCGCGGCTACACGCCCGCGAGCGTCGTCATGGATTCTCCCGCGAGTTTCTCGGGCGGGTCCGGTCAGCCCGCGTACTCGCCCATGAACTACGACCGCCGGTTCGAAGGGGCGATCACCCTGCGCCGCGCGCTCGAACAGTCCCGGAACGTGCCCGCCGTGCGGATGATGGAACAGCTCGGTCCCCGGCAGGTCATCATGTTTGCCCGGCGACTCGGGCTCGAGTCCCCGCTCCCCCCGTACCTGCCTATCGCGCTGGGCGCGGCCGAAGCCACCCTGGTCGAGATGACGAACGCGTACGCGGTCTTCCCGAATCAGGGCGTGCGCATGAAGCCCTACTCCGTACTGAAGGTGACCGACCGGGAAGGAAACGTCCTCGAAGAGAACCGGCCGGAACCGAAAGACGCCATCCGCGCCGATACGGCATTCGTGATGACGAACCTGCTGCGCGGCGTCGTGCAGCGCGGGACGGCGGCGAAAGCCGCGGAACTGAGCTGGCCGGTCGGGGGCAAGACCGGGACGACCGACGACTACACCGACGCGTGGTTCATCGGCTTCGATCCGGACATCACCGTCGGGGTCTGGGTGGGGCTCGACCAGAAAAAGCCCATCGGCCACAACCAGACCGGCACGGCGGCCGCGCTGCCGATCTGGATCGACGTGATGAAGGCGTGGATCGGTGACCGCAAGGATCCGCCAAAGTTCGATCCGCCCGGCAACATCGTCTTCCTCTCCGTGGACAAGGGAACCGGCGGCGCGGCCGCCGATGGCACGCCGGGGGCGATCTCCGAAGCCTTCATCGTCGGCACGCAGCCGGGGTCTATCAAGCAATAGGCATTGTTGACGGCCATCGTGCTCGATGAGCGGGGTTCACGGGCGTCGGCGCCACAGCAGCCCACCGGCGCCTCCGCCGGACGCGCGGAAAAACGACCCTCCGGCGTTCGCCTTACGATCCCCGCGTCCGCTGGGGTTGGCAGTGAACGATCACTTCATGCGCGCGGGAATCCGCTACGCCGGTGGCGAATCCCCGCGGACGCGGCCCGCCATGCCTGAGCTGACGCCGCGCGCTGGCCGAATCGCGCCGGTGTGCTGCTGTGAGACGCCGCCGCCGGTCCTCCGCGCGACCCCAGCGGAGCCTGGCGCCGGACGGCGCCACCCCGCCGGTCGCCGGAGCGCACGCCCGCGACACGCGCACGCGCACGTGCCCGAGGGGCTGTGCGGCGACAGGACCCGCCACTGATGCGTCGCTTTACCGACGAGGGGGACGAATGGTGAGGAGCCCCGCGGACAAGGTGCTGTAGCGGTGTTATTCTGCCGCCCGCCGCATGACCCGCAGGGCATGGAGGTGGGGCTCTTGACAGCTAAGTCAATATATATAGAGTTAGATCGTGCGCCGCCCGCTCCGCTTCTCCCACGCCGCTCAGCTCGTCCTCGAGCATTTCGTAACCTTGCCGTCGCGGTGGCACCACGGCTACGCCCTCATGAACGCGCTCGAGCTCCCCTCGGGGACGCTCTACCCCGTGCTGATGCGTCTCGCCGACGCTGGATGGCTAGAGACTCGCTGGGAATCTCCCGCACGCGACGGACGACCACCCCGCCACCTCTACCGCCTCGCTGGCGGCGCCGCCTCAGACGCGCGGGGCGTCCTCAAAGAGTGGGCGCCGCGAGGATTGAATTACGGCGACCCGAGAACCGCGACGTGAATCATTCGCTCGTAATCGCCTTGCTCGGACGACTGCTTCCGCCGCCGCGGCGGGAGTGGTCCGAAGCAATGCTCGCGGAGCTAGAGGCGCTCCCCAATAGCTCGCTCCGGCAGCGCTTCGCTGCCGGGTGCGTTCGGGCGCTTCTTGTCGAAATCGTTGTAGTGCGCCTTCGAGACTGCACTGCGTACCCCGGGACACTCGGCCTGGCGCTCGCCACCGGACTCCTGATCGCCTCACTCGATCAGGCGAGCGACACGCGCCGCCCGATGTGGATGGCTCTCGTCGCTACCACCAGCCTCTTCGCATGGTGGCGCCCAGCGGGTGCTTGGCGTTGGGGACTGGTCTTGGCCATCGGAATTCCGTGCCTTGCTGCCATGACCGACATTCGCGGCCCCTACGCCTTCGACCGAGCCGACGCTATGTACGGGATTCCGCCCGCGATCCTAGTAGCGATGGTTGTTGCGTGTCTTCGCCGACGGATCCGGCCGACAGTGATCGCGTTCGTCGTGATGAGCCTTTCAGTGGGGCCGAGTGTTTCGAACGCACAGTCATCCGTCGCGCGGCGAGAGCTCACGACAGCGGATATAGCGACTTTCGCAGACTCGGCCTTCGCCGATTACCTCCGGAGTTCGTCGCAGCCAAGCCTCGCATTTGTCGTTGTGAAGGACGGAGCGATCATCTTTGCACGCGGGTACGGTACAGAGGATGCTGCGGGTAGCCGCCCAGTAGATCCCGCGAGGACGATGTTCTGGCTGGCGTCACTCTCCAAACTAGTCACTGCCGACGCCGTGATGCGCGAAGTCGATCGCGGACGAATCGCACTCGATTCTCCGGCGACGAGGTATCTCGGCTGGCAACTTCCAACCCGGAATGCGTGGCGCGCGATCACCGTCGAGGATCTGCTCACTCATACCGGCGGGCTCGACGAGCCATTCATGCAGGGCACCGTAGACGACGCCGCGCGCCTTATCCCGTTGGGCGATTACTTAGCTCTAATCCGCTGGCGCTCTGGAACCCATCCCGGCGATGTGCTGCGCTATTCGAATCACGGCATGGCGCTCGCGGGACGGATCGTCGAGCGCACCAGTCGAATGCCGTTCGCCGAGTATGTCGAGCGGGAGATCTTTGCGCCGACGGGAATGAGTGATTCGACGTTCCGCCAACCCGTCCCCACTGAGCTCGCGCGACGCATCGCCACAGCTGGGACCGACAAGGTCGTCGATTACCTCCTCCCCGCACCCGCCGGCGCGATGATGGGGACTGCCAGCGACATGGGTCGCTTCCTCGTCGCGCAGCTCGACACCGTGGGGCCGCGCGCCGCTTCGCTCGGCGTGATGCACGCGACGCACTGGCGTGCCCATCCCGCCGTGCCCGGCGTCGCGCTCGGCTGGTTCGAGACCAATCTCGGCGGCGTGCACGCGCTCTATCATACCGGCGCCCGGCACCACTTCTCCGTCGCTTGGCTGGCCCCGTCGCGGGGAGTTGGAATTTTCGTCGTCCACTCCATGCGGCAGGGCGGACGCTTTCAAAACCTTCGTACCGAAGTTGTACGTGCCTTTGTTGATCGGTATTTCGCGCGCGACACCGAGCCCGCTGCCGCGGGCGCGGCAGCGCATTCCATAGATGGCATCTATCGCCCTGCACTGCTCAGCACCACCACGGTGGAGCGAGCGGGTTATATCTTCCTCGACACGCCGGTGCGTTCGAACGCGGACGGCAGTGTCACGATGCACGCGCCTGGTGGTCTCGGTAGGATCACTGCGCATCCAATTGCCAACGACGCGTTCGAGGTTCGGAACGGGCCGCAGGCAGGGTTACGGTTGGGATTCGTTGAACACGCGGATGGTTCGTCGCGGATCGCGATGGGCGGGACCTTGCTGGATCCGGTTTTGTTCACGCGGCTCGCCTGGTGGCAGCGCGGGCTCGTGCACGCGGCCCTCCTTGTCACTGCGAGTCTCGCACTAATGCTCGCGGCGGCAGTGCGCGGACTCCGATGGATCCTACGGCGCAAGCTCAGCACCGGCCGTACCCCGAACTCCGCTTGGGGGGTCGTCGGCGCAGGAGGCGTGGCGCTCGCCCTTGCATCGGTTGCGTTCGCCGCGTTGATATCAGCACTCCCGAGGCCGGCGCGGCAGATCACATGCGGAGCGGCCTTCGGGTCGTTCTCGTGCTCCTATCGGCCGCAGCGGTGCTCTGCGGCGCGCTCCCTGTGGCCGCTTTGCTTGGCTGGCAGCGCAGCACAGAGAGTTTCGCGGGTCGAGCGGCGTTGTGCTTGCTTTCCCTTATTTCGTTGGTTGCGGCCGTGCTCCTATGGCACTACCGGCTGGTCGGCTTCCACCTCTGACGAGTCCCTCCCGGACTCCCGGCTCGGTCTTCACACCAGGGTGGGGTTGCGGCCAGAACATGGGCTCGCAATCGACTAGGCGCTTCGGATTCACTACGGATCGCAGGGAATGTAGCTTGACGTGACTGAGGGGCTCCAGCTTTTTCGGTCCACTACGAGGGTGAATTTGCCCGCCAGCATCCTCTGACGGGCGTATTCATTGGGGCGGAGACGCCATCTTCGTTGCCTCCGGAAGAACCGCCGCTCAGCGGCTAGGCGAACAGACGCAACAACGCGTCGCACTCCACAATCCGCAAACCGATCGCTAGTCATCATCACTCGGTGGCGCGAGCGACCCCGACGCCTTCCGCATCAGGTACGTCTTGATGAATCCGTCGATGTCGCCGTCGAGAACGCGGTTGACGTCCCCCATGTCTTCTTTCGTGCGGTGATCCTTGACGAGCTGGTACGGATGCAGGACATAGCTGCGGATCTGGCTCCCGAAGGCGATGTCTTTCTTCTCGCCGCCGAGCTGCTCCAGCTTCGCCTGTTGCTCCTTCATCTTCAGATCGAACAGGCGTGATCGCAGCACCTTCATCGCGCTCGCGCGGTTCTTGTGTTGCGACCGTTCGTTCTGGGAGGTCACCACGATGTTGGTCGGGATGTGG
>DATLXP010000084.1:0-3852 GCA_035575695.1 Vicinamibacterales bacterium
CCGATGACGACGCGGCCGAACATGCCGGCTGCGTGCGCATCGACGGCGGTGATCATCTGAGAGAAACGCATGTATCCCTCCCGTCCTTCATCAGCGGGGGGTGATCACCTCGAGGCCACCCATATGGCCACGCAGCGCCTCCGGGACGATCACCGAGCCGTCCTCCTGCTGGTAGTTCTCGAGGATCGCGATGAGGGTCCGGCCGACGGCGAGGCCCGAGCCGTTCAGCGTGTGGACGAGCTCCGCCTTGCCGGTGCCGTTCGGACGGTAGCGGATGTTGGCTCGGCGCGCCTGGAACGCCTCGGTATTGCTGCAGGACGAGATCTCGCGATACGTCTTCTGGCTCGGCAGCCACACCTCGATGTCGTAGGTCTTGGCGGACGCGAATCCCGTGTCCCCCGTGCACAACAGCATCGTGCGGTACGGCAGGGCGAGGCGCTTGAGGACTTCCTCGGCGTTGCGCGTCAGCGCCTCGAGTTCGTCGTAGGACTGCTCCGGCGCGGAGAACTTGACGAGCTCCACCTTGTCGAACTGGTGCTGGCGGATCAGCCCGCGTACGTCGGCGCCATAGGATCCCGCCTCGCTGCGGAAACACGGGGTGTAGGCGGTGTACCGCAGGGGCAGCTCGCGACCGTCCAGGATCTCGCCGCGGTGGAGGTTCGTCAGCGGCACCTCCGCGGTGGGGATCAGGTAGAGGTTCCAGTCGCCGGCGATCTTGAAGAGATCCTGCTCGAACTTGGGCAGGTTGCCCGTTCCGCGCAGGGCGTCGGCATTGACCAGGAAGGGGGGCTCGACTTCGAGATAGCCGTGCTCGCGCGTGTGGAGATCGAGCATCAAGTTGATCAGCGCCCGCCCGAGCCGCGCACCTGCGCCGAGCAGCACGGAGAATCTTGCGCCGGACATCCGGGTCGCGCGTTCGAAGTCCAGGATGCCCAGGTGCACACCGATGTCCCAGTGCGGTTTGGGATCGAAGTCGAACTCGCGTGGCGCGCCTTCCCGGCGCACCTCGACATTCTCGTCCGCGCTCTTCCCCACCGGCACGCTTGCGTGCGGCAGGTTGGGCATCGTCATCAACAGCGACGTGCGTTGCTGCTCGACCTGGTCCAGCTGAATTTCGAGCTGCTTGATCTGCTGGCCGCGAGCTTTGTTCGCGGCAAAGATGGGGGTGACGTCCTGCCCCTGGCGCTTCGCGCGAGCGACCTCGTCGGCCGCCGCGTTCTGCTGGCGTTTGAGCCCCTCGATCTCCGGGATCAACCGCCGCCTGCGCGCCTCGAGCGTCGCAAGCTGCTCGAGTTCCCCGTCCGGCTGCAGGCCCCGGTTCTGGAGGCCGCGCCGGACGTCCTCGGTGTGATCACGCACGTACGCCGCGTCCAGCACCGACTCTTAATCCTTCTTGCCGGAGTCGCTCTTGACCGCGTCGCTCTTGGTGGAGTCGGTCTTGCCGGAATCACTCGTTGATGTGGCGGGTGCGGTGGCTGATGCCGGGGACGAAGACGAATCGCTCGAGTCAGACGACGAGCTGGTGCGCGAAGCCTTGCTGCTGCCTGCTTCGGTTGACGTTTTCGTCGGGTAGTCGGTCTTGTAGAAGCCGCTGCCTTTGAACTGGAACGCCGGCGACGAGAGGAGTTTCTTCACCGCCCCGCCGCACGACGGGCAGACATCCACCAGCGGATCAGAGTATTTCTGGATCCGTTCGAACCGGTGATGGCACGCGTCGCACTCGTACTCGTAAAGGGGCATAACTGTCTCTAAACATGAAGGATAGCACGCGCACCCCGGCAGGCTGCTCGATGGCTATTCCAGGGCTGCGCCGTTCTGCTCGCCCAGCATGAGCGCGCGATGGAGCCACACCGGCACGGTGCCGTTGGCGAGGAGCGCGTCGTGAAACCCGCGGGTTGAAAACTTGTCTCCTACACGTGCCTTGTAATCCTCGCGCAGCTTCATGAGCATGAGCTTGCCGGCAGTGTAAAGGATGTAGGAAGGATCGAAGGTGCCCCGTTCGGCTTCCCGGCGGGCGCTCGCCTCCTCGAGAAACGCCTGCTCCCTGAAGAAGCGCACCCCCTGCTCAACCGACATGTCCTCGCAGTGCAGCCTGATGCCGACGATGAACCGGCACAGCCGGATGAGGGCTTCGGCCAGCTGCCCGAGACGAACGGCGTGATCCCCGCGCTTGAACCCCTCGTCGAGCATCATCTGTTCGCAGTAGTGCGCCCAGCCTCCGACGAAAGCGGTCGACGAGAACATGATCGACTTGCGCCATTTCGACTCGACCTTGCGCAGGTGCTGATAGTGAAGGAAATGACCCGGAAACACCTCGTGGATGGAAATGGACCACAACGCCGCGTAACTGAAGTCCCGAAGGTGTTCAGCCTGGCGCTCGGCCGCCCAGGAGTGATCGACGTCGGTGAGGTAGTAGGTCGCCGGCAGCGGACGGGATTCAAAGGGTCCTGGCGTCCACATGCTCGCGAACGTCCAGCGGTAGAACGCGGGGGTGGGCGCCACGTGGACTGGAGCCCCTTCCGGGATGGTGATGATCCTGTTCCGGTTGATGAAGGTCGACAGTTCTCCCAGTTGCTCCTGCGCCGCGGTCACGAGCTGACCTGCCGGCGGGTGGTCGGCTTTCACCTTCTCCCATACCGCGGCTGGGTCGCCGCCATTCAGCTTCGAGGCAACGCGGCGGAACTCCTCCTGCGCGATGTCGAGCTCTCGAGTGGCGATGGCGAGCAGGCGGTCGGCGTCCAGCGCGAGCCCCTCGTCGAGCCGCAGCTTTTCCTCGAACCGTTCCCGTCCGAGGCGGAACGATCCCTTGCTGCGGGGCGCGAGGTCTTTCTCGAGATAGTCGATGTACCCGGCGATAGCGGCGCTCGCCTCGATCGAGGTGTCGGCGAGATCGCCGAGCACGTGGAGATCGCCGAGCTTCGAGAACGCGCGCGGCAGGTCAACGTCGATGAAGCGCTGCGTGCCCCGCAGGCTCTCGAGGCCGACTTTCACGAAGATGCCGGGCGGATCCTTGATGTTGTCCCGCGCAGCCTGGATCAACCGTGGTACCTGCCGTAACTTCGACGCGATGCGACGGGCACGCTCCGAGAGCGGGGCGTAGTCAAAGAGCGCCTGGCTGGCGAGGCTCGTCGAGATGAGATCGGCGTAGTGCTGCGGATTGCGCTCCCAGGTGCGGACCTGTTCGAGCTCGAAGAGCCGGGTACGGATATTCGCCTCCAGCGCCGGACGCTCAAGGCGTTCCGTCTCCGTCAGACGTCCGGAACCGATCGCCCCGAGACGCCGCGCGAAGCCGCCGAGATCGCGGACCTGACCGTCGATCGCCTGCCGACTTAGATCCTCGAGGAGGTCGTCATTGAGATGCACGCCGTCAAACGTCGCGCTCGTCGGATGGACTTCGTGGAGGTAGGCCAGGTACTCATCAACAAAATGTGGGAGGGGTTCAGCTGAATACATGCGTTACAATCGGCCCGCTGGACATGACGGGCACCCTCTACGTGGTCGCCACTCCGATCGGCAACCTCGAGGATGTCACGTTGCGGGCGCTTCGGGTGCTCCGGGAGGTCTCTGTCATCGCGGCGGAAGATACCCGCCGCACGGCCCGTCTCCTCCAACACTACTCCATCTCCACTCCCACAACGAGCCTTCACGAACACAACGAACATCTCCGGACCCGCGCATTGATCGAGCGGCTGTCGGCAGGGGAGTCTGTGGCGCTCGTGTCGGATGCCGGCACGCCCGTGGTGTCAGATCCGGGCGTGAGACTCGTGGCAGCCGCGCACCAGGAAGGCATCAGGGTCGAACCGGTGCCCGGACCGAGCGCCGTCGTCGCCGCCGTTTCGGCTGCCGGAATCG